>DASUXT010000104.1:0-22389 GCA_036377775.1 Gemmatimonadaceae bacterium | reverse complement strand
GAGCAGCTCCTGCTCGCCGCACCGGCGGGGGAGCGCATCGTCATCGGCCTCGATCCGGGCTTTCGCACCGGCGTGAAGGTGGCTGCCGTTTCGCGCACCGGTGCCGTGCTGCACACCGATGCGTGGATGCTGCACCAGCCCGACCGTTTTTCCGCCGCGCTGCGGCGGCTCGCCGCCGCCACCGGCGCCGAGCTGATCGCCATCGGCAACGGCACGGCCTCGCGCGAGACGGAGGCGCTGGTGCGCCAGGTGCTCCGCTCGGCGAACCTCGCCACGCCGCCGCAGGTCGTGGTGGTGAGCGAGGCGGGGGCGTCGGTCTACTCCGCCTCGGAGGTAGCCGTCGCCGAGCTCCCTGAACTGGACGTGTCGCTGCGTGGTGCCGTGTCCATCGCGCGCCGGCTGCAGGACCCGCTCGCCGAGCTGGTGAAGATCGACCCCAAGTCGATCGGCGTGGGGCAGTACCAGCACGACGTGAACCAGCAACGGCTCAAGAAGCGGCTCGAGGACGTGGTGGTGTCCGCGGTCAATCACGTCGGCGTGGAGGTGAACACGGCGTCGGCGGCGCTGCTGTCGCACGTCTCGGGGATCGGGCCCGCCCTGGCCGAGAACATCGTGAAGACGCGTGACGAGCGCGGCGGCTTCGGCTCGCGCCGCGAGCTGCTCACCGTGCCTCGCCTCGGCGCGAAGGCGTTCGAGCAGGCGGCGGGCTTCCTGAGAATCAGGGGCGCCGCACACCCACTCGACGCCAGTGCCGTGCACCCCGAGCGCTATGCGCTGGTGGAGCGGATGGCCTCAGACCTCGGCGTTCCCCTCGCCGAGCTCATCGCCGACGAGAAGCGCCTCGAGGCCATCGACCTCACGCGCTACGTGTCCGACGACGTGGGGCTGCCGACGCTGCGTGACATCATCGCCGAGCTGCGCAAGCCGGGGCGTGACCCGCGCGCGGCCTTCGAGGCGCCGGCGTTCCGCGACGACGTGACCGAGCCGAAGGACCTGCGCGAGGGAATGGAGCTGGAGGGCGTCGTGACGAACATCGTCGCCTTCGGCGCGTTCGTGGACGTGGGCGTGCACCAGGATGGCCTCGTGCACGTGTCACAGCTCGCCGACCGCTACGTGAGCGACCCCAATCAGGTCGTGTCGGTGGGCCAGCGGGTGAAGGTGCGCGTGATGAGCGTGGACCTGCAGCGGAATCGCATCGCCCTCACGATGAAGACGCAGGCGGGTAGTGACTCGCGTCCGCGGAGCGGAGACCGCGGCCCGAAGGCGCCGCGCTCCAACGGCGCCGGACCGAAGGTGGACAGCGCGAAGCCGTTCTCGATGCCGAAGTCGGGCACCGTGGCGCCCAACGGCATGCGGTTCAAGTAGGGCGGGTTTCGTCGGGCTGGCGCTGGAGCCGCTTCTGCTCCTCGATGTCGGTATTGGTGCCGAACCAGTGAACCACCTTGCCCGATTCGTCGAACTGCGGCAATGCGCGCGCGATGTGCCAGCGGTACTCGCCATCCGCGCCCCGCAGGCGGAACTCCACCTCGTAGGGCTCGCCGGTGGAGAGTGAGTGCTTCCAGTGCTCCACCGCCTGCGGCAGGTCGTCGGGATGGATGACGTGCTGCCATCCCGCGCCGAGCACCTCGTCCGTCGTCACGCCGAAGTAGTCGGCGACCCGCTGCGTCACGTAGTCCAGCGCGCCGTCGGGCGTGGCGGTCCAGATCTGCACCGGAATCGCCTCGGCGAGGAACCGATATCGTGCCTCGCTCGCCCGCAACGCCTCGCGCGCCGCTTCCACCTCGGTCCGCGCGGCGCGCTCGCTGGTGAGCCGGGTCGCCTGCTCCTCGACGCGCTGCTGGTCGCTGATGTCGCGGAAGGTGACGACGACACCGGTGACCCGGCGGCCCTCCTTGATGGGGATGCTGGTGTAATCCACCGGCAGCGGCTTGCCGCTCTTCGTCCAGAAGATGTCGCCACCCACCCGCTGCTGCACCGCGTCCGTCACGGACGAGAGGATGGGGCACTCCTCCACCGGGAACACGCTGCCGTCCGCATAGTGATGGTGCGTGAGCTCGTGCATGGACATGCCGAGCGCCTCGCGGTTCGTGTAGCCGAGCATGCGCTGCGACGCCTCGTTGAGGAAGATCGTGCGTCCCTCCGTGTCGAGGAAATAGATGCCGTCGTCGATCGCGTTGAGGATCTGGGTCGTGCGTCCCTGCAGCGCGGCGAGTGCCTCGCCGACCACGGGCTGGCCAGTCGGTGGCGTGACGAGCGCGGCAGTGTCGCTGGACTGATGCTTGAAGTCGGGCATGGCAGGGAGGGTGGCGAGGCGATGCCACGAGTATCGCGTCACCGGACGGGTATGCAAGAGGCGGCCCGCTGGCGATCCGCTGCGGCATCGGTGATTTTCCGCCCTATGCCGACCCGCCCGTACATCCTTGCCGAGAGCACCTGGAAGACCGTCGACGCCACCCCCTACGAGGTGGCGGTGCTCCCCTGGGGCGCCACCGAGGCGCACAACTACCACCTGCCGTACGCCACGGACAACATCCAGTGCGATGCCCTGGCTGCCGAGGCGGCGCGCCGTGCGTGGGAGCGGGGAGCGAAGGTGGTGGTGCTGCCGTGCGTGCCGTTCGGGGTGAACACGGGGCAGCTGGACATCAAGCTCTGCCTGAACATGAACCCGTCCACGCAGGCGGCGCTGTTGTCGGACCTGACGCACGCGCTGGAAGGGCAGGGCATCCACAAGCTGGTCGTGTTCAACGGCCATGGCGGGAATGACTTCCGGCAGATGATCCGCGAGCTGCAGCCGCGCACGCGGGTGTTCCTCTCGCTGATCAACTGGTACAAGGTGGGCGATCGGAGCTCGATCTTCAGTGCGGCTGGTGATCATGCCGACGAGCTCGAGACGAGCGTGATGATGCACGTCGCGCCGGGCCTGGTGCGCCCGCTGGACGAAGCAGGGGAGGGGCGCGAGCGTCGCTGGAACATCGGGGCGCTTCGCGAGGGGTGGGCATGGGCGCCGCGACGCTGGACGCAGGTGAGCGCCGACACGGGCACCGGCAACCCGTCGCAGGCCACTGTGGAGAAGGGCGCGCGCTACGCGGACGAGGTGGCGTCGAAGGTGGCTGATTACCTGGTGGAGTTGGCCGCGGCTGATCCGGCGCGGCTGTACGCCGATGCGTGAGCGTGACGTGAGCGCATCGCCGCCCGTGCCGCCGACGTCCACGTTCGTGCGTCCCGCCATCGGGCTGCTGGCGGGGATCGGCGTCGCGCTCCTGCTGATCGCCGCCGGGACGGTGGTCGCCGGCGTCTTCACGCTGCGCGGCCCGGACGCGCTCACGACCGCTTTCCCTGCCGGCTACGTGTGGGGCAAGCTCGTCGCTGCAGCGGTGGGTGCGCTCGCCGGGGGCTTCACCACGTCGCGCATCACGGCGGGACGTTCGATGTATACGGTGGTCGTGCTGGCGCTGATCCTGTTCGTGGCCGCTGCCGGACCCGCGCTGCGCGGCGGCAACAGCTTCCCGAACGACCCGGCATGGTTCCCGCTCACGCTCGCCATCGTGGAGCTGATCGGGGTGGTGATCGGCGGGCTGGTGGAGCGGGCGCTGGATCGCGCGGGGGCGACGCCATGATGATGGACGTGTGTTCGATCGGCCGGAGCGTGAGGGATTCGCGCCTGCTGCGCCTCGTGCCCGCACTCCTTGCCATCGTGGTGCTGCTTCCCGGCGCGGCAAGGGCGCAGCGTGAGGACGCGACCTCCTCGCGACTGGTGCCGGCATTCGGCGTTCACTACGGCACACCGATGCGCTTCTCCGTTTCGGCCGGCGGCGCGCTGGACCTGAGCGATCGTCGCAACGAGGGAGTGCTCGCCGTGGTGGAGCAGGGGCAGCACGGCAACGAAGTATCAGCGGGCTATTATCGCATGATCGGCCGCTTCGGTTCCGGCTTCTCGGTGCGTGCCGCAGCGCTTCGCACGAGCGGCGAGCCGTGGAATGCCGATCCACACACCACGTACGTGGGCGCCGAGGCGCACCTGATGGTCATCCTCGGCGTGGGCGGGCGGGCCGGCTTCATGCGCCGCGCGAGCAGGGTGGTGAACGGCTCGCACGACAGCATCGTCACCCTCGGCATCTCCATCGGGTCGTGACGTCGAGCGCGGCGCGGCACCGTGAAGGCGAGGCAGCATGAAGGACATCGACTGGCCACTCGCCATCGTGCTGGGAGTCGCGTTCGTGGTGATGAGCGTGGTGCGCTGGCACTACTTCCAGTCGCGGGCGCGTCGTCGGCGCCAGCCCCCTCGCGAAGGACCACCGCCAGTCTGACCCGAGCGCTGGCCGCGCCGAAGTCCGCGGAGGCTGCGGTGGCGATTTCACGGTTCTTGTAAGACGGACCAGCATGGCGATCCACGAAGTGGAGCAGGTGGAAGTCCGCTCGCTTGGCGAGCTGATTGACCGGGTGACGCCGGACCGGCCAGATCCGGTCACGGGCCGCCGGCGGGACACCTGCGTGTACCATGGCGCACCCGACGCCAATCGTCACCTGCTGACGAGCCTCGACCGGCTCGGCGGAGTGAACCCCCCGCACACCAAGACCGGGCTCGAGGAGCACATCCTCCGCAACTTCGCCCGGTACTCTCGCCCGTTCGTGCAGCAGGCCGACAACGAGTGGGAGCTGATGGTGGCGGCGCAGCATCATGGCGTGCCGACCCGGCTGCTCGACTGGACGTACTCGCCACTCGTCGCTGCGCACTTCGCGACGCGCGGCACGCTGGAGCGCGACCGCGCCATCTGGCAGCTCGACTGGATGAAGGTGCACCGCCACTTCGGCTTCCCCGAGCTCGCGCTGCTGATCCACGACCTCGCCGAACTGGTGGGACGGCGGGGGGAGTTCACCCCGTGGCGACTGATCGACGAGGGGGACGGCGGCAAGCCTTTCGCCTGCATGATCGAGCCGCCGACGCTCGACGCGCGCATCTCGGCGCAGTCGGCGGTGTTCACCCTCTGCTCCGATACCTCTCACTCGTTCGACGAGTTCCTCGACGAGCACGGGCTCCTCGATGCGCTCACGCGCTTCGTGATCCCGAGGGATTCATCGAGCTGCGTGCGCGACCAGCTCGACATCGCCGGCTTCGACGAGCGCCGGCTGTTCCCCGACCTGGATGGCGTGGCGGCGCAGTTGAGGAGGTACTACTCGTGAGGATGTCGGGATGTCGGGATGTCGGGATGTCGGGATGTCAGAGCGCGTCCGAGCTCCCGACATCCTGACTTCCTGACCTCCGATTCTTTCCAAGGATCCACCTCACCACCCACACCACCAGCACGATCGGCAGGACGACCTTGATCGCCAGCACGCCGAGGGCGAGCAGGCCGCCAAGGAGCGCGAGGAGCACGCCACCGATCCCCACCACGAGGAGGACGGGGAGGCCGATGGCGGCGAGGAGCAGGAAGAGCGGAGCGCCGATCACGCCGAGCACGATGAGGAACGGCAGGCCGATCACCTTCAGCACGCCGGCGATCGGCACGAGCACGAGCAGCAGCGTGGCGAACAGCCCGCCGATCGTGCGGCCGACAGCGAAGCGCAGCGCGAGTCCCTTCAGGAGCATCCACATGTCGTCGTCCTCGGATCGGCAGTAGCGCGGCGGCACGCGGAGCCGTCGCTCACCTGATCCTACGGCGGACCGGCAAGGCAGTTTCGCCGCCGTGACCCTCCGCGTGCTGCCGCCGTCCTCGGGGCATGAACGCCGTCATGGTCCGCCGGCTCTTCACCCTCGCTCTCCTCGCGTACGGCCTGTACGACCTCGCCCACCTTGGGCGCGGTACGCTGCTGGATGGGGTCGATCTGGCGATTCACGAGACGGGACACCTGGTATTCGGGCCCTTCGGCGAGTTCATCGGCTTCGCCGGCGGCACGCTCTTCCAGCTCATCATGCCGCTCGCGTTCGTGACGTACTTCGCGCGTCGAGGCGACGGTCACGCGGCGAGCGTAGCGCTCTGGTGGGTTGGACAGAACTGCGGCCACATCGCGTACTACGTGGCCGATGCGAGGGCGATGGCGCTTCCCCTCGTCGGCGGGGGCGAACACGACTGGAACTACCTGCTCGGCGAGCTCGGACTCCTGCCGCGGGACCAGGCGATCGCTCACGCCATCGTCGTCACGGGTGTGCTGCTCGTGATCGGTTCGAGCGCGTGGGGGCTTCTGGGTGCAGGGCGCGTCGCGGCCGTGGAGGGGGAGACGCTCGCCGGGGCGGAGAGCTGATAGATTCCGCCACCCTTTCCAGGTGATCATGCCCGTCATCGTGCGAACCGCCGGACTGCTCGTCCTCTCGAACATCTTCATGACGTTCGCCTGGTACGCGCACCTCAGGAATCTCAGCGACCGGCCGTGGTACGTCGCCGCCCTGCTGAGCTGGGGAGTCGCGCTGTTCGAGTACCTGCTGCAGGTGCCGGCGAACCGCATCGGCTACACGGCCCTCACCCTCGGCCAGCTGAAGATCCTGCAGGAAGCGATCACGCTCCTCGTCTTCGTGCCCTTTGCGTATCTCTACATGAAGCAGCCGCTCCGCCTGGATTTCCTCTGGGCAGCGCTGTGCATCATGGGTGCGGTGTACTTCGTGTTCCGGGGGCACCCGGGGGGGTGAGAAGCGGAAGGTCTGAAGGTCGGAATGTGGGAAGGTCGGGTCGGTGCTGACCATCCGACCTTCTGACCTTCTGACCTTCTAACCTTCTGACCGTCCCACCTCCGCCGTTCACGCATCCAGCGACGGCAACGGCCTCGGCTTCCGGCGGGCCTGGGTGCGCTGCACCACCTGCGTCACCTTCGGGCTCACCGTGGCGAGCGCCTCCTCGTGCTCTCGCAGCAGTGCGGAGCTCGATGCCGCGAGGGGCGTCAGGCGCTGGCGTCGCAGGCGCACGTAGTTCAGGCGCAGCAGCCACACGGCGCGCTGGGCATCATCGGCGGTCATCGGGTTGAACATCGCCCACGACGAGGACGGTGCGAGTGGCAGCGGGTCGGCGAGATTCTCGGCCAGCAGGCTTGCCTTGAGCGCCTTCGTGAGCGAGAGGTGGACCGAGCAGTCGCTGTGCACGTGGCCGATCTGCCGGCCGAACAGGCGGAACTCCACTCCGTCGGACTCGCCGGGAGTCGTGGCGCTGGCGTGCGGCCGCAGCTCGACGCCGGGCCAGCGTCGCACCTCCTCGATCACGTGCGTTGCGAACGATTCGCGGTCTCCTCCCGTCATCATGCTGGCCTCCCAGTGGGCGGTTTCGCCCGCCACGTCCACGGGCGTCGTGCGCTTCACGGGTATGGGTGGCATCTTCCGTACCTCGCGCAGTCCGTTCACGCACTCCGCGCCCTCATCGATCATGCGTCGTTACGTCCGTCATCCGTTTGCGTTCATTGGTCTGCTCGTGACGCCCATCACCTTCGTCCCCACGCTCGCGTCCGGTGCGCAGTGGCGCACGGTGACGGGTCCGACGGACGTCGAGCTGCGCGGGCTGAGTGTCGTGTCCCCGCAGGTGGTGTGGGCGAGCGGGATGCGTGGCACCGTGCTGCGCACCACCGACGGTGGCCGCACATGGGAGCGTGATACCATAGCCGGCGCGACGGCGCTCGACTTCCGGGCCATCGCCGCCACGTCGCACGACGTCGCGCACGCACTCAGCATCGGCGATTCGTCGCGGATCTACCGCACGAGGGACGGGGGCCGCACCTGGTCGCTCAGCTTCGTCAGCACGCGCAAGGGCTCGTTCTTCGACGCCATCCAGTTCTGGGACGCGACGCACGGCATCGCGATGAGCGATCCGGTGGACGGACATTTCCTCATCATCGCCACCGACGACGGTGGCGAGACGTGGCACGAGATGCCCGCGTCGGGAATGCCGGCGGCACTTCCCGGTGAAGGTGGCTTCGCGGCGAGCGGGACCTGCCTGATCGTCGGTGGGGACCGCGACGCGTGGCTGGTGTCCGGAGGTGCCGCCGTCGCGCGGATCTACCACTCGGCGGATCGCGGACACACGTGGGATGTGCACGACACGCCGCTGCGCGCCGGCGTCTCCTCGGCGGGAATCTTCTCGGCGGCATTCCGCGACGCGCGGCACGGCGTGATTTCAGGCGGCGACTACCAGCAGCCGGCGCTGCGCGGGCGCAACCTCGCCGTGACCAGCGACGGCGGCATCACGTGGACCCTGGCCGACAGCGCCTCCTCGCCGGCGGGCTATCGCTCCGCCGTCGCCTTCCTTCCCAAGTCGGAGGGCCGGACGCTCGTCGCCGTCGGGCTCACCGGCACCGACCTCTCGCACGATGGCGGCGTGACCTGGGCGTCAGTGGACTCGGTCGCGTACAACAGCGTGGCGTTCGCACGCGACGGGAGCGGATGGGCGGTTGGGCCGAAGGGGCGCATCGCCCGGTGGTCGCCGGTGCATCACCCTTATCGCTGATGCGTTCACGCCTCCACTCGCGGGCCGAGCACGATCAGCACAACGAGGCGCACCGACTCCGCCCCGAGTCTCCGTGCGGGCTCATGCTCCATCACGCCGAGCGAGTGCGTGAGCCAGGTGGCGTCGTCGAGTGAGCGGGCAACGTGCATCCTGATGAGCCGCTCGAGCTCGCGCTCGGCGCCGAGCGGACGCGAGCGCCCGAGATGCGCGCGAAGCCGCGCGGCGAGGTCGAGCAGGTGGATGCGCGCATGACGCGGCGAGCGCGCGAGCACGCCGGCGATGCGGCGCTCGATCGCGGCGTCGAGCGTCGACGGCTCGTCGCGCATGCCACACACGCGCGCCAGCCGCTCGCGTTCGAGCCATCCTGCCGCGCCGGCAAGGGCTGACGAGCGTTCGGCGTCGCGGCACGCGCGTGCCCGACCGCCGGCCAGCATCACGGCGCGCGCAACGGACCTGCCCGTGTCCGGCGGTGCCGAGCCGACGCGGGCCAGCAACCGGCCATCGCTCAGCGCAGCGAGCCATCCGGCATCCTCGCATTCCGCCGCGGCCACCAGCGGCTCGGGGCCGCGGCGCGCGTGACCAGCGGGATGATCACGCTGCCAGCTCGCCACCCGTTCGGCAATCGCGCCAAGTGTCTCCGCATTGGCCTCGATGACGTCCTGATTGCCCGGCCTGCGGTGGCGCGTCAACGTCTCGGCGGACGGAGCCAGTGCCGGCATCACGTCGAGCGTGTGGCCGATCGTGCGCTCGGCGCGTGCCAGCTTGGCACGCAGCCGTGACTCCAGACGAAGGAGCGACTCGGTGGTTGCCGGAGGCGACATGAGCCAGCTCTGCACCACCGGTGCGCCACCCGGACGGCGCACTCGTCCCAAGCGCTGCGCCAGCCGAGCAGGGTTCCACGGCAGGTCGAGATGGACCACGATGCTCGCGTCCTGGAGATTCACTCCTTCCGACAGCAGGTCCGTCGCGAGCAGCAGGGTCACCTGCTCGCGCAGCACGGGCTCGCGTGCTCCCTGGGCGGCCGGCGCGAAGCGGTCGAGCAGCTGGTCTCGCGCCAGTCGTCCGCTCGCGATCCTCGCCTCGCTCGCCGTGAGCATCCCCACACGCTGCTCGGGTGCGAGCAGCCTGAAGTAGGCACGCACGGTGCTGGCAAACTCGCTGAAGGCGAGGATGTGCACGCCAGGATGCTCGATACGCAGGCGGCGAAGCGCGGCCACACGCGCCAGGTCGGGATCCTGAGAATCGCGGAGCGAGGCGCGCAGCCGGTCGAGTGCCGTACGCTCTGCGCTGACGGTGTCCACGAGGTCGTGCGCGTTGCGCTCCGGCCGGTATGCGACGAGCACTGGCGCCAGGGCGAGCTGGATGTCGCCCTCCGCCCCGTACCAGGCATGCAGGTCCTGCCGCGTGGGAACGAGACCGCTCGCTGCGCACTGCTCGATCGCCGTGACGGCCCGCATGCGCCGCTGGAGCATCGCCGTGAGCGCCGCGCGGCTGGACGCCCATGCGCGCACGAGAGCGATGATGCGAAGAGCGCCGCCGTCGCCGGCGTCGAGCGCCCGGGCAGGCGGCGGCAGGGCGAGAATGGCACGGAGCACGGCGCCGTCGTCGTGCCCGGTGCTGAGCCAGGCGGGCGCGGCAACGCGCGGCAATCCCGCTCCATCAGGGTCGTCGCTACCGCGAACGACGTAACGCGCGAGAGTCGCCGCGTCCCACCGGTACGCCGCGCTGCCGAGGAACAGCGCCAGCTGGGCCGCGAGATCGCGCGTCCGGTTCTGGAGGGGCGTGGCGGAAAGCAGCAGCACCGGCGCACGGGCCGTGATGGCGGCGAGGGCGGCGTGGCGCCTGGACTCCGGTGAACGGAAGCGGTGCGACTCGTCCACGATCACCCCGTCATGATCGCCTGACGGGAGCGAGCCGCGGCTGAGCGCCTCATGCGTGATCATCGCGCAGGCGACGCCGGATCGCTGCATCGCGCGTTGCCAGGTGGTGCGCAACGAGGCAGGCACCACGACCAGCGGTCGAGTCCAGCGTCCGGCAACGGCGAGCGCGACGTACGTCTTGCCGCGGCCGACGTCGTCCGCAAGCAGGCACCCACCGATCAGCGCGATCTGCTCGATGATGCGCGAGGCGGCGACCCGCTGGTGCGGCTGCAGGGTGATGCTCCCGAGCGCAGCCGGCGACGCGCGGGCCGACGCGACCTCGGCCATGCGCGCCCGCGCGGCGCGCAGCCGCAGTTCGGTCAGCGACACCACGCCACCAGCGGAGCCACGTCCTCGTGCTTCAACCGATATGCGTGACAAGCCGCGGCAAGCAGGTCGCTCTCCGAGGGAGGCTGGCCAAGCAGTGCACGTTCGGCGAGCGGAGCGAGGATCCGCCGCGCGCGGCCCCACTCGCGTGGGACGGGCAGCAGCTCCACCGTCCACGCCAGGTAGCGATGCCAGCCGCCGCGCGCCGGCTCGGCGATGGCATTCAGGAAGGCCGCGGCGAGCGGGCTGTTGAGCAGCGTGGCCAGCGCCAGGGCATCCACCGGATCGGCGCACGGGAGGACATAGCAGCTGTTCAGTGGCACGGTTGGGTCGCCGGCGGGGAGGATGGCCGCGCGTGGCGCGCGCCCGAAGTCGTTCCAGACGACGCGGGTGCGCGTGAAGTCCGCGCTCTCCGTGCGGAACAGCATCCACCAGCTCCCCGTGCCGCGCAGGTCCGAGCGGGCACGCAACCGTCGTCGCCACGGTGCGAGCCATCGCGCCGCCGCTGGGGGCAGCGTGCCGAGTGGCGTGCCCGAGTCGGCGTGCGTCCACACGATCGCGCGCGAGGAGGGCGGCACGCGCCACGACTGCACCGATTCACCGCGCAGCAGCGGCCGCAGCAGCTCGCGCTCGAGCGTGCCGCGGCGCCCCTGGCATTCCACCGCTGCCAACACGCGGTCGCCGCCGGCGTCGTTGACGAGGAAGGCCTCGTTCAAGCCGCACTTCACACCGAGCAGGGCGCGACCGAACCGCCCCGCGGCGAGCGGCTGTCCCCGTGAGCGGAGCTCGTCGAAGGTGGCGCGCACCTCGTTCGGCAGGATGAGCCAGGGACTCGCCGGGTCGTCGGCATCGAGCAGTGTCGTTCGCGGCGCGGCGCGCCAGCCGATGTCCAGGGTATGACGGCGCACCGCGTAGCTCGTCTCCGCGGCGACATCCGCGATCGCTGCTGCGGCCGAGCGCCGTCGAGACGGCAGCCGCGTGGCGACGAGCACGGACGGGTACACCGCCGCGTCGAAGGCACAGGGCGCGTCAGTCCAGTCCTCGAGGCGATGGAGCTGTGTGCGCGCCGCGATGAGCCGGCGAACCCCGCCGCCGGAGAGGGAACGCCACAGCTTGGCCGGCAGCAGGAGGGCGATCGCGCCGCCCGCCGCGGTGAGCGCAATGCTCCGCTCTGCGAAGAGAGCAGCGAGGTCCACCTGGGGCGCGAAGCCACGGCCGCGCGTGGCGCCGGATGCGGGCTCCCACGCCGCGTCGGAGAACGCGTGATAGCGGGAGCGGAGGGCCTCGCGCGCCGCCGGCGCGATGTTGTGGAGGCGAACCCATGGCGGATTGCCGACGACGAGCCCGAAACCTCCCTGCGCGTGCACGTGCGCGAAATGCGAGGTGAACGAGAAGGGCAGCGCTCCGCCGTCGGCGATGCGGCGTCGCTCCCGTCGCAGCGCCGCGGCACGATCACGGAGCTCCCGCCGTGACTGTGCCGACTGTTCCGAGCCGCGGTCGCGCTGACCGAACAGGTCCGGGCTGCGTCGCGCCAGCACCCACTCCCGCCGCTGGGAGGAGATGCGCAGCAACTGGAAGTCGATCGTGGCCAGGGCGCGACGCCTCTCCTCGCGCGAGAGCGCGCGACGCAGTGTCGCCTTGCGGGCGCCCGAGGCGCGCACGTACCGCTCACGGAGTCGCGCCAGTGCCTGCGGTGGCCCGACGAGCGCCACCGGCTCGTCGAACGCGTCGCCGGCGAGGGTGTCGCCAACGCGCACGTTGCAGTCCAGGTTCGGCAGCGGCAGCACGGCCGACATCCGCGTCTCGTCGCTCTCGATCACCACCGACAGCCAGAGGCGCAGCTCACACAGCCACACCGCCGTCGGATTGATGTCCACGCCGTGGATGGTGCGGGTCAGCACCTCGCGCCGGATGGCGGCCACGCCGCGGGTGTCGCCGGCCACGAGGTGAAGCTGCGTCAGGCGCTCGAGCACGTAGACGAGGAACGCGCCCGATCCGCACGCCGGGTCGAGCACGGTGAGCGAGTGCATGCGCTCGCGCAGCAGGCCGCCGGCGTCGGTCGACACCGGATCGCCGCGCAGCGCACCTTCCACGCACGACGCGTCCAGGGAGTCGGAGGCGAGCGCGGCGACGAGCGCGTGGTCCGCCACCTGTGCCACCAGCGCGTGCGGCGTGTAGAAGGCGCCGCTCACCCGCCGCTCCCGCGCCGCCATGAGCGACTCGAAGGCGCGGCCGAGCATCTCAGGATCGATCGCCACCTCGGACCACAGCGCGTGCTCCTCGCGCGCCGTGAAGCGGTAGGCGCCGAGCAGCTGCCCGAACAGCTCGCCCAGCGCCTCGTCGGAGAAGCGCGCCTTCGCGTGTCGCCGCTCCAGCGGCGTGCGCCCGAACAGGCCGCCGTTCAGGAACGGAATCTCGCCGAAGGCCCGAGCGGCGGCGGCGCGCCGACGTGGCGGCGTGTTGAGCGTGCCGAAGAAGAGCGGCTCGAGCACGCGCGCGTGGAAGCCACCGCCCCTGACCATGCACGCGTCGAAGCGGTTGGCGAGGAAGGCGCGATCGCCATCGAGCCACCCCTTCGCCTGGAGGAAGGAGAGGAAGAGCAGGCGCGATGCGCAGAGGAGCGCGAGCTCGGCACGGTCCGGCTCCGGCATCCGCGGGAGCGAGCCGGCAAGCGCGGAAACGCGCTGCTCCAGCACCCGGTAGAAGCGGCGCGACAGCGCAGCGCGGCCGAGCAGCTCGCACCAGCGCGTGTGCACCAGCAGGTCGTCGCCCGCGCTGGCCGCCTCGAGCGAGCACAACGTCTCGGCGTCGCTCGCCACGACCTGCGTGGGTCGGACGAGCAGCGCGGCCAGTCGCGGCGGCCGCTGCTCCCCCGTCCAGCAGGCGACGCCAGCTTCGTCACCGTCGCTCGACGCCGCGATCAGGGTCCACAACACGTGGGACGTGCGGCGCGCGAGGGATGTGGCGAGATGGGTGAGCGCCGTACGGAGTGGCGGGCCGGCTGGTGCCAGGACGAGCAGCGCGCGGAGCGCGCCGCTGCCTCGCATCAGGCGTACGTCGCCCGCGGTCGCGGGAATGCCGAGGCTGGCGCGGGTATCGGCGTCGAGGGGAATGGCTGCACCGTCGAATCCCAGCGCACCGGCGAGCGCGAGGAGGCCGTCGGTCGTGGTGGCGCGCGCGAGCAGCGCTGCTGCCTGTCGGAGTGTACGCACGCGCACATCGTGCGGCGTCGTGCGTCGGTCACCGGCATCAGGACATCGCGCGTGACAGCGAAGTGCGGTGCGCTATCTCCGCTGCACTGCCATAGCAGCGACGAAGGGCGTTCTCCACGGAGAACGCCCTTCGCCTGCCCGGTCATCCGATCGTTATCTGTTGCTGCCGGATGAGCCGGAGCTTCCCGAGCGGCCCGATGATGATCCGGACGACCCGGAGGAGCCCGATGACCCGGACGACCCCGACGAGCCCGACGAGGCGCTGCGTCCGGACTGCCCGCTTCCACTCGAGCCCGACATGCCACTCGAGCTGCCGCTGCTGCCGGAGCCCGACATACCGCCCGAACCGCTGCGGCTCGAGCCCGACATCCCGCCAGAGTTCTCCCGGCTGCCGGAGGACCCGATGTTCTGGTCACGATCCTGCGACGAGCTGGACGAGCTGCCGCTCAACCCGCTCGAGCGGTCGGAGGAGGAGCTGCCCGACGCGTTGCGGGCACCCCCCTGCGAGCTCGACGACCCCGAGCTCCCCCCGACACCGCCCGTGCTCGAGCCGCTCGACGACGCGTGCCGATCCCGGTCCGACGCGGAGTGTCCGTCGCCCTGCGACGAACTTCCGAGGTCCCGGTTCGAGCTTCCCGACGAGGCGCTCCTGCTGCTCTGGTCGCTGTTCGATGAGCCTGAGGTGTTCCGGTCGCGATCTGCCATATGAAAGTCCTCCTGAGCCAGTGGACATCTCCCGGAGCGCGACACGCAGCCTCCCTGCCTGCCTCCTCCGGGTGACGGCGAGGGAAGCGCATATCGGGTGCCGCGGCCCATGCACGAGGACGCTCGCGCCGTCGCGTTCGTTCACGTTCGGTGCGCCGCGCCGGCGCGGCGTTGCACTGCGCAATAGCGCTCTCTACGTTGCGCGACATGCAGCTTCCATCACCCCTTTCCGCTGGCGCGCGTGTCGCGCTCGTCGCGCCGGCCGGTCCGCTGCGCGGCGAGCAGGAGCTGCAGGCCGCCATCACGCATGCCACCTCCCTCGGCTGGGAGCCCGTCGTCGCGAAACATGCACTGTCGCGCCATGGCTACCTCGCCGGTACGGACGAGGAGCGTGCCGCCGACTTCAACGCCGCGCTGCGAGACGACGACGTGGACGGCATCTGGTGTCTGCGCGGCGGCTACGGCGCGATGCGCATCCTCGACGCGCTCGAGTACGACGCGATGCGCCGCCACCCGCGGCCGCTGCTCGGCTACTCCGACATCACCGCGCTCCACTGCGCCGTGAACGTGTGCTGCGGCGTCGTCAGCTACCACGCGCCCACGGCGCGAGGCGAGCTCACGGACTTCTCGCGCGACTCGCTCGTGCGCGCAGTGGTGGCGCAGGTCGATTCGTGCGGCAGTGCACCTCTCGCACGCACGCTGCGCGACGGCCGCGCCGCTGGCCGGCTCGTCGGCGGCAACCTTGCGCTGCTCGCCGCGCTCGCCGGCACCCCCTACGCGCCCGACTACACCGGGGCGATCCTCGTCCTGGAGGACGTGGGTGAGGCGAACTACCGGATCGACCGCATGCTGCAGCAGCTGCGGCTCTCCGGCGCCTTCGATCGCCTGGCCGGCATCGCCGTCGGCCAGTTCACCGAAGGCGCCGACGAGACCGAGACCGAGTCCTGCTCGCTCGACGAGATCCTGCGCGATGTCGCCGCTGCGGCGCGCGTGCCCGCCCTGGCGGGGATCCCGCTCGGCCACATCGCCGATCAATGGACGATTCCCATCGGCGCGCGCGCCGAGCTCGACGCCGGCGCGCGCACACTTCATGTAGTGCCATCCTGATATGCCGGTCACGTACACGGCGCATCGCACCCTGCTACCAAGCGAGCCTCGATGAAGAGCTGCACCGATCTGGTCAACGAAGCCAAGTCGCGCATCAGGGAAGTGAGCGCCGCCGAAGCGCGCGGGCTCCACAAGCGCGGTGACGTCACCTTTCTCGACGTGCGCGACCAGCAGGAGGTGAACCTCGGCCGCATTCCGGGCGCGCTGCACATCTCGCGCGGTACGCTGGAATCGAAGATCGAGGGTGCCGTGCCGCGTGAGGCGGAGGTGGTGATCTATTGCGCGAGCGGCAACCGGAGCGCGCTCGCCGCCGACACGCTGCACCAGATGGGCTATGAGAAGGTGAGCTCGCTGGCTGGTGGATTCCGTGGCTGGGCCGAAGCCGGCGGCGAGGTGGACGACTGAAGTGGGCCGGCTCGCGACACACCCCGTCGTCAGGCAGCTCGAGCGTTCGCTCGCCGAGCGTCCGGGGCGCGAGATTCCGCTCCCGGAGGGAGCCCGTTCCGCAGCGATAATGCTGGCGTTGCGCGCCCGCCCGGACAACGAGCCCGAGCTGCTGATGATCCAGCGTGCGGTCGCGGAGCGCGATCCGTGGAGCGGTCACATCGCCTGTCCCGGCGGCCGCGCCGAGCCCGGCGACGCTGACCTCGCCGCCACCGCCATCCGCGAGACGTACGAGGAGACCGGCGTCGACATCGCGCGCGACGGCCGCGTGCTCGGCCACCTCGACGACCTGCGCCCCATATCGCCGCACCTGCCGCCGCTCGTGATCCGCCCGTATGTGGCCCTCGTACGCCGCGACGTGCGCATCGTGCCGAGCGAGGAAGTAGCCGCCGCGTTCTGGGTCCCGCTGGCCGAGCTGCGCACGCCCACCGCGTGGGGCACCGGCCTCGTGACGGTTCGCGGCGTGGAGCGGAGCGTGAGCGTGTTCCGCCACGGCGCGTACACGGTGTGGGGGCTCACCGAGCGCGTGCTGCGTCAGTTCATGGACTACGCCGGCGTGCCACCGGTCGGCGCCTCCTTCGACGACGATACGCCGCCGCGCGCCGCGGGCTGAACGTCGTCAGCGCGCGCCCTTAGGCCGCTCGCACATGAGCGCGAGGGTGTGACCGTCGGGATCCCTGAAGAAGCACATCCACAGGTCGTGGTCCGGCATCGGGGCCACGAGATGCGGCTCGTCCACGAACGGTACGCCGCGCGCACGCATGGCGGAATGCGAGGCCAGGATGTCGGCCACGCGCAGGTAGAGCACCGTGCCCGATCCCGGCGTGAAGGCGCCCTCCGGCGCCGAGAGCATCAGCCGCGCGTTGCCGAGATCGAGGAAGGCGAGGGAAGGGCCAGCAGCGAACAGGAACCGCAGCCCCACCGCATCGCGGTAGAACGCCGCGCTGCGCGCCACGTCCGACACCGTGAGCGCGACCTGCCCAAGACCGGTGACGTCCATACTCTAGTCTCCCAGCGAAAAATGTTTAGGTTACCCTAAATATCCGCTCGTCGTCCATCTGGCGACTACGGGCCACACCGGAAATCCATGTCCGTCCGCCTCCATAGCTCACAACCGGAACCAGAGCCGCAGCCCGAAACCGGCTGGCGGCGCGCGCGCGTGGCGCCGAGCCTCGCCGAGGTCTATCGCTCGGTCCCGGTTTCGGGAAAGTCGATCTGGCGAAAGGTGCTCGCTTTTGCCGGCCCCGGCTATCTCGTGGCGGTCGGCTACATGGATCCGGGCAACTGGGCCACCGACCTCGCCGGCGGATCGCGCTTCGGCTACACGCTGCTCAGCGTCATCCTCCTCTCCAACCTCATGGCGGTGCTCCTGCAGGGGCTCGCTACCAAGCTGGGGATCGTCACCGGGCGCGACCTCGCCCAGGCATGCCGCGACCATTACAGCAAGCCGGTGTCGGTCATGCTGTGGCTGATGTGCGAGATCGCCATCGCGGCGTGCGACCTGGCCGAAGTGATCGGGTCGGCCATCGCGCTCGACCTGCTGTTCGGCATCCCGCTGCCGGTCGGCGTGTTCATCACCGCGCTCGACGTGCTCGTGCTGCTGTACCTGCAGCACCGCGGTTTCCGCGTGCTGGAAGCGCTGGTGATCACGCTCGTCGCCACCGTGGGCCTCTGCTTCGCCTTCGAGCTCTTCCTCTCGCGGCCCGACGTGGGCGCGGTGTTCCGGGGTTTCATCCCCAGCGCGGAGATCGTGCGCAATCCCGGGATGCTCTACCTGGCCATCGGCATCCTCGGCGCCACGGTGATGCCGCACAACCTCTATCTGCACTCGTCCATCGTGCAGACGCGCAAGTACGCGGAGACCACGGAGGGAAAGCGCGAGGCGGTGCGCTATGCGTTCGTGGACAGCACCCTCGCCCTCACCTTCGCGCTGTTCATCAACGCGGCGATCCTCATCGTGGCCGCGGCGAGCTTCCACACCACCGGGCATCACGAGGTGGCGGAGATCCAGGACGCGCACAAGCTGCTCACGCCGCTGCTCGGTGCCGGGGCGAGCACCGCGTTCGCGCTCGCGCTGCTGGCGTCGGGACAGAACTCCACCATCACGGGCACACTGGCGGGGCAGATCGTGATGGAGGGGTTCCTCGAGATCCGTATCCGGCCATGGTTGCGTCGCCTGATTACACGGATGATTGCCATTGTGCCGGCGGCACTGATGGCCATCTTTGGTGGCGTGTCCGGTACGGCGCACCTGCTGCTGCTCAGCCAGGTCGTGCTGAGCCTCCAGCTGTCCTTCGCCGTGTTCCCGCTGGTGATGTTCACGTCGGACCGGGTCAAGATGGGCCGGTTCGCGAATCCTCCCTGGATGAAGGTCGTCGCCTATCTCGTGGCAGGGGTGATCGCGGCGTTGAACATCCTGCTGCTCGTCCAGACCGTGTGGGGGTGGCTCACCTGAGGTGAGCGATGTCCGCACGTGCACCCGGTACCGCGATGTATCGCCGCATTCTCGTTCCGCTCGAGCATTCCGATTACGACGACGCGATCCTCGCCCACGTGCGCGACCTCGCGCGGCTCTGCGCGTCGTCGGTGGTGCTCATTCACGTGGCGGACGGCTGGGCGGCGCGGAACCAGCAGGCGCTCGCCCTGCGCGAGAGCGCCGAGATGAAGCAGGACCGCGAGTACATCGAGTCGCGCGCCGACGCGCTCGAGCAGCTCGGCATCGAAGTGGAGTGCGTGCTCGCCGGCGGTGATCCGGCCAGGGAGATCGCCGCCGCCGCCGAACGTGAAGGGTGCGACCTCGTCGCGATGAGCACCCACGGCCATCGCGGGCTGCAGGACCTCATCCGCGGCAGCGTGGCGAACGACGTGCGCCATCACACGACCATCCCCGTGCTGCTCGTCCGCGGCACGCCGCGCCGGCTGCGTCCGTCGTGAGTGCTGCCGCCACTCCTCCGCTCAGCGCGCCAGTCGAGGACTACCTCAAGGCGATCTACGACCTCGAGCGCATCGGTGCGCCGGCCAGCACCAACGACATCGCCGACCGGCTCGCCATCTCGCCGGCGTCGGTCAGCGGCATGATGCGGCGCCTCGCCGAACAGCGGCTCATCACCCACGAGCCATATCGCGGCGTGCGGCTGACCGGCGCGGGACGCAAGGCGGCGCTGCGCACCCTGCGTCGGCATCGCATCCTCGAGTGCTACCTCATCGAGGTGCTTGGCTACGAGTGGGATGGCGTGCACGACGAAGCCGAGCGGCTGGAGCACGCAGCGTCCGATGAGCTCATCGAGCGGATGGCGGCCAGGCTCGGCAATCCCACCCAAGACCCCCATGGCGCGCCGATTCCCACCCGCGACGGCCGCGTGGAGGAGGCACCCCTGCGCACGCTGGCTGGTGCCGCGGTCGGCGAGCGCGTTCGCGTGCGTCGCGTCCAGGATGAGGACGCGGAGCGGCTGCGCTACCTGGCCGAGCTCGGCATCCGCCCGGGTGCCCTCGTGCGCATCCTCGACCGAGCACCATACGACGGGCCGATCACCCTCTGGGTGGGCGAGAACACCGGCACCACCCGCGCCATCGGGGTCGGACTGGCGGCGGAAGTCTTCGTGGAGCCGCGGGGGCCCGAAGAGCGCACCGAGCGGAACGTCTCTTGCCCCGGGTCGGATGAGCCAAGGGCCACCCGGAGGAGCACGTGACTGCGCGACCGCTGATCGCTGGAACCCCAGAACGACCGCTGCTCGCCGATCCCGACACCGGGATCCCCGACCTCATCCGTCGCCTGACGAATGATTCCAAGCGGCTCGTCACCGACGAGGTGCAACTGGCGAAGATCGAGGCGAAGGAAAGCCTGCGCCGCGCCACGCGTGGCGTGCTGTGGCTCGCGCTCGCCTTCGGCGCTGGAGTGGTCATGCTCGTCGCGGTGACGCTGCTGCTCACGTCGCTGCTTGGCCGGCTGATGTCCGGCCACATGTGGTTCGGCGCGCTCGTCACCGGGGTGATCGAGCTCGCGGTGGGCGCATGGCTGCTCAGGAAGGGGCTGTCGGCGTTCGCCGAGCCGTCGTACTCGCTCGAGCAGACGCGCGCCTCACTCGCCGAAACGGCGAACTGGACGACGACCGTCGTGCAACGCTGAGACGAATCTCCACCCCCGGAACAAGACGCCCCGCTGCGGTCACTCGCAGCGGGGCGTCGTGCATCACGCAGCGTGCGCGGTCAGCGATTGCGTTCCTCGTTCCGGATCTCGGCATGGGTCGGCGCACGGTCGAAGGTCCCCTCGCCGGCATTCGCCGTGCTCCGGCCACGATCCGCCAGGGTGGCGCGTCCGCGCTCGTATCCCGTCTGCGCGTAGCTGCTCACCGCCGACCAGCTTCCGTAGCGCCGCGCGTGATCCTCGCTCCACCCGCGCGACAGGTCCTCCTGCACCTCGCTCCAGCTGCGGTTCGCGTAGTCCGGATTGTTCGCTGCCACGTGGCCAAGGTAGTAGGCCGGACGCACATCCTCGAACGAGCGGTCGGCCGGGCGGTTCTCCGTCCCCTCCCACACCTTGCGGTAGTACTCCTCGTCCTCATTCGAGATGGCGTCCGTCGCCTCCGCCACCGCGCGGCCGGACCACCACCCGCCAATCGCGCCGGCGATGCCGCCGATCACGGCGCCTACCGGGCCGGCGATCGCGCCGATCTCCGCACCGGCGATCACGCCGCCGATGCCGCCGACCGCCTCGCCGATCTCGTCGCCCACGCTCGGGTGGTCGTCATGGGCGCCCAGCGCCTCGTCCTTCGCGCGTTCGAGTCGCGCGTCCGTCGATTCGTTCATGCGATCGCGATTGTCCATGGTCGCTCCTTGAAGGTTCTGCGCATGGAGCGGGCAAGATCGGGACCGACGTCCGGCATTTCGCGCGCTTGACAGCACGCTTGCGGGGGCGCCCATTCCCCGCATGAGCGCGCGCATCCGCATCGGCACGCAGGGATGGAACTACGACGCCTGGGTCGGCCCATTCTACCCGTCGGGCACGCGCCCCGCCGACTACCTCACCATCTACGCGCGCGCGTTCGACACCGTGGAAGTGGACTCCACCTTCTACGCCGTGCCGCCCGTGAGGACGGTGCGCGGGTGGTACGAGCGCACGCCCGAGCATTTCGTCTTCGCGCTCAAGCTGCCGCAGGAGATCACGCACGAGCGCCGCCTGCGCGATTCCGACGATGTCGCCGAGCTGTTCTACGATCGCGCGCGCGAGCTCGGACAGAAGCTCGGCCCCGTGCTCATCCAGCTCGGTCCCGACTTCGGCCCGGTGGAGCTTCCCGCCCTCGCGCGCATGCTGCCGAAGCTCCCGGAGGACATCCGCTTCAGCGTGGAATTCCGGCAGCGCGGCTGGATCACCGATGGCGTCCTGGCGCTCCTCGCCGAGCACAAGGTGGGGCTCACCCTCACCGACGCGCGCTGGATCCCGCGCAAGCAGATGCTCGCCCTGGCCACGCGGCCGACGACCAACTTCCTCTACGTCCGGTGGATGGGCGCCAACCGCGACATCGTGGACTACTCGCGCATCCAGATCGATCGCATGGGAGAGCTGGAGCAGTGGGCCGGCGTGCTCTGGCCCCTCACCCTCAAGGGGGTGAGCGTCTACGGCTACGTGAACAACCACTTCGCCGGCCACTCTCCGGAAAGTGCCCGCGAGCTGCAGCGGATGCTGAAGCAGACGCCGGTGGACCCGGAGAGCCTCGGCGAGCAGATGTCGCTGTTCTGACGTCCCGCGCACGCGTCGCACGCCCGCAGCGCCTTACATTCCGGCATGTCCCGACGCACGGTCATCTTCTGCGCGCTCGCCATCGGCGCGGCGGCGCTGTTCGTCCGCCTCGGCTTCTGGCAGCTCTCCCGGCTGCACGAGCGCCGCGCGCACAACGCGGTGGTCGCCGCGCAGCGTCTCGATCCACCGGTGGACTTCCGCGCGCTTCCGCGCGACACGGCGGCCGCGCACTACCGGGCGGCGCGGGTGGAAGGTCGTTACGACTATGCGAACGAGGTGGTACTCGCCAGCCGGACACGTGGCGGTTCGCCCGGCGCGGAGATCTTCACGCCGGTGCGCCTGGCGGGGAACGACACCGCCGTGCTCGTGGACCGCGGGTGGGTCTACTCCCCCGACGGCGCGACGGTGGATCTCGCGCGCTGGCGCGAAGGGGATTCGGCGAACGTGGCTGGCTACGTGGAGACGTACATGGCGGACAACGGCGTGACGACCTCGGCGTTCGGGCCGCGCGTCGTGCG
>DASUXT010000103.1:0-5180 GCA_036377775.1 Gemmatimonadaceae bacterium | reverse complement strand
ACCGTGTCGCGCGTGACGTTGCCCGCCATGTCGGTGACGACGCCGTAGACGAGCAGCTTGCCTGGCAGCGTGTCCACCGGCGTCTTCGCCGACAGGAAGCGCCTGAGGTCGAGCGTGTCGGTGAGGCCGGTGCGGAAGAGCGCCCCGTTCTGCGGCGCCGTGAGCGTGTCGTAGCGCATCACGGTGTCGGCGGTGCCGAGGGCGATGTCTCCTCGCGGCGAGACGGCATAGAACTTCACGTTCTTCAGGCCCACGTTGTCGTGCAGGTTCACGCGGACGAAGAGCTGGTCACCGATGTTGAGCGTGGCACCGGGGGCCGGCGCGACGAAAGACAGCGTGGGCTTCTCGGCATCCACGATGGTGAACTGGAGCGTCGGGCCAGGATTCGTCACGCGGCCCGAGTTGTCGGTGGCGAAGCCGACGATGCGGTAGCTGCCGATGTTCATGGACGTGGCGAGCAGGCGCTTGAACGAGCCCTGCGCCACCGTGCTGCCGGCCGTGCCGCTCACGGAGTCGCCGAACACGACGGTGGTGCTGTCGGCGCCGCCGATCCGATAGACGCGATAGCCGACCTGCTGCATGCCCGAGCTGTCACTCGCCGTCACCTGCACGTCGAGCGAGTCGCCGCCCTGCATGTTCGGATCGTTCGAGACCGCCTTCGAGGTCATCGTCATCTTCGGCGCCGTGGTGTCGGCGATCGTGACGATGATCGAGTCGGTCCGGAAGTTGAGCGACGCGTCTCCGGCGGTGGAGCGGATGACGATCTTGTCGCCATCCTTGCGGCCGGACATGGGCACCGCGACGGTGCGCGTGCTGGTCTTCTGCGTCGGCTTGAACGTCGACGTATCGGCGCCGATCACGGAGGCGCCGTTGTTCAGCGTCGTGTTCAGCGTCTCCACGCCGTTGTCGTCAGTGGCGGTGACGATGACGTTGAGCGTCGCGCCCAGATCGACGACGTTGTTGGTGCCGGCGGAGAGGGCGAACTTGATGGTCGGCGCGGTGAGATCACCAGGATCGCCGCCACTGCCGCTGCCGCCAGGGGATGTGGGCAGCCGCGAGTCGCAGCTCGCGATCATCAGGCTGCCAAGAGCGAGCGCGGCAAGCCGCGCGGGGATACGCAGGAAGGTCATATGTGCTCCACGGGGCGGCTTAGCGCCGCCCCGCCTCGGTGGACTGCTGGCCTTCGTCGACGATATGGGGAGTAATCAGCACGAGCAGGTCTCGCCGCGTTTCCTGCCGATTGGTGTAGCCGAACAACCGCCCGATGACCGGAAGGTCGACGAGCAGGGGGATGCCGGACTTCGTGAGCTGCACCGTGGTCTGCGTGAGGCCACTGATGACGACCGTCTGCCCGTCGGGCACGAGAAGCGTGGACGACGTGCTGTTGTTGTCGATCAGCGTGCCGTTCGGCGAGAAGGTGGCGCCGGAGTTGACGGCTTCGACCTTCATCATGATCTGCCGGTTGTTCGTCACGCTGGGCGTGACGCGGAGGGTGACGCCCGTCTGCACGCGTTCCACCGTGATGGGACCGGTGAGCGAGGTTCCCGCGCCACCAGCGGTCGGCACGAAGGGCACCTGCGAACCGGAGATCAGCTCGGCGGAGGTGTTGCTGAGCAGCGTCACGCTCGGCTCGGACTGCACGTCGAGCAGGGAGACCTGCTGGAGCGCGTCGAGGAAGGTGGAGAAGTCGAAGCCGCCGAGCGCCGTGGAGTAGATGAGCTGGAGCGCCGAGCCCTGGATCTGGCCGGAGGCGTTCGCGATGGCGGACACCGTGTTTCCGCCGAGTAGAACGGTGGGCGGATCCGAGGGGCTTGCCGTGTTGCCCAGGCTGTCGGTGCGCTGGATCACCCGATTGAAGAACTGGTTGCGCGAGCCGAGATCGTACTTGATGCCGAGGGCGTCCAGATCGGTGCGGTTCACGAGCACGATCTTGGCCTTGATGTTCACCTGCGGCTGGCGCAGGTCGAGGGTCTCGGCGAAGGCAACCAGGTCGTCGACGATGCTGCTCGGCGCGGTGATGCTCACGCGGTTGGTGAGTGAATCACCGGACACGCTGCCGCGCGCCACGCAGGAGCCGGGACCGCTGCCGGGCGCGGCGCCACCGGACATGGTGGGCTGGGCCGGCGGAGCGCCAGCCACGGGGGGCTGGCCAGCGGCGGACGAGCTGCTGCGCTCGGAGGGGATGCACTGCTGGAGGCGCTGCTTGATCTGCTCGCTCACCGCGGCAGCGCGCTGGTAGTTCAGGCGCACGATGCGGGTGACGAGCGGCTCGGTGGCGGCACGAGCGGCGATGCGCTCCTGCGTGTCCACGATGATGATGCCGTTCGCGTCTTCCGTGGCGGCGAGCCCCTGCGAGGCGAGGATCGCCTGGAGGGCGACGTCCCAGGGCTGGTCGCGGATCTCGGCATCGACCTTGGCCGCCGGCACCGCGGAGCTGGGGATGATGGTGCGGCCGGAGAAGGCGGCGAAGGCCGCGAGCACGTCGCGGATGTCGCTGCCCTGGTAGGTGACCGTGATGCGCGGCTGGGCCGACCGCTGCTGGGCCTGCTGCACCGGGCGCATGATCCGCGCGTCGGTGTCGGCGGGCTCGGTCTCGCGGGCCGGCTCGGGGCGAACGCGCGGCGGCTCGCCGGCAGGCCTGGTCTCGGCCGCCGTCGTCGTCGCGACGCGCGTCGGGGCCGCGGTGGGTACGGCCGGCGCTTCACTCTTCGGTGCAGCAGTCACGGGCGCGCTGGTCGCCGCCGCCGTCACCGTGGGCTTTGCCACGGCGGGAGCGGGCGCGGGCTGCGAGGCTGCGGGCTTCGCGGCGACCGCAGTGGTGGGTGCGGCGGACTTCGTCGGCGCGGGCGCCGAGGCGAAGGTAGGTGCCTTGCCGGCCCCGATGTGCCACGGCGTGATCTGCGCGCCGGGCTCGGTGGCGATGTTGACGTGGACCTCGTTCGCCGTGCGCCAGATGCGGTACTGGCGTTCGTGGTCGAGATAGACCACCACGCGCACGGTGCCCTTCCTGAACTGCGACCAGCGCACGTCGGCGATGCCGCCGCGCGCGACCTTGTCGTAGCCGCTGGTGGGAAGGCTGCTGGATACCCCGTCGATGTCGACGACGATGCGGCTGGGTGAGGCGAGAGTGAACTCGCTCACGTGGGTGGCCCCGGTGACGCCGACAACCAGCTCGGCGCGGCCCGACGCGGGCACGACGCTCAGCGCGGAGACCTCGCCCGCTGCCGGGCGGGCGACCGCGGTGCGGGCGGTTGGCCCGGCCGCGAACGCCGCGGCAACGATGACCGCCAGAACTGGCTTCATCTAATCCTCACCTTTGTGGTATCCGTCATCAACATGAGGGAGTCCTGGCGGCTGAGCCCGAACTCGTCGATCGTGAAGATCACGCCCTTCGGCTTGATCTGGGCGACACGCATGCGGCCGAGCGCTGCGCCGGTCTGCACGCGGTACTGGGCGTTGGTCTGGACGTCGCGGAAGATCGCGACGCTTCTGCCGGTCCCCGGCGAGTAGAGCACGCCGACCAGCTTGAGGTCGGAGAGCAGCGGCCGGAGGTCATCGGTGAGGATCAGCGAGTAGAAGGGATCGCGACGGCCGGCGGCGTCGTAGGTGAAGACCTCGCGCGTGACGGGCGGGATCTTCGCCACGGACGCCACCGTCTTCGGCGCGACCCCGACGATGGTGGTGCCGTCCGGACGTGGCTTCGGCGCGGCGGGGGCGGCGGTCGGCGCGGTGGCCGGTCCGCTGCGCAGCTTCACCTGCTGGCCAGTCTCGGAGGCGAGCTGCTTGTCCTGGGCGTCGGCGGCGCGGTTGGCTGCGCGCTTCGGTCCGGTGATGTCAGGGGCGCGCTGCGCGGCCGCCGTGGAGGCGGCGAGCGTGACGCAGGCGGCGGCGATGACGAGGCTGCGCATCGCGATCAGTCTCCCGAGGGCGGCGTGGCGCCCTTCGCGGTGGTGGGCGCGGTACGCGCGACGTAGGTCTGGATCTCGAAGCGCGCTTCCACGGGCTGCTTGCGGGTGGTGTTCTTCGCACCCCCGGCCTGCTGCGCCGGTGCGAGCGTGAGATTGATGGGGGCCACGATGCGCTGCAGCGAACCGATGTTGGCGAGAAGCAGCGCGATCTCGTGATAGTCGCCGCGCACGCTCAGGCGGTATTTGTAGGCGTCGTACTGGTCACCCTGCAGCAGGGGAAGCGGCTGGACGTCGGCGATGTCGAGTCCGACGCGGCGCGCCGCGGTGGACACCTGCTCGAGGAGGGCCGGCACTTCGTTCCCGGTGGGAACGAGGCGCCGCATGACGTCGAGATCGGCGGCGTAGCGCTCGGCTTCCGCCTTGACCTCCTGCGTCTTGCCCTGGGCGAGCTCGGACTTGGCGCGCTGGTTCATGATGACGAGCGAGTCCACGTGCGCCTGCGTGACGTCGAGCTCGTCCTTCTTCGGCGACCAGAGGTAGTTGTAATACACGCCGGCGAGACCGACGGCGAGGATGATGACGAAGAGCAGCTTCTGGTCGCGCTGGCTGGCTGGCAGGAGTGCCATGGTCTACCTCACCGAGAGGGCCAGCGGAACGCGGCGCACCAGCTCCGCCTCCGGGCGTGAATACAGCATGTCGAGCTGGAACTGCGTGACTTCCTTGCCGTTGTCCTGGGCGCGCTCGGACTTGGCGAGCTGCACGTCCTCGAGGAAGGGCGACGATTCGAGCTGCTTCATGAAGCGCGTGAGCGCCTGGATGTCGACCGTGTTCCCGACGAGGCGGATGCGCACCGTGTCGCGCGGAACGACTGTCTGCACGTGGTGCTGCTGCTTCTTGCCGGCCGCAGCCGCCGTGGGCAGCGTGGAGACCGGTTGCTGCGCCTGGCCGGCGCCGGTGAAGCCGAGCGACACGATCCAGGTGTACGGCGGCAGGGCGCGGCTCACCTCGTCCATCACGTGCGGCCAGATGAAGCGATCGTCGTCGATGGCGCGAATCAGGTTGAGCGAGCGCAGCACGGTGTCGCGCTTGGCTTCCGCCCGCTCGCGCTCGCGCAGCACGGAGGCGTAGCGCGTGGAATCCTGCACCGCCTTCTGCTCGGCCTCCTGGAGCGTCGCTTCGCGGCGCGTCTGGGTGGTGTAGAGCAGGCCGACGGCGGCCACAGCAACGATCGTGGCGCCGACGGCGCTGAGCATCCACGGGTCGCGGATGCGC
>DASUXT010000102.1:0-17633 GCA_036377775.1 Gemmatimonadaceae bacterium | reverse complement strand
GTACAGGTGGCACGCGACGCGGCGCAGCTCCGCTTCTCGCGCTACGACAAGGGAGGCGAGGAGACGTACAACATCCTCAGTGCCTTCCACAAGTCGCTGCGCGGGAGCGATCCGCAGGCGGCGCTCTACTGGATGGCGCGGATGATCGAGGGGGGCCAGGACCCGATGGTCATCTTCCGCCGCGCGATCGCCATGGCGGCGGAGGACATCGGGCTCGCCGATCCGGAGGCGCTCAAGCTCGCGGTGGCGGCGCGTGACGCGTATCACATGCTCGGCGCGCCGGAGGGGTATCTCCCCCTGGCGCAGATGGTGATCTACCTGGCCACGGCGCCGAAGAGCAACAGCAGCAAGGTGGCGCTCGATGCCGCGCTGGAGGCGGCGCGCGAGCATCCGGCAGGGCAGGTGCCGATGCACGTGCGCAATGCGCCGACGCGGCTCATGAAGGAACTGGGGTATCACGAGGGGTATCAGTACGCGCACTCGGTTCCCGAGGCATACATCCCGCAGGTATACCTGCCCGACGAACTGAAGGACGCGGAGTTCTACACGCCGCACACGCTGGGCTTCGAGAAGGAAATCGCGAAGCGCCTTGCGTGGTGGCAGGAGCTCCGCGATCGCGCGAAGGAGAAGGACCAGCCGGTGCAAGGTGCCGGCGGCGAAACGTCAACGGAGGAGTGATCGATGCGTCGTCTCGTGTTGGGTGCCGCCACCGTCGCCATCGCGGCGACCGCCGCGTGCTCCGCGCTGGGCAAGCAGGCTTTCCAGCAGCCGGTGGTGCAGCTCAAGGATGTTGCCATCCAGGGAATCGGCCTCACCGGCGGCAACCTCGCCGTGAAGCTCAACGTCTACAACCCGAACGGCTACCGGCTCGATGCCACGCGGATGACCTACAACCTGACGGTGGGTGACGCGAGCAACACGGCGAATCTCGCGACGGGAGTGCTCGACAGCCGCTTCACGGTGCAGTCGGGGGATTCCACGACGGTGACGATCCCGGTGAGCTTCACCTATGCCGGCATCGGCGCGGCGGGTCGCCAGCTCATCAACACGGGCGGCGTGCCGTATCGCGTGACGGGCGATGTGACGGTGGGCACGGTCGTGGGTAACTTTACGGTGCCATTCTCGTCGTCGGGGAATTTCACCGCGTTCGGCGGGGCGTCGAGGCAATAACCGTCTTTCGGTTCGTCGGTTCTTCTGTTCACGGCGGGCCTGAGGAGGCTCCTGGCGCCCCGAGGCACGCCGTGAACCGAAGAGCCGAGAAGCCGACGAACACGAACTTTTTCATTCCGTCCTTCTTCCAGGACCTCCCATCGCACGCGACCTGATCACCGTTTCCGCGCCGACCGAGCGGGCGCTCCTCGTGGGCGCGCCGCTCAAGCGCGCGGGCGCACGCAAGGCGCTGGACGAACACCTGCGTGAGCTGGAGCGGCTCGCCGACACGGCGGGCGCCGACGTCGTGGGCGAGCTGACCCAGCAGCTCGACCGGCCGCATCCCGGGACCTACCTCGGCAAGGGCAAGATCGACGAGCTGCGCCAGCTGGTGCACGACACCAACGCGTCGCTCATCATCTTCGATGACGAGCTGTCGCCGTCGCAGGCGAAGAACGTCGAGGACACGATCGGCACGCGCGTCGTGGATCGTGCGGAGCTCATCCTCGACATCTTCGCCACCCGCGCCCGCAGCAGCGAGGCGAGGATGCAGGTGGAGCTGGCGCAGCTCGAGTACACGCTGCCGCGGCTGACGCGGATGTGGACCCACCTCGAGAAGTTCCGCGGCGGCATCGGCGTCCGCGGACCGGGCGAGACGCAGCTCGAGACGGACCGACGGCTGATCAACCACCGCATCAAGCTCCTGAAGGAGCGGCTGGCGCACGTGCAGCAGAACCGCGCCGTGCAGCGCCAGGCCCGCGCCGGCGCGTTCAAGGCGTCACTCGTCGGCTACACGAACGCGGGCAAGTCGTCCATCCTGCGCGGGATGAGCGGCGCGAGCGACATCCACGTGGAGGATCGCCTGTTCGCCACGCTCGATCCGCTCACGCGCGAGGTGGACCTCGGTGAGAATGCGCATGTCCTGCTGACCGACACGGTCGGCTTCATCCGCAAGCTGCCGCACCACCTCGTGGCGTCGTTCCGCGCCACGCTCGAGGAGACGCGTGACGCCGACCTGCTGCTGCACGTGGTGGACGCGAGCCACCCGCTCTGGGAGGAGCAGCGGATGGTCGTCGACCAGGTGCTGGTGGAGCTCG
Source organism: Gemmatimonadaceae bacterium (assembly GCA_036377775.1). GTDB lineage: Bacteria > Gemmatimonadota > Gemmatimonadetes > Gemmatimonadales > Gemmatimonadaceae > AG11. The sequence goes on along the minus strand of DASUXT010000102.1, from coordinate 15,387 downwards.
GCCTCGCCGAGCAGCCGGTGCTGCTGGTGTTCAACAAGATCGACCTGCTGCCGGAGGACGAGCTGCTCGCGCTCCAGGAGCGGGTGACGACGCTCGTCCCCAACGCCGTGTTCGTCTCCGCCGCGACGGAGGATGGCCTCGCGCCGCTGCGCCGCGCGCTCCGGCACGCGATGCGCGCGCGTCGCCCGGTGGCCGAGGTGTGGCTGTCGCACGCCGACGGCCGGCTCCTGGCCGAGATCCACGAGCATGGAGAGGTGCTCGACCAGCGGAGCGAGGGCGACTACATGATCATCCGCGCCCGTCTCCCTGAGCGTCTCCGCGGCCGACTGGAGCAGGCAGGCGCCGACGTACGCCCGGCCAGCGAGGCGCAGGCGGGCAGCGCGTCGTGAGCGAAGACACGATGCCGGAGGCCGAGCCGCGCCCCGCGTGGCCCGGTTTTCCCGCTACCCTGCTCGCACTCGTCGATCGCGGCGTGCCGGACGACGGGATCGCGTACGTGGGGCTGCTGCTCGAGCGCGCCCTCGCCGAGCTCGCGCCCTGGTCGCGAACGATCACCGTGTTTCCCGACGTGGAAGGGGGATCGGACCCCACGCTGCTGCAGCGCGGTGTCTTCAAGGCGCGCCTGCTGCGCGGCGGTCACCGCGCGGAGCTGCTGCTGTTCAATCATCTCGGCGTGGCGACGGCAGAGGTGTCGCTCCCGTCGCGGCTGCGCCGCCCGTACGCCGTGTTCCTGCACGGCAGCGAGGCCTGGGACCCCGACATCGAGCCTGACCGCAAGCGCGCGCTGGCGCAGGCGAAGATCCTGATCGCCAACTCGGAGCTGACGGCGCAGCGGGTGCACGAGGCGCACCCGGACGTGCCGACGCCACAGGCCTGTCCGCTCTCCCTGCTTCCCGAGCCGCCCTCGGGAGCGCTGGACGGAGCGCTGGTGGCAACGATGACGCCGCGCACGATCGTGATCGCCGGCCGCATGAACGACACCGAGCGGCACAAGGGCCACGAGGACCTGCTGGACGCCTGGCAGACGGTGCTCGCGCGCCGGCCGGATGCGCGGCTCGTGATCGTCGGGCGTGGAAACGACATGAAGCGCCTCGAGGCCAAGTCCGCCGCGCTCGGCCTCGCCGGCAGCGTGCGCTTCACGGGCTTCGTCACCGACGCCACGCTGGACGCGATGCTCGTGCGCGCCGGCGGCTTCGCACTTCCCAGTCGCGGAGAGGCATCGGCGCTCGGCTACCTGCGGGCGATGCGCGCCGGCGTGCCCTGCATCGCCGGCGCCGACGACGCCGGACGCGAGGTGATCGAGGATGGGGTGACGGGGCTCCTGGTGCCAACGCGGGACCTGGACGCCCTCGCCCGCGCCGTGATCGACCTGCTCGGTGACTCCGAGCGGCGGAAGGCGATGGGCGAGGCGGGAAGGGCCCGATTCGAGGAGAAGTTCGGCTTTCCGAGGTTCGTGGAGCGACTGGGAGAGATAGTGGCGCCGGTGCACAACAACTGAAGTACCGCGTACCTCGTACGCCGTATGTGGACCTACGGGGACGCTTGGTCCAATGCACTTCCGCGTCGCGCAATGAGAATGCGCCGCGAGGAAGTCAGCGGCGCATTGGAGAGGCCCGGATGTCGGTCGCGGTACGAAGTACGAAGTACGGCGTACATCGGTTGTAGTTGAAAGCCGAGTCAGTGCCCCCCCGCCCCCATGCTCATCCCGTGCTTCGGTCGCTTGAGGAGAAGGATCGCCGGCGAGACGACGACGAAGGTGATGAGCAGCAGGATCCACGCGTCGTTGTAGCTCAGCATCGCCGCCTGGAGGGTGACTTGCTTGTCGAGCAGGCCGATGGCGGCGTGCTGCGCCTCGTACGGTGACAGTCCCTGGCGCAGGAAGGGGATCTGCAGCGCCTGGAGCCGCTGCGTGGTGAGCGGGCTGCCGACGGCGACGTCACTCACCAGGTCGAGGCGGTGCATCTGGGTGTGCTTCGCCACGTAGTTGGCCAAAATGGCGATCCCGAACGATCCGCCGAGCTGGCGCGAGAGGTTGATCAGCCCCGACGCCTGCTGCGCCTCGTGCGGCTCGAGGCTCCCGTACGCCACGTTGTTGATCGGCGTGAAGAGGAAACCCAGCCCCGCACCGCGGATGATGAGCGCCGCCCGGACATCGGGTTCGCCAGCCACCGTGGTCAGGTGCCCGAGCTTGTACATGGACACGAGGAAGAGCGCGATTCCGATGGCAATCAGGACGCGCGAGTCGGCGAGCGGTCGCGCGCCGTTCAGCAGCCGACCGCAGATGATCGCCGTGACCGCGGTCGCGATGCCGCCGGGCATCATCGCCAGCCCCGTCTCCGTCGGCGAGAAGCGCAGGATGCTCTGCGTGAACAGTGGAAAGATGAACGTGCCCCCGTAGAGGCCGAACCCGAGCGCGACGAAGAGGAAGATCGAGGCCGAGAGCTGACGGTTCTTGAGCACGCGGAACTCCACCACGGGGTGCCTGTTCCGCGGTGACAGCTCCCACCACAGCATGGTGGCGAGACAGATCCCCGAGAGGATGGCGAGGCGCAGCAGCGTGCGATCGGCGAACCAGTCCTTCTGGTTGCCCTCCTCGAGTACGTACTGCAGCGAGCCGACCCCGACCGTCATCAGCCCGATGCCGAGCCAGTCCACCTCGCCTCGGCGCGCGCGCTGCTCCGGCGGATCGTGAAGGAAGGTGCTCACCAGCAGCGCCGACACGATGCCGATCGGCACGTTGATGTAGAAGCACCAGCTCCACTGGTAGTTGTCGGTGATCCACCCGCCCAGCGTGGGACCGAGCGTCGGCGCGACGATGATGCCCAGGATGAAGATCGCCTGCACCATGCCCTGCTGCTCGCGAGGAAAGATCTGGCGAATGGTCGCCTGGGCCGTCGAGAGCAGCGCGGCGCCACCGGCGCCCTGCACGATGCGCCAGATGACGATCTGGGTGAGCGTGCTCGACGTCCCGCAGAAGAAGCTGGCGAGGACGAAGATGATGATGCTCGCCGTGAGGTAGCGCTGCCGGCCGAACCGTTCGGTGAAGAACGCGGTCATGGGGAGCACGACCACGTTCGACAGGATGTAGCCGGTGGCGACCCAGCCGATCTCCTCCTGCGTCGCGCCCAGGTTGCCGGCCATCTGCGGCAGCGCCACGTTGATGATCGTGGTGTCGAGCACCTCCATCACGGCGGCGGTGATGAGCCCGAGCAGGATGAGCCACCGGTGTCGGCTGACGAAGGCCGCGGCATCGGCGGCGTTGGTCGGGCGCGCGCGCGCGGAGGCGGCGCGTGGGGTCGAGGTTTCAGTCATGACGGGCGAGTGCCTCATGCGGGAGCCGTGCCGCGGCTTTCTGGCACCGGGACGGGAAACTAACTTGCGCCCGTGCCGATTCGTCTCCCGTCGCGTTGCTGGTCGCTGCCGGCCGCCCTCATGCTCCTCCTGCCGGCCGCTCGAGCGGCGGGGCAGGGCACCACGCCCGTCGCGCCCTCCGATCCCGCCTATCGCGACGTGGATCGGCTCGCGCAGCTCGGACTGCTCGATGCGGTGATCCTCGGCCAGCGCCCGTACTCACGGCGGGAGCTGGCCCGTATCACGAGTGTCGCTCGGGGCCGGCTCGGCGCAACTGAAGGGACGGTCGCGCGCCCCGACGAGGCGGCATCCATCGTAGACCGCCTTGCCGAACGGTTCCTGTCCGCAGGTGACTCGCTGGCCGCGCCGCACGCATTCGTGCCGCTCGACGGCATGGCGCTGCGTGCCGTCAGCACCGATGCCGATCGCCGCGGATTCGCCGGCACCTTCCCGGCGAAGCTCGAGGCGACGATCGACCCTCTCTCCCTGCCACGCCGCCTCGGCCCGCCAGCGCCGCGCGGCGAGTCGGGTGCGCTCGAGCTGGCGCATCGCGCGGAGCCGGTGCGATGGTTGTCGCTGCATGCGCGCGAGCGGTTCGAGCTGGCGCTCCCGCGACCCGAAGGGGGAGCCGACTTTCGCGCCGACCTGCTCCTGGGTGGATTGAGGGCGCGCGCGGGCAATCTCGCGCTGTCCATCGGTCGCGAGCAGCTCGCATGGGCGACGACGGATGAAGAGGGATTGTTCCTCGCCGCCGACGCGCCGGCGCTCGATCAGATCTCGCTCGCCGGGGATCGTCCCTTCCTGCTCCCGGCATTCCTGCGCGCGCTGGGTCCCACCCAGGCGACTGTCGTGCTCGCCGACCTCGGCAGCAGTGCAGTCCGGTCGCACTCGCGACTGCTGGCGTACAAGGTGAGCGTGCGTCCGCGAGCGGCGCTCGAGCTGGGTGCGACGTTCATGAATCACTTCGGCGGAGCCGGGGCACCGCCGGCGTCGCTCGGCAGTCGGCTGATCGACTTCCTCCCCTTCGTGGACATTTTCCGCCGGCACAACTACACCGACCCCACGCGCCCGCTGGATGTGGAGTCGGACAAGCTGCTCGGCGTGGATGGCCGGCTGCGCATCGCCCGCCTCGGTGGACTCACGCTGGCCACGGAGCTGCTGATCGACGACTTCGACGTCCACCGCATCCCGACGCTGTTCGGCTGGGACGGCGCGCAGACGTTCTCGGCACTCCTGCCGAGCGTGGCTGGCTCGGCGTATTCGGTGCTGGTGTCGGCGGCGCACACCGGGGTGCGAACATACACGCACGGACAGCTGTCCAACGGGATCACGACGCGTGGTCTGCTGCTCGGCGACGAGCTCGGGCCGGATGCGAAGGCGTTCGGCGCGACCGTCACCTGGCACGGCCAGCAGGGCGCGCGCGTCGCGCTCGCCGGGCGCACGGAGCTCTACAGCCGTTCGGATTACGTGATCCTGGACCAGCTCACGCGCTTCGACCTGCATCGCTCCGGCACGGCGACGAACGAGCTGCGTGACCGACTGGTGGCCTCGGTCGAGTACCCGCAGCCCGGTGGCCTGACGGTGCTCGCGCGCGCCGGTGCAGAGCGGATCCGCAATGCCGACTTCACCTCAGGGCGCCGGCACTCCTATCGGCTGGACATCGCGCTTCGGCTCGATCGCTAGCGCGAGACACCATGCGCGTTGCCCTCGTCTGCGACTGGTTCCTCCCGCGGCAGGGAGGGATCGAGCTGCACTTGCGGGACCTCGCGCTCGCGCTGCGAAGTCGCGGCGTGGATGCACGCGTCGTGACGACGACGCCCGGGGCCGACGAGGTGGATGGCGTGCCCGTGCATCGCGTGCGCGCCGCGCTCGCACCGGGCGCCGGCTTCGCCTTCACGCCGCGCGCCATTGCGCGCCTCGGCGAGGTGATCCGCGGTGAACAGTTCGACGTCGTGCATGCGCACGCGAGCGTCGTGTCGCCGGTGGCGTACGCCGGTGCTCTCGCTGGCGCGCGAGCCGGCGCGGCCTCGCTGGTGACATTCCACTCCATGCTGCATCGCAGCTCGTTCCTTCTCGGGGCCAGCGAAGCGCTGCTGTCGTGGGCTCGGGGTCGCATCCTGCTCAGCGCCGTGAGCAGCGTTGTCGCGGCCCAGGCGGCACGGTGGATTCCGGGGGCGGGCGTGTGTGTGCTGCCCAATGGCATCGACGTGGCATGGTGGCGCAGCGGCCTCGTGTCGCCGCCGGCCGGCGACGAGATCGTGTTCGTCAGCGCGATGCGGCTCTCGCGGAAGAAGCGGCCGTTGCGGCTCGTTCGCGCCTTCGCGGCTGCCGTGCGCTTCAACGCCGGCACGCCGCGCATGCGACTGGTCCTGGCTGGCGATGGGCCCGAGCGGAGGGCGCTGCGGCGACTTGCCGACTCCCTGGAGGTGGGCGCGATGGTCGAGCTGCCGGGCCACGCCGACCGGACGGAACTGCGCAGCCTCTACCACCGGGCGCATGCCTTCGTCCTGCCGAGCGAACGCGAGTCGTTCGGCATTGCGGCGCTCGAGGCCCGGGCCGCAGGCCTGCCGGTGATCGCGATGCTCGCCGGCGGGGCGCGCGACTTCATCGCCAGCGGTGTGGACGGGCTCCTGGTGCGTGGCGAGGGGGAAATGGCGCGTGCCATCTCACGCCTCGCGATCGAGGCTCCGTTCCGCGAGTACATCGCGGCGCACAATCGCGCCGTGCCGCCCGACTTCGACTGGCCGGACGTCGCCGACCTGCACCTGCGGTATTACGGAGAGGCCGCCGCGCTGCGGGACCGTGCACCGCGCGCGAGCCAGCCGTAGCCCGGCAGGGCGAGCGCGACGAAGTAGCAGGCATGCTGCACGAGCGCCATCCCCAGCGCGCGCTCAGCATCCACCCCAAGGTGTCCGTAGGCGACAACGATCGCCGCTTCGTACACCCCGACGTTGCCCGGCACGATGGGCACCAGCGTCGCCAGGTTGAGGGCGGCGAGCACGAGCACGGCACTGCCGAACGGGAGCGAGACGCCGAATGCGCGCTGGATGCAGAGAATGGCGACGATTTCCGCCAGCTTCTTGAGGAACGCGAGGAGCAGGGAGCTTCCCCCGCGCCATGGCGAGCGGAGCGGAGCGAGCGCGCCTGCCACCGCGTGAAGGATGCGGCCGCCTCGCGCCGGAAGCCGCGCCGCCACGCGCGCCACCGTGCGCTCGCCCCATGCCACCGCGAGCAGCGCCACCAGCAGCACGGCGACCGCGACGCTGAGTGCGCGCATGCCTCGCTCCATCCAGAGCGGGAGCGCGACGAGCCACGCGGCGAGCACGAGGACGATCACCTTCGCGATGCCGAGCACCAGCTGGTCCATGGCGAGCATGGAGAGCGCAGCGGCGCGCGAGACTCCCGCGCGCGCGACGAGGAACATCAGGGCGGCCGCCTCGCCGACGAGCAGGGGCGTGGTGTTGAGCACCGAGGAGTACATGGCGACGACGCCAAGCATCCTCGTGAAGCGCGGCTCACCGGTGGGTGGCGCGAGCACGCACCACTGCAGCGCCCACAAGGGAAGGATCGCAGTGTAGCTCGCCACCGCGAGCGCCACCCACACCGGATGCGCCGCAGCGAGGACGAGCGTGAGGCGCGCGGGGTCGAACCGTCGGATCGCGGCGACGAGCAGCGTGCCGAGCACCAGTATGGCCGCGACGTGCGCCGCAGTGCGCAGTCGAGGCGTCATGGCGCTCACGCCGCCGTCGACGTGGGCGCGAGCTCGCGCATCGGGACGAACTTCGCCCCCCGCTGGCCGAACAGCTCGATCACGTCGTGCAGGCACTGTACGGCGACGTCTCCCGTGCGGAAGCGGCAATCGTAGCGCAGGTCCTCGTGGGTGAGATCCACGAACTCCCATGGGTGCACGAACAGCACCACCGGATCGGCGAGCGACAGCAGCCAGGGGTCGCGGATCCACGCCGGAAGGCGCAGCACCGAGGAGGTCATGGACGCCGGGATGCGCGTCAGCGTCGTCGGCAGGCGCGGCGCACGGTACGACGCCTTGTACTTCGCGAGAGAGGAGTCGAGTGCGAAGTCCGCGTCCTCGAGCAGTCGGACGAACGGCTCGGGAAAGCGGAGGTACGGGGCGCGGAAGCTGGACACCGGCGCAAAGGTGCGGAGCAGGCTGGCCGACTGCTCGATCTCCCAGCGCGCGGAGCGTTCGTCGAGGGTGTCGAAGGCGGAGTGGGTCACTCCGTGGCAGCCGAGCTCGTGGCCGGCGTCCACCAGCGCGCGCACGGCCGACGGGTATCGCGCTGCGACCTCGCCCGTGCAGAAATACGTGGCGCGCACGCGGAGCTCCTTGAACAGCCGGAGCAGCTTCGGGGCGCCCTCCTCGATGCCGCGGAACGTCGAGCTGAGGTACGGCGGACAGTCCGGCTCGAAGTCGACGGTGATGGAGACGCGGCGCACGGTCAGCGGGAAATGGTGCGGGTGGGACTCGAACCCACGACCTGGCGATTATGAGTCGCTTGCTCTAACCGACTGAGCTACCGCACCGTGAGTTCACATAACCTATGCGCTCGCCGCGTGGATTCCAGTCGCCGACGCCTCTAGGCGAAACGCTGCACGCTGGCGACATTGCGCCCATGATCGTCGTCGTCACCGGATCCACGGGGTTCATCGGCAGGCATCTGGTGGATGCGTTGCTCGACCAGGGCGCCGAGGTGAGGGCGCTGGTGCGCCCCGAGACACCGCGCGACCGATGCGATCCGCGGGTCGGGCACTGGGAGGCGGACCTCCTCGACGATCGCTCGGTGCGGGAGTCCCCGATCTGGCAGGGCGCGACGCAGGTCTACCATCTGGCCGGTGTGACGAAGGGGCGCACCCTCGACCAGTTCCGCGCCGGCAACGTGATCCCGACGGCGAACGTGCTGGCGGCGCTCGCCGGTCGGGGCGGAAAAGCCCCGCGCATCGTGCTGGTCTCGTCGCAGGCAGCGGCAGGACCCGCGAGCTCCGGCGATGCACCGGTGCGCGAATCGGAGCGGCCCGCGCCGATCGAGGCGTATGGCCGCAGCAAGCTGCAGGCGGAGCAGGCCACGCTGCGCTATCGGAACGTGCTCCCCATCACCATCGTGCGTCCGTCCTCGGTGTATGGCCCCGGCGATCGTGACTTCCTCAACGTCTTTCGTCAGGAGCGTCGCCGCATCGCGGTGCGCGCGGTCCCGCGCGACCATGCGCTTTCGCTCGTCCACGTTCGCGACCTCGTGCGAGCGCTGCTCGTCGCGGCCGGACAAACGGTTGCCGTCGGACGGACGTATTTTGTTGCGGACGAGCGACCCGTCACCTGGGGGGAGCTGTACGACGCGATCGACCGTGTCATCGGCCATACACCGGTCGGTGTGCCGCTGCCCGCGCTGGTGCGCGACGTTGCAGCGCGTGGCGGGGATCTTGTGAGCGCCATCACCGGCCGCGCCACCATCGTCAACCGGAACAAGGCGCGCCTCGCCCATCCGCGATGGTGGCTGTGCGATTCCTCACTGGCGCGGGAGGAGCTGGGATGGAAATCGGAGGTCCCCCTGCTCGACGGGCTCCGGGAAGCCTATAATTGGTACGTCGAGGCGCGCTGGTTGAAGCCACCGAACACCAGCCCGCGCGGGCCGAAGCAGGCAACGACGGAGGAGTCGAGCACGTGATCGCTGGTGAGCTGTTGCGCGACGATGCGCGCGACGCGGGAGTACAGACTCTCGTCGACCTGCTCGACTACCGAGCGGCCCAGCAGCCCGATCACATCGTCTTCCGGTTCATCAACAGCGACGGGCGCGAAGACGGTCGCCTCACCTTCGCGCAATTGCGGATGCGCGCGCGCACGATTGCCGCGTACCTCGCCGAGCACGTGGTCCCGGGCGATCGCGTCGTGCTGCTCGTGCCCCCCGGGATCGAGTACGTCGCCGCCTTCTTCGGCTGCCTGTTCGCTGGCGCCGTCGCCGTCCCGGCGTATCCGCCCAACCCGCGCCGCGCCGATCCGCGCGTGGCCCGCATCGTCGCCGATTGCGGCGCCCGGCTCGCGCTGGCGTCCGATGCGCTTATGGCGCGCCTCGACGGCTGGCTCGCCCTCACGCCCGAGCTGGCCGGACTCACCTGGCTCGACGCGGCGCGCCTCGCCGACGGCAACGCGGCTGGCTGGCGCGCGCCGTCCATCACCGGTGCCTCGCTGGCCATGCTGCAGTACACGTCGGGATCCACCGGCGATCCGCGCGGCGTGATGCTCGCCCATTCGAACCTGCTGCACAACTCGGCGACCATCCACCGCGTGTCGGCGCATCGTCCGGGTGACAACGGTGTGTTCTGGCTGCCGCCGTTCCACGACATGGGGCTGATCGGTGGCATCCTGCAGCCGGTGTACGCGGGACTTTCCGCCGCGCTGATGGCGCCGGCCACCTTCCTCCAGCGACCGCTCCGCTGGCTCGAGGCGATGTCGCGCTACCGCGCCACGACGAGCGGCGCGCCGAACTTCGCCTACGACCTGTGCGTGGAGCGTATCACCGACGAGGAGCGCGCGTCGCTCGACCTCTCGGCGTGGCGCACCTCCTTCAACGGCGCCGAGCCGATCCGCGCCGACACCATCGCCCGCTTCGGCGATGCCTTCGCCGCGAGTGGCCTCCGCCGCGACGTGATCCTGCCCTGCTATGGCCTCGCCGAAGGAACACTGCTCGTCTCCGGCGGCCCCGCGGAACGGCCGCCGCTGCTCGTGCACGCCGACCGTCGCGCGCTGGAGTCTGGTGAGCTGCGCGAGCCCCGCGACGGGGCCCCGGAGGCCGTGCTCGTCGCCTCCGGGCTGCCGGTTCCCGACGAGACGGTGGCCATCGTGGACCCCGATCGCCGTATCCGTTGCGAGGATGGCGACGTGGGCGAGATCTGGGTCGCTGGCGCGAGCGTCGCAGCCGGCTACTGGAATCGTCCCGAGGAAACGGCCGCGACGTTCCAGGCTCGCCTCGCCGGATCGGGCGAGTCGTTCATGCGCACGGGCGACCTCGGCGTGTTCGTGGAGGGACAGCTCGTCGTCACTGGCCGCCTGAAGGATCTCGTCATCCTCGAGGGGCGGAACTACTATGCCCACGACATCGAGGTGGCCGCCGAGCGCAGCCACGCCAGCCTGCGGGCCGGCTACTCGGCGGCGTTCAGCGTTGCGGGTGACACACGCGAACGGCTAGTGCTGGTCGCCGAAGTGACGCGCCACCACAAGAGCGAGGAGGACAGCGCGCTCTTCCAGGCCGTGCGGACCGAGCTCGCCGGCACGGTCGGCATCGTGCCCGACGAGATCGTGCTCATTCGCCAGAACACGATCCCGCGGACCTCCAGCGGAAAGATCCAGCGTCGGGCCTGTCGGGTGGCGTACCTGGGCGGAAGCCTCGAGGTCGTGGGGCGCTGGAAGGCGAAGGGGAGCGACGTGGTGGCGCCGAAGGACGCGATCACGGCGTTCGTCCTCGACTGGGTGCGCGAGGAGCTCGCGGTGGATCCGGCGAAGCTCGATCCCCGCACACCTCTCCGCGATCTGGGGCTCGACTCGCTCGCCGCCACGCGGCTCATGGTGGCCCTCGAGGGACGGTTCGGGCGGCGCATCGATCCGGCGCGGCTCTGGGAGCAGCCCGACATCGGCTCGCTCGCCCGGCACCTCGCGTCGCTCAACGGCGACGCGATGCCAGCACGCGAGGCCGAGGTTCCCCAGTGGCCCACCTACGGACCGCCCAGCGCCTCCAGCACCGACGTGTCGCAGTGGAGCGAATACCGGACGCTGCGTGCGCGTCTCGACGCGCTGGAGGAGCAGGGGATCATGAGCCCCTTCTTCCACGTGCACGACGGCGTCACCGGCAGCGAGGCGGTGATCGGCGGGCGCACGCTGATCAATTTCGCGAACTACAACTACGTCGGCCTCTCCGGCGATCCGGACGTCACGCGTGCGGCGCAGGAAGCCACGGAGCGCTACGGTACCTCGGTGTCGGCGAGTCGCGTCGTCTCGGGAGAGCGCCCGGTGCATCGCGAGCTGGAGCGCGAGCTCGCGCGCTTCCTCGGCGCGGAGGACGCCATCGCGTATATCGGCGGCGTCACGGCCAACGTCTCCACCATCTCGCACCTCGTGGGCCCCGAGGACGTGGTGCTGTGCGACCAGCTCGTGCACAACAGCGCCATGCAGGGGGCGGAGTTCTCGGGCGCGCGTCGCCTGGTATTCCCGCACAACGACTGGGCGGCGCTGGACGGCATGCTCGGCCGCGTGCGCGCGCAGCACCGGCGCGCGCTCGTCGTGATCGAGGGCGTGTACAGCGCCGACGGCGACATCCCTGACCTCGCGCGGTTCGTCGCGGTGAAGGAGCGCCATCACGCCATGCTCATGGTGGACGAGGCGCATTCGCTCGGCGTGCTCGGCGCCACGGGGCGCGGGATCACCGAGCACGCCGGGGTGGACCCGCGGCGGGTCGACATCCTGATGGGGACGTTGAGCAAGTCGCTCGCGAGCTGCGGAGGGTACATCGCCGGCAGTGCCGCACTGGTGGAGTACCTCAAGTACACGTCGCCCGGGTTCGTCTTCAGCGTGGGGATGACGCCGGCGAACGCTGCGGCGGCGGTGGCGGCGCTGCACAAGCTGGAGGCCGAGCCGGAGCGGGTCGCGCGCCTGCACAGCCGCGCGGCGCGGTTCCTCGCGCTGTGCAAGGCGGCGGGCTTCGACACCGGTGCCAGCGCTGGTACACCCGTGGTGCCGGTGATCGTCGGCGAGTCGCTGCGCGCGGCGCGGCTTTCGGCACTGCTGTTCGAGGCGGGGATCAACGTGCAGCCGATGGTGGCTCCGTCCGTCGCGGATGACCAGGCGCGACTGCGCTTCTTCGTCGCCTCCACGCATACCGACGCGCAGCTCGCCACGGCCGTCGAGGCGACGAAGCGGGCATTGGCGGCGCTCGGCCGCGGAGAGACTTCCACGGGCATCGCTGCCGAGGGCGCGCGGTCGTGAGCCGCTCGTTGCGGGCGCGTGTGATGCGCTGGCCCTCTGCCGATGCCGCGCGCATCGGCGACGCCGACGTGAAGGTGTACACCGCGAGCCTGCTCGCGAGCGACGAGCAGCTGGAGCGCGCGGCCCGCGCCCTGTCACCTGCCGAGCGCCAGCGGTTTTCCGGATACTCGAATGGCGTGGTGTCGCGCCGTTTCGCGATGGGCCGAGCGGTGCTGCGCGAGGTGCTGGGGGCGCTCCAGTCGATCGATCCGTCGGCCGTGCGGCTCACGGAGGGCGAGTTCGGCAAGCCCGAGCTGGCGAGGAGCCCGGCGATGGCCCCGCTCTGGTTCAGCGTGGCGCACTGTGATGACCTGCTGCTCGTCGCGCTCAGTCGCGAAGGCGAGGTCGGCGTGGACGTGGAGCGCACGCGTTCGATCGACTGCTGGGAACGAGTGGCGGATCGCACCCTCGCGCCCGATGAGCGTGCCGAGCTGCTGCGGGCCGTCGAGCGCGGGGAGGACCCGGACCGCGTATTCCTGCGGCACTGGTGCCGGGTGGAAGCCGAGCTCAAGGCGATCGGCTGCGGCATCCAGGGGCTCGAGGCGCATCGGGCCGGAGAGCGCCCGGCAGGTTTGCGCGTCGCCGACCTCACGAGGCTGCCGCTACCCAACGAGCTGGCGGCGACTGGTGTTCGCTACGAGGCCGCGGTCGCGCTCTGCCTCGCGAGCGAGAAGGAACGCCAGGCGCGCCGCGCAACGAGCCAGCAGGCGACGCCCAGCAGTGCACCCACGAGGGCATCCACGGCGTAGTGAAAGCCGCCGTATACCGTACCCGCGGTGAGGCCGACGGTGAGCAACGCGGCCACGACGCCGATGCGGCGCTGGAAGGTCAGCGCGCAGAGGGAAGCAACGACTGCGGCCGCGACGTGCGACGACGGGAACGCGGTGCCGCGCGACGAACCCGCCTGCAGCAGGTGCAGCACGAAGGTGCGCACCGGACCGACTGGTGCATTCGCCGGCCCTACGAGGTAGCGCGGCCCGTCGACCGGAAAGAGCAGGTAGGTGGTGAAGCAGGCGCCATAGACGATCGTGAGCGCGAGCATGGTGGCGGCGAACTCCGGGCGCCTGCCGCGCAGGTAGAGCACGATGGGCGGCACGAGCACGATGGCATAGTAGGATGCGTACGCCAGGTGCAGCAGCTCGCTCAGTGGAAGCCAGGGCATCGCAGGGGCCCAGGCGGAGGATGGCGTGCCGCCGAAGAGGGATCGCTCCCAGGCGAGAACGAGCGCGTCATGATGCGGCCGCCCCGTTCCGGGGATGAGCCAGCGCAGCTCGACGTACAGGAACGGGCCGAGCAGCAGCGGCAGCAGGTCGCGCAGCCGGCGCACCGCCGGCTGAGTGACCGCCACCACTGAAATCGCCGCGGCGAGCGCGCCAAGATGGATCAGCAGCGGCACGATGTCCCCGCTCGACCGCGTATACTCCGCCATCGGCCAGATCGTCGCGGCCAGGTACGCCGCGATCACGGCGTTCGAGAGCCGCGCTGCCCGGTCGGCGGGAGAATCGATCGCTGGGTAGGGAAGGGGGACTACGCTCATCGCCGGGCAGTATTACACTTGGCGCACTCGCCTGCCATCCCGAGCTCCACGGCGGGATGACTCTCATTGGGAAGTAGATCGTGCCTCTCGAGATTCGCACCGTCACCACTCGCGCGGACCTGAACCGGTTCGTCGCCTTTCCGTACGACCTCTACGACAGGCGTCGCTACCCGCAGTGGGTGGCGCCCCTTCGGGTCGCCGTATTCGATGCGCTCGACCGCGAGAAGAATCCCTTCTACCGGCAGGCCGATCGCGCGCTGTTCCTCGCCCTGCGCGACGGCGAGGTCGTCGGTCGCATCGCCGCGATCGAGAATCGCGCCCACAACGAGTTCCATGGCGACCGCACCGGATTCTTCGGCTTCTTCGAGGCGGTCGACGATCAGGCGGTCGCCGACCTGCTCTTCCGCGTGGCGGGCGACTGGCTCGCTGCCCGTGGGCTCGCGACGATGCAGGGACCGATGAATCCCAGCACCAACTACGAGTGCGGGCTGCTCGTGGAGGGATTCGAGAACCAGCCCACCTTCATGACGGCGTGGAACCCGCCGTACTACGACATGCTGCTGCAGGGGGCCGGCTTCGCGAAGGCGAAGGACCTGCTGGCCTTCTGGTTCCCCGCCGCCGAGCCGGGGTACGAGCTGCCGGAGTTCGTCGAGCGCCAGGCGCAGCGAGCACTCGAGAAGGGCCGCATGGAGTTCCGCGACCTGGACCCGCGACGCTTCGACCGCGAAGTGGCGGCCTGCTGGGAGATCTACAACGACGCGTGGGAGCGGAACTGGGGGTTCGTTCCCATGTCCCGCGCCGAGTTCGAGTACATGGCGAAGGACATGAAGCGCCTCCTCTGGCCCGAGCTCGCGTTCATGGCGTCGGTGGATGGGGAGCCGGCCGGCTTCATGCTCGCCGTGCCCGACTACAACGTGGCGTTGGCGAAGAATCGCAGCGGCCGCCTGTTTCCCTTCGGGCTTCTCCGGCTCCTGCGCGGCAAGAAGACCATCCGCACCGCGCGCGTCATGGCGCTCGGCGTCAGGAAGGCGTATCGCACGCGGAGCATCCTCGCCCTGTTCACGCACGAAGTCATGCGGCGCGGACTGGCAATGGGAAAGATCGGCGCCGAGGCGAGCTGGCTGCTGGAGGACAACCAGCTGATCGTCAAGCCGATGCGGGCGATGGGGGCGCGGGAGCGGATGCGCTGGCGGGTGTACGAGCGGGCGACGTGAGGAGGATGGACGCTATATTCACGCCTTGTCATCCCGCACTCGCGAAGCGAGTGTCGGGACCTACGGTACCTCGCACCGAAGCCGGCCCCTTGCACCACGAGAGCAGATCCCGACAGGGCTCCGCCCTGCTGGACGACACCGCAGCATGACGACCGACCGACTCCTGATCACCGGCGGCGCCGGCTTCATCGGGTCGGCGTTGGTGCGTCGTGCCGTGCGCTCGGGATGGCACGTGCTCAATCTCGACAAGCTCACCTACG
>DASUXT010000101.1:0-23644 GCA_036377775.1 Gemmatimonadaceae bacterium | reverse complement strand
CCGACTCGACGAAGAAGAAGCGCGAGAAGAAGCCGCCGAAGCGCATCCCCCTCACGCCGGCGCTCCTGTCGTCGGCGTTCAAGGATCCCGAGGCGCGCCACATCCTCCAGCTCGCGCGCCAGGCGCGCATGAGCCAGGACTCTGCCCTCCAGGGCTACGACGCCACTACCTACCAGCGCATCTCCGCCGGCTTCGGCTTCTCGAAGATCGGTCCCTCGCGCCTCGCCTTCCGCACCGAGTCGGCCACGCACGTGCGCTGGCGTCGCGGCGTTGGTGCGTACGTGGATCTCACCGGATCCCGCACCGTCATCCCGATTGCCGGCAAGAGCGGACAAGCGAGCATCGACGACGACATCTCGCCCATCCCGTACTATCCCGGCAGCGAGACCCTCTGGATCGGCGGCGACGCGGCACGCAAGGCGGTGGACGAGAACGACGGCGTCATCCATCCCCTCGCCGAAGGGGCCGAAGCGTACTACACGTACGCGAGCGGCGATTCGGTCACCTTCCGCCTCCCCGATGGCAAGTCCATCCGGCTCCGTGAGCTCGAGGTCCGCCCGCGCGAGCCGAAATGGAACCTCGCCGTCGGCTCCCTCTGGTTCGACATGAACGGCGGTCAGCTCGTGCGCGCGGCGTACCGCATGAGCGTCCCGATGGACATCGTCGCCGTCGCCAACGCCGAAGATTCCTCGTCGTTCGACGACGTGCCTGCGTGGGTGAAGCCGCTGATCTTCCCGATGACGGCCCAGATCAGCGCCATCGGCGTGGAATACGGCCTCTACCAGGGACGCTTCTGGCTCCCGCGCGTGCAGGTGGCCGAGGGTGGCGCGCAGGTGAGCATGATGCGCATCCCGTTCAAGCTCCAGCAGAAGTACACCTACAGCGCGGTGAACGCCGTGGAGCCGCTGCCGCCCATCGTCTCCGACACGCTGGACACCACCACTCACATCCAGGCCGGCATCCGCCTCGGCGGCTCGAAGGAGAGTCGCGACTCCGCGCGCGTCACACGGCGTGAGGCTCGCCAGCGCCAGTGCGACAGCACCGGCTTCCGCACGCACGTCCGCACATCGGATCAGAACCCGAATCCGGTGCTCATCCGTATCCCCTGCGACTCCACCGTGCTCGCCAACTCGCCGGAGCTGCCTCCCTCCATTTACGATGAGGGCGAGCAGACGGCCACCGGCCACGAGATGGATGCGCTCGTCCAGGAAGCGCTGTCCATGAGCGCGCAGGCGGCGTGGTCGCCGCAGCTCCCCACCTTCGAGCTCGAGCGCCCGCGCTACAACCGCATCGAGGCGCTCTCCGTCGGCGGCCGCGCCGATCAGGTGCTGGGCAAGGGCTACTCGCTCCACGCGACGGCGCGCATCGGCGTCGCCGACCTCGAGCCGAACGTGGAGCTCACCGGCTCGCGCAGCGACCTCCGCCGCACCCTCTCGCTCACCGGGTACAACCGGCTCGTGTCCGCGAACGACTGGGGGAGCCCGCTCAGCTTCGGCAGCTCCATCTCGGCGTTCCTCTTCGGTCGCGACGAAGGGTTCTACTATCGTGCGTCGGGACTGGAGCTCACCTCCACTCCCGACGTCGCCGGCGCGAGCGCCTTCACCTGGGGGCTGTTCGCCGAGCAGGAACGCACCGCGCGCCAGGAGACGAACTTCTCCCTCGCGCATGCGACGAATGGCGTCGACTTCGTGCCGAACGTCGAGGCGGCAAGAGGCACATACCTGGGCGCTCGCACGCGCTACACGCGCAGCTTCGGCCTCGACCCGCAGGGCTTCCGCCTGTTCAGCGACTTCCGCCTCGAGGGCGCGCGCGGTGACACGGCGAGCTACGGGCGCGCCGCGCTGGACCTCACCACGTCGCATGGCATCGGCAACGGCGCCGTGTCGCTCACGCTGGCGGGCGGGAGCAGCGTGGGCGAAGTGCCGCCGCAGCGCTTCTGGTTCCTCGGCGGCTCGCGCACCGTGCGCGGTCATCGTCCCGGCACCGAGGCTGGCGACGCCTTCTGGCTGGCGCGCGCCGAGATCGCGCACGGACTCGGTGTCGTGCGTCCGGTCCTGTTCGGCGACATCGGCTGGGCCGGCGATCGCCGCACCTGGCGCGACATCGGCCAGCCGATGTCGGGTGCCGGTGCCGGCATCACCATCCTCGACGGCCTCATCCGCTTCGACGTCGCGCGCGGCATCACGCCGAAGCCGGGACAGTGGAGGGTGGATGCGTACGTGGAGGGGCGTTTCTAACTACAACGGAAGTACTGCGTACTTCGTACTTCGTAGCTGGACCGACATCCATGGTCTCTCCAATGCGCCGCTGACTCCCTCGCGGCGCATTGTCCTCGCGCGATGCGGAAGTGCCTTGTACCAGGCATCCCCTGGGTCCGGATACGACGTAGGTCAGTTGCCATTGGCTCCTTGACTTCCCCCGGTTCCGCGACGAACCTCCACTCATGACGAAGCTCGCCCCCACCCCCATGTGCATGTGTCATCTCATGTGGCATCAGCCGCACGGGACGGGTGGCGCGCACGCGTAATCTCGCGACGTAATCGACGTCGACGACGCGCCCCGATCCCACGCGGATCGGGGCGCTCTGCATTTCGGGGCACCGGTTCGCGCCGGTCGAGGAGCCGAGAGCGACGCAGGACCGCTTTCCCTCACTCCGCACAGGTCTTCCATGCATCCGATCGCCGTCTATCACGAACATCCCGACTGGTTCAAGCCGCTCTTCGCCGAGCTCGAGCGTCGCGGGCTGCCGTACGTGCGCCTCGACGCCGCCTCGCACCGCTACGATCCCTCCGAGCGCAGCGTTCCGTATTCGCTCGTCTTCAATCGCGCCAGCCCGTCGGCGTACCTGCGTGGACATGGCCAGTCCACCTTTCACACCCTGCACTGGCTCAGGCACCTCGAGCGCCTCGGCGTCCCCGTCGTGAACGGCAGTGCGACGTACGCGTACGAGTTGTCCAAGGCCAGCCAGCTCGACGCGCTCACCGAGCTGGGACTCCCCTTCCCGCGCTCGCGCGTGATCAACGATCCGTCGCAGGCCGTGGAGGCTGCGGCCGACCTCCGCTACCCGGTGCTCGTGAAGGCGAACATCGGTGGCAGCGGCGCCGGCATCACGAAGTACGAATCGGCCGCCGCGCTCGAGGGTGCCGTCGCTGCCGGCCAGGTGAACCTCGGCGTGGACGGCGTAGCCCTCGTGCAGGAGGCCGCTCCGCTGCGCGACGGTCACATCACGCGCGTCGAGACGCTCAACGGCAAGTACCTCTACGCCATCAACGTCTACCCGGCCACCGGATCGTTCGATCTCTGCCCCGCCGATGCGTGCCAGACGACGAGCGGCGTGGAGCTGGTCGGCGCGGCGTGCGCCGTGGATGCGGTGAAGAGCGGCTTGCGCGTCGAGGGCTTCACGCCACCCGCCGGGATCATCGAGCAGGTCGAGCGCATCGCGCGGTTCACCAGCCTCGACGTCGGCGGCATCGAGTACCTCGTCGATGACCGCGACGGAAAGCACTATTTCTACGACGTCAACGCGCTCTCCAACTTCGTCGCCGATGCGCCGAACGTGATCGGCTTCGATCCGTGGACGAACCTCGTGGACTACCTCGAGGCCCGCATCGCCGGGGAGACGGCGGAGGTGTCGGCATGAGCGCCATCCTCGCCGCCGAGACAGCGCCCGAGGCCGCCGACGCCGCGGGCAGCGAGAGGAAGATCCGCTTCGGCTACTGGCTCCCCGTCTTCGGGGGGTGGCTGCGCAACGTGGACGACGAGCGCATGGAGGCGAGCTGGTCGTACACGCGACGCCTCGCCCAGCGCAGCGAGGAGATCGGCTTCGACCTCACGCTCATCGCCGAGCTCTTCCTCAACGACATCAAGGGCGCCGATGCCCCCGCACTCGATGCGTGGAGCACGGCGGCTGCGCTCGCGGCGGTGACGCAGCGGCTGGAGCTCATGGTCGCCGTGCGCCCGCAGTTCCATCCGCCGGCGCTGCTCGCCAAGCAGGCGGCTAACATCGACCAGATCTCCAACGGGCGACTCGCGCTCAACGTCGTCAGTGCATGGTGGGCGGACGAGGCGCGCCGCTACGGCGTGCACTTCGACCGCCACGACGATCGCTATGCGCGCACCGCGGAGTGGCTGGAGGTCGTGAGCGGCGCATGGCGGGAATCGCGGCTTACCCACAAGGGCACTTACTACAACGTGGACGACCTCATCGTCGAGCCGAAGCCCGTGCGCCGGCCGCGCCCAACGCTCTATGCCGGCGGTGAGTCCGAGACCGCCAAGAACCTCATCGCCGCGAAGTGCGACGCGTACGTCATGCACGGCGATCCAGTGGAGCACATCGCGCCCAAGATCGCCGACATGCGCGCGCGTCGCGAGCGCGTGGCCGAGACCGCGCCGGACCACACGGAGGTCAGCCCGATGCAATACGGCATGGCCGCCTACGTCATCGTGCGCGAATCGGAGGCCGCGGCCAGGCGCGAGCTCGAGCGCATCACCAACGTCAGTGAGGGCTCACCCGGCTACCACAACTACCAGGACTGGCTCGCCAACACCCAGCTCGAGTCGCGCGTGTCGCTGGAGGACTACTCGGTCTCCAATCGCGGGCTTCGCGCCGGCCTCGTCGGCACCGCGGAGCAGGTGGCGGACAGGGTCCGGGCCTATCACGAGGCCGGTGTGGACCTGCTCCTCCTGCAATGCAGCCCCCAGCTGGAGGAGATGGAGCGCTTCGCCGAGGTGGTCATGCCGCTCGTGCGGTAGCGCGCGTTACGACCAACCCGCCGGCCGGCCTTCACGGCGGCCGGTCCTCCTGCCGGCCGGCCTTCATGCCGGCCGGTCGCGTATGGCGGCTCGCGTTCGGGCATGCTAGCCTGGGAACGCTCTCACCGCCGGCCGGGTTACCAACACCACATGCGCACCCTCTCCCGCTACCTGCGCCCCTACTGGCGCTTCGTCGTGCTGGCCCTCGTGCTGGCGACGATCAACCAGGTCTTCTCGCTTCTCGACCCGGTGATCTTCCGCCACGTCATCGACAGCTATGCCACCCAGTTCGACAAGTACACGAAGATCCAGTTCTTCAAGGGCGTCGCGCTGCTCCTCAGCATGGCGGTCGGCGTCGCCTTCATCTCGCGCGTCGCCAAGAACTTCCAGGACTACTTCGTCAACGTCATCACCCAGCGCGTCGGCGCTGACCTCTACTCCGACGGCATCCGCCACTCCCTCGCGCTCCCCTTCCAGACGTTCGAGGACCAGCGCAGCGGCGAGACCCTCGGTCGCCTCCAGAAGGCGCGCTCCGACACGGAGAAGTTCATCGCCGCGGCCGTGAACATGGTCTTCACCACCCTGGTCGGCGTGATCTTCGTCATGGTTTACGCCTTCAAGGTGCACTGGATCATCGCGCCGGCGTTCCTGCTCACCGTCCCCACCCTCGGCATCCTCAGCTCCGTGCTGAGCCGGAAGATCAAGGTCATCCAGAAAGTCATCGTCGCCGAGACGACGGCGCTCGCCGGTGCGACGACCGAATCACTGCGCAACATCGAGCTCGTGAAGAGCCTCGGCCTCGCCAAGCAGGAGGAACTGCGCCTCAACGCCACGACGGAGAAGATCCTTCGCCTCGAGCTGAAGAAGGTCAGATACCTGAGATCTCTGAGCTTCATACAAGGAACTGCGGTGAACTTCCTTCGCACCTGCATCCTGTTCCTCATGCTCTACCTGATCTTCCTCCAGCAGATCACGGTCGGGCAGTTCTTCTCCCTGCTCATCTACTCCTTCTTCATCTTCGGCCCGCTGCAGGAGCTGGGGAACGTCATCAACATCTACCGCGAGACGGAAGCATCGCTCGCGAACTTCGACGAGATCTTCACCATCCCGGTGGATCCCAAGCCCAAGCACCCGGTGGCGGTGGATGACCTCGAGGAGCTGGCCTTCCGCAACGTGAGCTTCACCCACGCGTCCGCGTCGGCGCCCGCGCTTGCCGATGTCTCGTTCCACGTTCGCCGTGGCCAGACGGTCGCGTTCGTCGGGCCCAGCGGGGCGGGGAAAACCACGCTCGTGAAGCTGCTCGTCGGATTGTACAGGCCCGGGGCGGGGCAGATCCTCTACAACGACGTACCGAGCGAGCGCGTGGACCTCGACAAGTTCCGCGAGCGCATCGGCTTCGTCACGCAGGACGCACAGCTGTTCAGCGGCTCCATCCGCGAGAACCTCAAGTTCGTGCGCCCCGAGGCGACGGACGCCGAGTGCCTCGACGTCCTGCGTCGTGCCGCTGCCACGTCGCTGCTGGCGCGGGCTGACCAGGGGCTCGACACCGTGATCGGCGAGGGCGGGATGAAGATCTCGGGCGGCGAGAAGCAGCGACTGTCCATTGCCCGTGCGCTGCTGCGGGATCCCGATCTCCTGGTGTTCGACGAGGCGACGAGCGCGCTCGACTCGCTCACCGAGGAGGAGATCAGCCGCACGATGCGCGACGTGGCGGAGGCGGCGAACGTGATCACGGTCCTCATCGCGCACCGCCTGAGCACCGTGATGCACGCCGACCGCATCCACGTCCTCGAGCGCGGCCGGGTCGTCGAGGAAGGCCGCCACGACGAGCTCCTCGCGCGCACGGGACTCTACTACGCCATGTGGCGCCAGCAGGTCGGCGAACGCCGTACCGTCACCCCGCCTCTTGGAGCTCCGACGCAGCCGAGGGTGGCGATCGCGGCGTGCTAGTCACGCCTGGGCTCGAACAGCGGGGAGAGGAAACTGCTGACAAACCTGAAACTGCAGGATTCTCTTCTCCGGACAGAAGGCTCCATGCACCATGGAGCGTCCAGGGGTCGTTCCAATCGAGTCAGGAACCTTCGAGGGTGTAGAGGTCGGTCCCGGTGCCGGGACCTCCGATCGCGGAGGGAGAGATCCTGCCGTTTCAGTTCCTCCCGCTGTGTCCTTTTCCTGCTGTGCTCTTGAAAACGGGTCAGATCGTCCGTGCCCTCACGCGTCCGCCTGGTGCGTGATCACCACCACGTGACTGGCGTCACAGACGTCTTTCTCGCACTTTGACCGCCCCTCCGCATTTCCCAATGGCGCACTTGGCGACCTCAGCGGTGTAGTAGATTCCAAGTAACAGCAGCAGGCCAACTTGGGCCGGACACAGCTGGTGGCATGTGGTTGGCCTCTATGATTGCCGATGAACGCCCCTTCGCTCCTCGACCGCAAACCGGTCACCCTGACCAATAATCCGGCGATTCGGCTGCCTCGGGCGGCTGCGACCGCCTCGCGCGGCGTGCAGCGCGACGCGGCGGCGGCCGACGTGCTCGCCGTGCAGGCCTATTCGCGCGTTGCGGCGGCCGTCGTCGCCGTGATGGTGCAGCTGGGCATCGGGTACCGGTTCGGCCGCCTCGCCGATCCTGCGGCGCTCCTCATGATCGCCCTCGGCTACGTCGCCTTCGTCGGCGCCACGGCCATCTTCGTCGAGCGCCGTCGTCGCGCGAAGCCGGTCGTCGTCACCCTCGCGCTCGCCGGCGACCTGGCGTTCATCTTCACGATGACCTTCTTCGGCACCACGGCGGCGCACTACGATCGCGCGCTGTTCGGGGCCGTGATCATCATCCACGTCGCCAACGTCTACTTCGGCCAGCGGCAGGCGTGGCGCGTCGTCGTCATCGCTGCCCTCGGATACGTGCTGCTCCTCTCCGTTGCCTGGGGCATCGAGTCGCCGGTGGATCGCGTCGAGCAGCTCTGGACCGTGGCCGTGGGCGCGGCCGCCACGGCCCTCATCATGATCCACGCCGGCACCGTGCGCCGTCGCCTCCGCGCCATCGTCGACCTGTTCGAACGGGCCGAGGAGGGTGACTTCTCTCAGTCGTACGACGAAGCGGCCGACAGCCGCCCCGACGCCATCACGCGCGTGGGTCGCGCGTACAATCGCGTGCGCACGCAGCTCGCCAGCATGGTGCTCACCGACCCGCTCACCGGGTGCCTCAATCGTCGCGGCTTCGACCAGGCCCTCGCGCGCGAGGTCGCCCGCTCGGAGCGCGCCGGGAGCGAGATGGCGCTGCTCGCGCTCGACCTCGATCACTTCAAGGACGTCAACGATACCTTCGGCCACCTCGTGGGCGACGAGATGCTCCGCGCCCTCGGCGCGCTGCTCGGACATACCGCACGCGCCGGCGACGTGGTGGCGCGCATCGGTGGTGAGGAGTTCGCCGTCATCCTGCCCGACACGGCGAGTGCCGGCGCGTTCCAGGTCGCGACGCGCCTGTGCGAGCTGATCGAGCTGCACTCGTTCCCGCCCGCGAAGCCGGGCGGCCGACCGCTCCGCATCACGGCGAGCATCGGGGTCGTGGCCGGCGCGCCCGACCTGTCCGACGACTACGTGGCGCGCTTCATGGCGCGCGCCGACGCTGCCCTCTACGCCGCCAAGCGCTCCGGCCGCAATCGCGTGCGCACCTGGGATGAGACGATGAGCCTCCTCAGCGACGACAACCACCAGATCACCGGCCTCTCGGAGACGGCGCAGCACCGGGCGGCGAAGTACACGTGAACGGTGAACGGTGAACGGTGAACGGTGAACCGTAACTGCATCGAATAGGACGCGGCAGAAGAAGCCGAAACGGCAGGATTCTCGTTGAAGAATCCTGCCGTTTCAGTTCGTTCCGCTCTTTCTTCTCGGCTGCCGTTCGTCGCTAACGGTTCACGGTTCACGGTTCACGGTTCACGGTTCACGAGCAGTTCCCCCAGTGCCACCTCCACCGCCGAGAGGCACCGCTCGAGTCCCTCGACCGTGTGGTCTCCCATGTGGCCGATCCGCACCGTGGTGTCGCGGTTCTTCCCGTACCCGGTCCCGATGGTGTACCCGCGCTCCCGCACCGCGCGGGTGACCGTCCCTGAGGTGAGCGATGGAGGGAGCATGACACTCGTGACCGTGGGCGACCGATGTCCC
The DNA here is from genome assembly GCA_036377775.1 of Gemmatimonadaceae bacterium. GTDB lineage: Bacteria > Gemmatimonadota > Gemmatimonadetes > Gemmatimonadales > Gemmatimonadaceae > AG11. The sequence goes on along the minus strand of DASUXT010000101.1, from coordinate 14,730 downwards.
GCGCGCGCCGTCACGCGGAACGCCTCGCCGAACCGTCCCGCTATCGACGCCACCCAGTCGTACGTCCGCTGCGCCATCGCTGCGTGCCGCGCCCAGCGTGCTTCCATTCCTTCGCGCACGATCGCCGACAGCTGCACGTCCGCCGCGTAGAACAGCGGGATCGCCGGCGTGTTGGGCGTCTGACCCTTTGCCGCATACGCCTCGAACTCCACGAGGTCGAAGTACAGCCCACGGTCCGGCGTCTCCTTCGCCCGCTCCACGAACTCTGCCGACGCTGTGGCGAAGGCCAGTCCCGGCGGCAGCGCGAGCGCCTTCTGTGAGCCCGTGAGCGCGAGGTCGAGCCCCCACTCGTCGAACATCAGCTCCGCCCCGCCGATGCCCGTCACCGAATCCACGAGGCACATCGCGCCATTCTCGTGCGCCAGTCGCGTCGCGGTGCGCACGTCGTTCAGCGCACCGGTCGAGGTCTCGGAGTGCACGATGGTGATCGCGGCGTAGCGGCGCATCTTCAGCCGGTCCTCGAGCTGCGTCATCTCCACCGTGTCGCCCCAGGGGATCTCCATCACGTCGGTCTCGCGTCCGCACGCGCGCGCGATGTTGGCGAACCGCGCCGCGAAGGCGCCGTTCACTACGGAAAGGATCGGCCCCACCGGCGCGCAGCGCACTGCGGCCTCCATGAACCCGGTGGCCGACGAGCTGCTGACGAACACCGGTCGTCGCGTCCCGAAGATCACCTGCAGCGACTCCTGCAGCCGGCCGAACATGTTCTCGAACGCCGCCCCGCGATGCGGGATCATCGGCTGCGTCATCGCCGCCAGCACCTCGGCGCGCACTTCCGTCGGTCCGGGGAAGAAGAACGTCCCATCCTGCAGCAGCTGCGATGTCATCCGAGTGCGAGCTCCGCGATCTGGTCGAAGGAATCAATGGCGAGATCGGCGCCAGCCACCACGGCGGCGCGATTCACGAATCCGGTATACGCCGCGAACATGTCCACCACCGGCTTCATCGCCAGGTCGGTGGCACCGTCGCCCACGGCGAGCACGCGCTTCGGCAGCGCGAGGCGCTCCACTACCGTGCGCTTGCCGTCGCTCGTCGTCAGCGGCGAATGCGCGTCGTGCCCTGCGTAGCGCCCTTCCGGCGTGAACGTCACCGACACGGCGTAGACCTCGCCGTCGGCGATGCCGAGCGACGACGTGAGCGGAAGGATCGCCTCGCGGATTCCTCCGCTCACCACGATCACCCGCCGTCCCGCCTCGTGCAGCCGCCGCACCGCCTGCGCAGCACCGGGGGCGAGCATGCTCTGGTACATGCCGGCCAGTGCGGCCACGTCGTCGCGGCTCGGGTTCACCATCTGCAGCCGCTCGCCGTACACCGCGGACAGCGGCACCTCCCCGCGCATGGCACGGTCGGTGAGCGCCGCCACCTTGGCGCCCATCCCGCCGTCGCGCCGCGCCGCGAGCCAGTCGATCCCCTCCACGCCGCTGAGGGTGGAATCCACGTCGAGCACGACGCTCGCGAAGCCGCGCTCGGTCACAGCACGTTCCCCGGCGCGAGGATGCCCGCCGGATCCAGCTCGCGCTTCACCGCTGCCATGCCGCGCACCTGCAGCGGCGTCATCTGCAGCGGGAGCCACTTCCGCTTGAGCTTTCCGATCCCGTGCTCTGCCGCCACGGTGCCGCCCATCGCCAGCACCTCGCGCAGCGTCGCCTCCACCACGCGCTCGATGCGCCCCAGCTCTTCGCTGTCGTGGGCGATGAAGTTCTGGTGCGGATGGCCGTTGCCGGCGTGTCCGTAGATCACCGCCTGCTCGATCCCCGCTTCACGTGCCAGCTCGCGCGCGCGCGCGATCGCCTCCGCCAGCCGGCGATATGGGACCGCCCAGTCGGTGGACACCTTGCGTCCGCCGAAGGATCGCCGAGCATCGCCGCGCTCGTTCATGTGCGCCGGCACGGCATGCCGCACGCGCCGCGCCTCCCGCAGCGCGCCTTCCCCCTCATAGACCCGCACGTCGTCCACCAGCGCATCATGCCTTTCGGCCAGCGCGAGCCACTCGTCGAGTGCGGGCGTCGTACCGCGAGGCGGGTCCTCCTCCACGTACACGAACGCGCTCGCTCCCGGCGCCCAGTCACGCGCCCCTTCCACCCCGCGCACGATCTCCAGCGCCAGCCGGTCGAAGAATTCGATGCACCGGGGATGCAGCGCACCACTCTCGCGCGCCGCCACGATGAAGCGAAGCGAGGCCTGCTCGGTGGCAAATGGCAGAGCGAGCCCGACGACCTGTTCCGGCAATGGCAGCAGCGCGAACTCCGCTTCCACCACGACGCCCAGCGTCCCCTCGCTCCCCACGAACCAGTCCACCGGATCGTGCGCCAGCGCATAGCCCACCGTGTTCTTCTCCAGCTGCGGACGTCGGAGCTCCACCTGCGTTCCGTCAGCCATCGCCACGGTGAGCGCCCGCACGTGCGGACGCGTGGCGCCGTAGCGCAGGCTCCGCGCGCCTGACGCATTGCAGGCCACCGCGCCCCCTACCGTGCACTCCTCTTCGCTCGTCGGGTCCAGCGGCAGCAGCAATCCTTCTGCGGCGCAGGCGCGCTTGAGGTCGGCCAGGAGCACTCCCGGCTCCGCGCGTGCCACGCGATGCTCCGCGTCCACCGCCAGCACCCGATCCATGCCGCGCAGCGAGAGCAGCACCCCACGGTCCGTGATGGAGGCTGCCGTCGTGCTCGTCTGTCCCCCCGCCGCCGTCACCGGCGTGCGCGACGACGTACATTCGGCGAGCAGCGCAGCCACCTCTTCACCCGACGTCGGGCGCGCCACGCCGTCCGGTACGAGCACCAGCCCTGACGCGTCCGACGCGAATGCGCGCCGCACGTCCGCATCGCGCTCGATGTGCACCGCCACCTCGTCCATCAGCCGGCGCGGAAGTGCACGACCGTCGCCGAGCTCACGTCCGGCAGCTCGAGCAGGGCGTGGCGCACGTTCGGGCTCACCGTGCCGTCCACGGTGATCGCCGCCAGCGCGTCGCCCCCCTGTGCCAGCCGCGCCTGGTGATACTCGGCGATGTTCACCCCCGCGTCGCCGAGCACCGTGCCCACTCGCCCGATGACGCCGGGGACGTCGTTGTTGGTGAGGATCACCAGCGTCTCGCGCGGCGCCACGTCCACGTGGAAGCCGCCGATGCGCGTCAGCCGCGGCGTCGCACCCTCCGGCGCGATCCCGGCGACGGCGAGCTCCTGCATCGCCCCCGCAAGGCTCACCTGCACCGCGTAGCCATTGCCGAGCGACGTCGACTCCGAGCACGACAGCTCGATCCCGCGCGACTCGGCGAGCGACTGTGCGTTGATCAGGTTGAGGCGCTCCACGTCCACCGTGCCTTCCAGCACGCCGGCCGCCGCAGCGGCGAGGAGCGCCTGCGCACCGCCGGCGAGCTCCGGTCCCACGCGCAGCGAGAGTCGCTGGATGGCACGCACTCCGCGGTCGGCGAGGATGGCGCGCGCCACCGCCGCCGCGCGCCGCGCCACGAACAGCGCCGGCTGCAGCGAGCGCAGGTCGCCCGTCCCCGCACCGGCCACGTTGATGGAGCGCGACAGCTCGCCGTGCAGCAGCGCGTCGCGCACCGCGGCGCAGGCGTCCACCGCGACGTTGCGCTGCGCCTCGGCACTCGAGGCGCCGATGTGCGGCGTGAGCAGGGTGTGCGGCGCGCGGCGCAGCGGGTGGTCGGGGGCCAGCGGCTCCTTCGTGAACGCGTCCACGATCGCCCCGCGGAGCTGCCCGCTCTCGAGCGCCGCCAGCAGCGACGCCTCTTCCACGATCCCGCCCCGCGCCATGTTCACCACCACCGCGCCTGACTTGAGCCGCGCCAGCTCGCGTCGCCCGATCATTCCCTCCGTCTCGTCGGTGAGCGGCGTGTGCACGGTGAGGAAGTCCGCCTGGTCCAGCCCCTCCTCCAGCGTGGCGAGCCGGCGGATGCGCAGCGAGCGGAACCGTTCGTCGCTCACGTACGGGTCGTAGCCGGCCACGTCCATCCCGAATGCCAGCGCGCGCGTCGCCACTTCACCACCGATGCGGCCCACTCCGACGATGACCAGCGTCTTTCCCTTGAGCTCCGTGCCGAGGAGCTTCGAGCGGTCCCACTTCCCGTCGCGCATGGAGGTGGCGGCGTGCGGGAGGTGGCGCAGCAGGCCGATCACCGTACCGAAGAACAGCTCGGCGACCGCGACCGTGTTGCCCGCCGGCGCATTGATCACGGCGATCCCGAGCTCCGTGGCCGTATCGAGCGCGATGTTGTCCACCCCCACGCCGGCACGCCCCACCACGCGTAGCCGCTTCGCCGCACGCAGCAGCTCGTCGGTGATGCGCGTTGCGCTCCGTCCCACGAAGGCGTCGTACTGATCGATGCGCGCGAGCAGCTCCTCGCGCGGCAGCGTGGGCACCTCGTCCACCACGAACGACGGCTCCGCGGTGAGCAAGGCGACGCCGTCCGGATCGATGTCGTCGGTGACGAGGATGCGGTAGGACACTGGCAGTCTGACGGGGAAGGGGGAGGTAAGAATGAGCTCGATGGGTCTACGTCATATTCGATACCATGCCTGACGTCCTGAAGCACGACCGCATCGTGGACGTTGTGGCGCTGGTCTTCATCCTGCTCGGCGTGGCGCTCTACGCGGATTCCCAGCGCCGCTTTCACGACATCACGAGCTACAGCTGGAAGCACCCGGGGCCGCGCGGCACCTCACAGCTCGTTGCCGCCGATCACGCCCGCTACGAGGCCAACACCGCCTTCGGCCTCATCGCGCTGGGCGCCGCCGTCGGCGTCACCGCCGCCGTCCAGCACTCGCGACGGAAGGGCTGACCCGCCCTCGTGTCACCCCGCAGGACCACCGGTCCTGTCGGGGCCCACTCTCCGCGCGCCCAATCCGGCACTAACGAAGAGGGGACGCGGATCAGGACGGATTTCATCCGGTTGAACGGATCAACCCCGCCCGCGATCACGGCTCTGCGCACCGAGGCTAGCCTCTACATCCCCCAAAGTTCCTGAATTGATTGGAACTACCTCGTGACCCTCCGTCGCGCATGGAAAGGAAAGCTCTCGGCGATGCCAGCCATGGGAGAGGAGCTTACGCGATCTCCATCTCCCCTTCACTCACCACCACCGACGCACCGCCTACCCGGACCGCCGTCAGCGATCCGCGCTTCCGGTCCAGCTCCAGCTCGATGATGCTCGGCCGCCCCATCTCGAAGCCCTGCTCGATCACCCACTTGGTCGTTCCCTCGCCGGCGGCGCGCGGGTCTCGCGTGGCGAGGAAGCCGGCCAGCGCAGCGCACGCACTGCCCGTGGCCGGATCCTCCGGCACGCTCAGCCCCGGCGCGAACATGCGCGCGTGATAGTCCGTCCCCGGGCGCTCTCCTCCCGCGGCGAACACGAACACCTCCGGCGCCCATGACTCGCGCAGGAACTTCTCCCACGACTCGAGCCGGATGTGCGCCCGCCGCACCGCGGCGCGGTCACGCACCGCCACGAACAGGAAGGGCAGTCCGCAGGTGTAGCCCCGCGGCGCCCAGTCACCGCTCAGCAGCTCGTCCTCGGTGAGGCCCAGCACGTCGGCCAGCTTCTCGTTCGACGGTGGCGTGGGGCCCGCCTGCGGGAGCTTCGCCACCGTGAGCTGCGCGAAGGTCGGCGTGCCGTTGGTCGCTCGGATGGACACCGGCACCGGGCCCACCTTCTCCTCGAACACGATCTTCGTCACGTCGCCCGCGAGCTTCACGTCGCCGATCGCCGCGAGCACGTGCGCCGTGCCCACCGTGGGGTGGCCGGCGAACGGTACCTCGCCGCCGGGTGTGAAAATTCTCACACGCCGCGTGTTGTGCGGCCGCGCCGGTGGATAGACGAATGTCGTCTCCGAGTAGTTGAACTCGCGTGCCACGTCGAGCAGCCGCGACTCGGGGATATCGAGGGCGTCAGGGAAGACGGCGAGCTGGTTGCCGCCGAAGGGCCGGTCCGTGAAGACGTCGGCGGTCAGGAAGCGATGGCGTGCCATGGCGGGAATGTATCACGCGATCGCTCTGGCGTCCCGCTCCGGGGTGCGGCAACGTTTGGCCATGCGACCCCACTTCGCTCGTCTCTCGGCCGCGCTCCTCGCCGTCGTCATCGGCGCTTCGGCGCTTCGTGCACAGGAGTCGGCGTCCGGCACCATCGCCGGCACCATCACCGACAGCGTCCGCGCGAAGCCTGCCGCGGGTGCCACGGTCCTCCTCACTCGGCTCTCTCCCGAGCCGAGCGAGCTGCGAACCACCGTCACCGACGAGAAGGGACGCTTCCGCTTCGACACGCTCGTCGCCGGCCGCTACTCCGTCGCCTTCGCCACCGACTACCTCGACTCCCTCTCCATCAACATGCCGCCACGCGAGGTCACGCTCGCTACTGGCCGGCAGGAGCGGGTGGATTTCGCGACTCCGTCCGGCGCCACGCTGCGTGCCGCTGCCTGCCCGATGCTGAAGCTCTCGACGGAGCAGGGCGCCGTCATCGGCGACGTCGCCAACGCCGACAGCGACCAGCCCCTCGGCGGCGCGAAGGTCGCCGTGAGCTGGACCGAGCTCACCGTGGACAGCGCGCTGCACGCCGTGACCACGCCGCGCGGCGGCGTCGTGGCGGCCGATCCCTCGGGCCACTATCGGCTGTGTGGCGTGCCCACCGACACCTATCTCACCGTGCAGGTGCAGGACAGCGGGCGAGCGGGGAGCCCGCTCACCCTCACCGTCGGCCACGAAGGCGGCGTCGTCCGGCGCGATCTTTCGTTGAGCCTGGCTTCGGCGCGCACCCTCGCCATGCTCGACTCCACGGCCGCGGCCGCGGCGCGACACGATACGGTGACGGTACCTCCACTGACCGGCACCGCCACCCTCGCCGGCGTCGTTCATGGCGCAGCGGGGGAGCCGCTGGCGATGGCCGAAGTGCGTATTCGTGGTGCGGCCGGGATGGCGCGCTCGGACTCGAGCGGACAGTTCACCCTCACCGGCCAACCGGCCGGCAGCCAGCTCCTCGAGACGCGCCACATCGGCTACCTGCTCGGCCAGGCGCCGGTGGAGCTGCGCAGCGGCAGGACGTCGAAGGTGAGCGTCACGCTCAGCCGCATCGTCAGCCTCGACTCCATTCGTATCGTCGCCCAGCGCTCGCGCTATCCCGAGTTCGAGAGCCGCCGCAGCAGCAGGGCAGGAGGAGGCCGCTTCCTCGACGAGTCGGAGATCGATCGCCAGCACGCGATGCAGGCGAGCGACCTGCTGCGCATGGTGCACGGCTTCCGCGTGGAGGGTTCGGGGCTCGACACGAAGGTCTACACCACGCACGGCAACTTCGAGATGAGCAGCATGGGCCCGTGCGAGGCGAACATCGTCGTCAACGGCGTGGAGCACCAGGACATCAACCTCGTCGACCCCGTGAACATCGGGGCCATCGAGGCCTATGCCGGTCCCGCCGATGCACCGGTCCAGTACGATCGTCCGTGCGGCGTGATCGTGATCTGGCTCAAGCGGGGCAGGCCCGCCCGGTGATCAACGGTTCTGCCGTGCGCAACTGCCTTTGTGTTGTGGCCGTCGCCTTCGTTCTCGCCGCGCCGGCGCTCGCTGCGCAGGCACCCGCATCGGCGTCAGTGGAAGGCACCGTCAGCGACAGCATCCATGCGAAGCCCGCGAACGGTGCCATGGTCTTCCTCACGCGCCTCGCACCCGAGCCGAGTGAGTTCCGGAGCGCCGTCACCGACGACAAGGGTCGTTTCCACTTCGACACGCTCACGGCGGGGCGCTACGCCGTCTCCTTCGCTACGCCGTATCTGGATTCGCTGTCCCTCACCATGCCGGCGCGCGAGGTGAACCTCGCCGACGGCCAGCGGGCACGCGTCGATCTCGCCACGCCCTCCGGTTCAACCCTCCGCGCCGCCGCCTGCCCCGGGCTCACGCTCACAAAGGAACAGGGCGCCGTCGTCGGTCAGGTCACCGACGCCGACAGCGATCGCCCGCTCACCACGGCGCACGTCGTCGTGAACTGGGCGGATCTCGGGGTGGACAGCGCCTTCCGCCCCGTGACCACCCAGCGTGGCGGCGAAGTGGCGGTGGACTCGATCGGCCGCTATCGCCTGTGCGGCGTTCCTACCGACACCTGGCTTCAGCTCCAGGTGCAGGACAGCGGACGCGCCGGCAGCGTGATCACGCTCAGCGTCGGTGACGCCGGCGGCGTCGTGCTGCGCGACCTCTCACTCAGTGACGAGTCCGCGCGGACGCTCGCATCGCTCGACTCCATCGCGAAGGCTGCCGAGACTGACACCATGGTGAGGGCGCCGCTCCTCGTCGGTACGGCGACCGTCAACGGTACGGTGTATGGCCCGTCGGGCCAGCCACTCTCCGATGCGCAGGTCCGTGTGGGCGACGCTGCTGGCGTGGCGCGCACCGACTCGTCGGGGCGCTTCACTCTCGTCGACCAGCCGGCCGGCAGCCAGCTCCTCGAGACACGACACATCGGCTACCTGCTCAGCCGGATCCCCGTGGAGCTGCGCAGCGGCAGGACGACGGAGACCGTCGTCAAGCTCACGCGCATCGTGAACCTCGACTCCGTACTCGTCACGGCGCGCCGTGCCCGCTATCCGGAGTTCGAGCGCCGGCGACACAACGGCTTCGGTCGCTACTTCGACGAATCCGAAATAGAGAAGCGCCATCCAATCGAGACGAGTGACCTCTTCCGCATGCTCCCCGGCTTTCGCGTCCAGGGATACGGCCTCGACGCGCGTGTCCTCAGCACCCGCGGGATGATCTCGATCCAGCGCGGCTGCGTGCCGAACGTCGTCATCAACGGCATGCAGCACCAGGAGATCAACCTCCTCGATCCGCAGGATATCGGAGCCATCGAGGCCTATCCCGGCCCTTCCGGCGCCCCGATGCAGTACGACTCGGCGTGCGGGGTGATCGTGATCTGGATGAAGCGATGAAGCTGGGTCGTATCGCTTTATGGCTGATGTCGCTGCTGGCACCGGCCGGCTCGCTGTACGCACAGGATGCACCTGCCGCACGCGTGAGCGGCACCGTGACCGACAGCGTGCACTCCAGCCCCCTCGTCGGCGCCACCGTCTTCGCCAGCCGCCTCGCGCCCGCGCCTTCGGTGTCGTTCAGTGCCGCCACCGACCAGCATGGCCGGTATGCGTTCGACAGCCTATCGGCGGGCCGCTGGGTCTTCGCCATCGGCCATCCGCTGCTCGACTCCCTCGATCTCGCCTTGCCGACTCGCGAACTGGAGCTCGACGCCGGAGCCAGGGCGCAGCTCGACTTTGCGCTTCCTTCCGGCGCGACCCTCCGCGCCGCGGCATGCCCGGGAATCAAGCTGACTGACGACGCGGGCGCGTTGATGGGACGCGTCACTGACGCGGACGCTGACCGCCCTCTCCACGATGCCGTGCTCGCGGTGAGCTGGAGCGACCTCACCGTGGATCCGGCCACCCTTCTCGCCTCAGAGACCGTCCACACCGCGGCGGTCCACCCCGGCGCGAACGGGCAGTATCGCCTGTGCGGAGTGCCGACCGACAGCTGGCTCCTGCTCCAGGTGCAGCTGGGCGATCGTGGCGGCACCATCGTGCGCACGGTGGTGCCGAAGGACGCTGGCGTGGCGCTCATGAACCTGTCGCTGAGCGCCGCCGCCACTCGGCCGCTCGAGATCCCCGATTCCACGTCGGCCGACTCGGCGATCGCTGCAGCGTTCACCGGCACGGCCACGCTGACGGGCATCGTGCACGGGCAGGGAGGGCTGCCGATGGCCGACGTCCAGCTCCGCGTGATGGACGCCCAGTCGCGCGCGCGAACGGATTCCGCGGGCCGCTTCACCCTGACGTCCCTTCCCGCCGGCACGCAGGTCGTCGAGGCGCGGAAAATCGGCTACCGGATCATCCAGGAGCCGGTGCAATTGCACAGTGGTCGCACGACGTCCGTCGACCTTCGCCTCGTCCACGTGGTCTCCCTCGACTCGATCCGCATCGTTGCGCAGCGCAACAGGTATCCGGAGTTCGAGCGTCGGCGGCACAGCGGATTTGGACACTACCTGACGGGAGAGGAGCTCGAGCGGACCGGCGTCCTCGACATCAGCGACGTGGTCCGCAGGATACCCGGCTTCCGCGTTGCCGGCTTCGGCTACGACGCGGTCGTCATGAGCTCACGCAGCCTCGGCGCTCGGGACGAATGGGGCCGACGTTGCGGCGGCGTGAACGTCGTGATCGATGGCATGCAGCACCAGGAGATCAACTGGCTCCGCCCGTCTCACGTCGGAGCGATCGAGATCTACCCTGGCGCCGCCGGCGCACCGATCCAGTACGATCGCAACTGTGGGCTCGTGATCATCTGGACCAGGCGCTGACCGATCCGCTCAGAGGCAGCTCGTCTGTTGCGCCACCTGGAACGGCGCCCGCCCCCTGACCGTCGTGTCGGCCGTCGCCACGGCCGTCACGGTGTCCGCCACGATCCTCGTCGTGCACTTCGCCGTCAGGAGACCCGACGCATCTACGCGCGCCACCGTGCTGTCCTTCAGCCGCCAGGTCACGGTCGTCGGCACCGATGGATCGGCGTCGAAGCGGGCCGTGAGCTGGAGCTGCGCACCTGGCGTCGCAAGAAATCCCGCACCGAAGACGGCGACCGATCGCAGCGCCGGCGCGCCCGGCATCAGCTCGAGCGTCACCGGCACCTGCTGCGTGACCGCGCCGCCGCACTGGCCCTGTGGCACCGTCACGCTTGGCAGCACGAGGTCGCGATAGTACGGGCGCTTCACGCGCACTGCGTACGTGCCCGGCGCCCCGAAGCCGGCCAGCACGTGCAGCGTGTCGAAGCCCACGCTCACGACGGAGTCGGCGCTGCCGCGATAGGTGATCGCGGTATCCCCGAGCGCCACGCCGTGCCCCCGCGCATCGCGCACCACGAGGTCGATTCCCGGCGCGTAGACCGCCACGCCGGGCGCGATGGGCAGGCAGGGATCGTCCATGCTGCCGCCACATGCCACGGCGATGGCGAGCAGCCCTGGCGCGAGGGCGAGCAGGAAGGCGAGCCGGGCGCGGGTGCGGTGCATGCCTTTCTCACCCGTCGCCCACACCCGGCGTCACATCGGCCTACTTCTCCGCCATGAACGGGTAGCGGTAATCCGTCGGCGGGCTGAACGTCTCCTTCACCGAGCGCGCGCTCACCCAGCGCACCAGGTTCAGCTTCGATCCCGCCTTGTCGTTCGTCCCCGACCCGCGCGCGCCGCCGAACGGCTGCTGTCCCACCACCGCGCCCGTCGGCTTGTCATTCACGTAGAAATTGCCCGTCGCGTTGCGCAGCGCCATCATCGCCTCGCGCACCGCGCGCCGATCATTCGCGAACACCGCCCCCGTCAGCGCGTACGGCGACGTCGTGTCGATGATCCGCAGCGTCTCGCTCCACTTCGCATCGTCGTAGACGTGCAGCGTCACCACGGGGCCAAAAATTTCCTCGCACATCAGCCGGTAGCCCGGATCGGTCGTTTCGACGAGCGTGGGATGGACGAAGTAGCCGTCCTTCCCATCCACCTTCCCGCCGGCAATGATCTTCGCGTTCTGCTTCGCGTCGTCCACGTAGCCGGAGATCTTGTCGAACGCCTTCCGGTCGATCACGGCGCCCATGAAGTTCCGGAAGTCGGTCGGGTCGCCGACCTTGAGCTCCTCGATGATGGCGACGGTGCGCTCCTTCACCTCCTTCCACAGCGAGCGCGGCACGTAGATGCGGCTCGCCGCCGAGCACTTCTGCCCCTGGAACTCGAAGCCGCCACGCGCGATCGCCACGGCGAGCGCCTGCGGATCTGCCGACGCATGGGCGACGATGAAATCCTTCCCGCCTGTCTCGCCGACGATCCGCGGATACGAGGCGAAGCTCGACATGTTCGCCCCGATCGTCTTCCACATGCTGTTGAACACCGCCGTGCTGCCGGTGAAGTGCACGCCGGCGAGGTCGCGATGGCTCAGCAGCTCGTTCGAGATCCGCACCGGATCGCCGGGCACGAAGTTGATGACGCCCGGCGGCAGCCCCGCCTCCTCGAGCAGCTTCATGATGTAGTACGCCGACAGCATCGCCGACGCCGCCGGCTTCCAGATCACCGTGTTCCCCATCAGCGCCGGCGCCGTCGGCAGGTTGCCGGCGATGGACGTGAAGTTGAACGGCGTCACCGCGTACACGAACCCCTCGAGCGGCCGGTAGTCGAGCTGGTTCCACATCGTGTTGTTGCTGATCGGCTGCTCGTCGTACAGCTCCTGCGCGTACGCCGGGTTGAACCGCCAGAAATCAATCAGCTCGCACGCCGAGTCGATCTCCGCCTGGAACGCGGTCTTCGACTGGCCGAGCATCGTCGAGGCGTTGAGCGTCTGCCGCCACGAGGTGGTGAGCAGCTCCGCCGCGCGCAGGAACACGGCCGCGCGATCCTCCCACGCCCAGTTGGCCCACTCGGCGCCGGCACGCCTGCTCGCCGCGATCGCCTGCTGCACGAGCGCCGGCGTCGCCTTGTGCCAGTCGGCGAGGACGTGCTCGTGATCGTGCGGCATCACGCTCTGCGCCGTCTCGCCGGTCCGGATCTCCTCGCCGCCGATGATGATCGGGATCTCGATCCGTTCCTTCGCCATGCTCGCCAGCCGCGCCTTGAGCTCGGCGCGCTCCGGTGAACCGGGCGCATAGCTCTTCACCGGCTCGTTCACCGCCGGCGGCACGCGCCGCGTCCCACTGAATCCGGCCAGCGGCGCATCCGGCGGCGACATCGTCTCCATCGCCTGCTTCGATTCGGAGGCTGACCGTCTGGGGGCGGTGTTGCCTGAAGGAACTGTGGTGGAGGACATGGCTGAATATGAGAGAGGAGCCGAAAGCCGAAAGCCGAAAGCCGAAAGCTTATAGCTTAAAGCTCAAAGCTTTCAGCTTAAAGCTCTAAGCTTTCAGCTTAAAGCTTAAAGCTTTCAGCTTGAGGTTCAGAGCTTTCGGCTTTCAGCTTTAAGCTTAAGGCTTACATCACCAATTCATAGATGACGATGTTCCATCGAGTCACCGTATTCATCAGTGTCCTGGCAATGAGCGCCTGCATCAAGTCGCCGGTCGAGTGGACGACGCAGCGCTCCACTCCGCTCGCCAGCGATTCGTCGCGCGTGCTCGCTCCCGACGGCACGCTGCACGCCGACAGCATGCTCGCCCTCGCCGCCACCGTCACGCCGCCGGCGAGCGACGTGTGCCCGGGCTCGCTTCGGTTGTCGCGGGCTGGCGGCTCGCTGTACGCCGCGTGGTGGGCGGTCCGGCCCGACAGCGGCGCCAACCTCCTTTCATCGCGCTCGCTCGACGGCGGCCGGCACTGGAGCATCGCCGCACCGGTGGACACGAGCGACGCGGGAGTGACGGGCTGTCGTCGCATCGCGCCATCCATCGCGGCGGATTCGTCGAGCGGCTACGTGCACGTCACCTACGCCATGGTCGCTCCCGAGGGGCCCGGCCTCTTCTTTGCCCATTCGATGGACGAGGGCGTCACGTTCCATACGCCCGTCGCCATCCTCTATGGTGATCGCCTGGGTCGCACCAGCGTCGCTGCCGATGGCGACATCGTCGTCGTCGGTTTCGAGGATCCCAACAGCAACACGCCACGCGTCGGACTCGCCATCTCGCGCACGATGGGCCACATTTTCGAGCAGCGCATCCTGCCTCTCTCCGAGGACGTCGGCACCGCGACGCGGCCACTCACCGCCGTGCACGGCCGCCAGATCGCCGTCGCCTGGGAGCAGCGCGCTTCTCCTACCGCCCCTGCGGCGCTCGACGTCCGCGTCGGCACGCTGCGCTAGCCGCTCCGCATTGCATGCGCGTTCTCCTCGCTGACGACGACGCCGTCGCTCGAACCCTCCACGCCGCGGTCATCACCGACCTCGGTCACGAGCCGGTCGTCGCCGACGATGGAGAGCACGCGTGGGAGCTGTTCCAGGCCGAGCCCGTGCCGCTCGCGGTGCTCGACATCAACATGCCGGGCCTCGACGGCCTCACCGTCTGTCGCCTCATCCGCGACCACGAGCTGGGGCGCGACACCTTCGTCATCGTCGTCACGGCGCGCGATGCGCGCGAGGACCTCAACGCCGTCCTCGCCGCCGGCGCCGACGACTACGTCACCAAGCCCAGCTCTCCCGAGAATCTCCGCGCGCGCCTCGAGATCGCGCAGCAGCGCATCATCCAGAACGCCGCGCGCCGCACGGCCGAAGCGGAGCTCGCGCGCGCCCGCTGGCTCGCCGGCATCGGCGAGACCACCATCGCCCTCGAGCACGAGATCAACAACCCGCTCTCCGCCCTCCTCGGCAACGCCGAGCTGCTGCTGATGGAGCAGGGGCTGACCGAGGAACAGACGCAGCAGGTGAACGTGATCCGCGAACAGGCAACGAGGATCGCCGACGTCGTCCGGCGGCTGGCGCGACTGAAGAACCCGAGATCCGTGGAGTACCTGCGGGGGTCGAACATGCTGGATCTGGGATCGAGGGGGAGCAGGACGAGCTGACGCTCAACTACACCTCCAGCAGCAGGTACGTCGTACTTCAGTTGCCCTTCGCCAGGAGGACTTCCTGTCACTGTTCATCGGCGCCCACACCATCGACAACGGCGGCATCCACCTGGCCGCCCTCCGCGCCGCCAACGCCGGCATGCGCGCGTTGCAGATCTTCTCCGCCGTCCCGAAGTTCTACAACGAGA
>DASUXT010000100.1:0-24156 GCA_036377775.1 Gemmatimonadaceae bacterium | reverse complement strand
TTGTCGGAGCGCGACCGGCTGGGACGTTTTCTCCCCTGGCTTGCGACGATCGGATCGGCGAGCCCGCTCATCGGCCTCCTCGGCACGGTGCTCGGCATCATCAGCGCCTTCGTCGGCATCGCGACGAGCGGCTCGGGCAATCTTGCCGCCGTCGCGCCGGGCGTGGCGGAAGCGCTGGTAGCGACGGCGGCTGCGCTCGCCGTCGCCATCCCGGCGACGTTCGGCTACAACATCCTGGCCAATCGCCTGAACCGGCTCGACAACCTGCTGGAGGGGTTCGGCACGACGGTGATCGCCATGCTGCTGCGCGAGGGGCGCCTCTAGCATGCGGCATCGTCGTCGCGAGCTGACGCTCAACGCGGAGATCAACGTCGTCAACCTGATCGACGTGATGCTCCTGCTGCTCGTGATCTTCATGATCGCCGCGCCGATGATGCAGGGCGGGGTGGACGTCGCCCTGCCGAAGGCGGAGGCGAAGCCGCTGGAGCCGAAGAGCGGGCTCGTGGTGAGTGTGGATCGCTCCGGCGCCGTGTACGTGGACGAGACGAAGATGACGCTCGCCGAGTTCCGTGCTTCGTTCCGCGCGCTCGCCGGCAACCGGACGCGCGACGGTGTCTACCTGCGGGGCGATGCCGGCGTGCCCTACGGCGTGGTGACGCAGGTGCTGGCGATCATGCGCAACGCCGGTGTCGGCGACATCGGCCTGGTCACGGAACCGGAGCAGCAGCCGTGACAGCGCTGGCCGCGCCGCGCGGGTTCACCCTGCGCGGCGCACTCGTGGCGTCCGTGGCGCTGCACGCCGTGGCGATCGCGCTGTTCTTCGCGATGCGCGCCTCGCGGCCCGTGCCGATGCCGCCGACCTACCGCGTGAACCTCGTGGCCGCGCCGCCGGGCCCGCGCCAGATCGGCGAGGTGCAGCCGACACCGAAGCCGGAAACGCCACCTGCCGTCGAGAAGCCGGCGGCCGAGAAGCCGGCACCCGTCGCCCGCGAGACCCCCGACGCCTCGCGCATGAAGGCGCTGAACACGAAGACCGCGGCGAAGAAGGCTCCCAAGGTCGCGACACCGAATGCGGCCGCGGAAAAGACGCCGGCGAAGGGGAAGGCAAAGGAAACAGCGGCGCCCGCTGCGGGTGGCGGCCCCACCGGCGGCCGCGGGGCGGATGTGGCCAACGTCACGGTGGATGGCATCAACTTCCCGTATCCTGGGTACCTCGAGAACGTCGTGCGCCAGATCGCGAAGCGCTTCGACCCGGGTGGGAGCCGCGCGCTCACGGCAGTCGTCTCCTTCGCGATCCGACGCGACGGCAGCGTGATGGGGCTGCGGCTCACGAAGCGGTCGGGAGTGTACTCGTTCGATACCGAAGCGATGGGCGCGGTGGATGCCGCGGCCAGCGCAAACGCGTTCGGCCCGCTGCCACAGGGGTTCTCGGACGACGTGCTTCCCGTGATCTTCAGCTTCGACCCCCGCCTCATCCGCTGATGCTACTCGTTCGTCCTGCCGCCGCACTCGCGGCTCTCTTCACGCTCGCTCCCATCGCCCTCCGCGCGCAGGACACCACGACGCGCGGCGTGCGCATCGGGCTGTCCTACGACCCGAGTGGAAAGCCCGGCGTCATCGTGCTTCCCGTGTCGGGCGTCGGCGGCGATTCCATCGCAGCCGTCGTGTCGCGCGACCTGGATTTCGGGGACCGCGTGAACGTGATCACGCTCGATGCCGTGTCGACGAACAGCGCGACGCGTGCGAGCGTTCCGAACTGGGCGCTGCTGGCGAAGCTGGGCGCCGCAGCGGCGGTGCAGGTGACACCGACGCCCGCTGGCCTGCACGTCGCCATCTACAACGTGACCACGAAGCAGACGGCGCGGATCAAGGACTATCCGGCGCCGCCGATGCGCGAGTCGCGCGCCTGGCGTACAGCGGTCCACGCGATGTCGGACGACATCGAGCTCGCGCTCACCGGCGTGCGCGGCATCGCCAGCACGCGGATCCTGTTCGGACGCAACGGCCGGCTGTGGACGGTGGACAGCGATGGCGAGCAGCTCACCGCGCTCACGACGGCGGAGACGCCCAGCTCCTCCGCGTGGAGCCCTGATGGCCGCTCGATCGTCTACAACACGTACGTCCCGTCGCAGATCGTCGTGCAGGCGATCGGCGGGCGTCCTCGTGTCGTCGCGGCAGGCTCGGGCGTCTACATCTCGCCGGTGTTCGCTCCCGACGGCTCGAGCGTGGTCTTCGCGCACGGGGTGGACGAAGGCACCGACATCTATTCCGTCCCGGTCTCCGGTGGATCCGCTCGCCGGATCTCCGTCGGGCGCGGCAGCGACAACGTGGCACCCAGCTTCAGCCCGGATGGGCGGCGCATCGCGTTCATGTCGGGACGCGCCGGCCATCCGGAGATCTACACGATGGACGCGGACGGTACGAACGCGGACCTGCTCACGCCGCTCGACATCGGCGAGAGCGCCTACCGCGCGAGTCCCGACTGGTCGCCCGACGGGCGCCAGGTGGCGTTCCAGTCGCGCATCGCCGGCACCTTCCAGCTGATGACGGTGAGCCTGCGCGATCGTGGTCTCAAGCAGTTGACCAGTGACGGCAGCAACGAGGACCCGTCGTGGGCCCCCGACGGCCGTCACCTGGTGTTCGTCTCCACGCGGGGGGGTACCCGGCAGCTCTGGGTGCTCGACGCGGAGAGCGGGCGCACGCGTCAGTTGACGCGCGGCGCCCCGGTTCGCCTGCCGGCATGGTCGCCCCGCCTCGCCGGCGAATGACGTTCCACTGGCATCCCACCATGCCACGTTCCTGGAGATCAGCATGACCAATCGTTCCGCCGTCCTTTCGCTCCTCGTCGTCGCTTCGGTCGGCATCGCCGGCTGCCGTCGCACGCCGCCGGCTCCCGCGCCGGCGCCGACGCCCGCGCCTGACAACAGCGCGCAGCAGCGCGCCGATTCCATCGCCGCCGCCCAGCGTCGTGCCGATTCGCTCGCCGCGGCCCGTGCCGCGGAAGCGCGCGAGGCTGCGGCCCGCGCGCAGACGCAGGCCGAGCTGGCCGACATCCTGGCTGCCCGTGTCTACTTCGACTACGACCGGGACGCGCTGCGTGACGATGCCATGGCAACGCTCGACCAGAAGGCGGCGGTCCTCAACGCCAACCCTGGCGTGACGGTGGTCATCACCGGTCACACCGACGAGCGTGGCTCGGACGAGTACAACCTCGCCCTCGGCCAGCGCCGCGCGGCGCAGGTGAAGCGGTATCTCGTGAGCAAGGGAATCGATGGCGCGCGCCTCACGACCCAGAGCATGGGCGAGTCGCAGCCGGCGGTGCAGGGAAGTGACGAGGGGGCGTACCAGCAGAACCGTCGCGCGGAGTTCGAGGCGCGCAACGCCGGCTCGCTGGTGCGGCCGGGCGCATGATGCGCCTCAAGGCGGTCGCTCCGGCCGCCGCCCTGCTCGCATGTGGATGTCTCGCCTCCAAGCGGGACGTCTTCATGCTGCAGAGTCAGCTGAGCTCCATGCAGGCTGCATCCGCTCGCGCCGACTCGGCGCAGCGGGTGCGGGTGGAGGCGCTCCTGAATGCGGTGTCGGTGTCGAATGACTCGGTGCGTTCCATCAGCGCGCGCCTGGCGCGGTTGCAGTCCACCGTCTCCACGGACCACTACGAGATGGGCCGTGAGCTCCTCCAGATCCAGGAGCTGACCGGCCAGAGCCAGCGGCGCCTGCAGGAGCTTCGCGCGTCGCTGGAGGAGCGGAACCAGAACGCGGCGGCGCCGGTCCCTCCGGGGACGCCGGATTCGCTGCAACCGGCCCCGCCGGGTCCCGGGCCGGCGCAGCTCTTCCAGAGCTCGCTCGACCAGATGCGTCGTGGCAGCCTGCGCGTGGCGCGGAGCGGGTTCGAACAGCTCCTCACGCAGTATCCCAATTCCGAGGACGCCCCGGAGGCGATGATCTACATCGCCGCCACCTATGCCTCGGAACGGAACCAGGTTGCGGCGGACTCGGTATACGGGCTGGTGGTCCAGCGTTATCCTTCGTCGCCCAAGGCAGCGACGGCGCTGTACAAGCAGGCGCTCTCGATGCGGGAGGCGGGGCGGATCACCCAGGCACGCGCGGCGTTCGAGCGTATCATCAAGGATTATCCGCGCTCCGACGAGGCGGAGCTGGCGCGCGCACAGCTACGAACGCTGGGCAGATAACGAGGACGCACGATGGGAAGTTCGGCCGAGATGCCATTTCTCGACCACCTCGAGGAGCTCCGCTGGCGAATTATCTGGTCGCTGGCGGCGCTCGTCGTCGGGGTGGGCGTGGCGTTCTTCCTCGTGTGGAACTTCCGTCTGCTGGACTGGCTGCAGGGGCCGATCCTGCCGTACCTGCATGGCCGCCGTCTCATGGTCACGCACCCGGCTGACAGCCTGTCCATCCTGATCCAGACGTCGATCATCGTCGGTGCCGTCATCGCGCTGCCGGTCATCATCTACCAGGTCTGGGCGTTCCTCTCGCCTGCCCTGTATCAGAAGGAAAAGAAGCTCGCCGTACCGGTGATTCTCGGCGCGGTGCTCCTGTTCATCGCCGGCGCGGCGCTCGCGTGGTACTTCGTCCTGCCGATGACGCTGAAGTTCCTCACCTCGCTCGGCAGCGAGACGTTCGACCAGATGATCACGGTCACCGACTACTTCAGCTTCGTGACGAGCCTCGTGCTCGCCATGGGAGCGGTGTTCGAGCTGCCGATCGCGATCCTCATCCTGTCCGCCATCGGGCTCGTCACGCCGAAGTTCCTCGCGAAATACCGAAAACACGCGCTGGTGGCCTCGTACGTGGGCGCGGCCATCATCACGCCGGGAGACGTCTTCATTACGTCGGTCGCGCTGATGGTGCCGCTGTACCTGCTCTATGAGTTGAGCATCGGCCTCTCGTTCCTCGTGTATCGCAAGCGTCAACGCGCCGATGCGCTGACGGGCGAAGCCGACCACGCCGCGAGCGGAGCCTCGGCGTGACCCTCGTCCGGCGCGTGGCGGCCGCGGTGGTGGCCCTCGCCGCGTTGCTGGCGGGGGCGACGCGGGTGCTGGACGCCCAGCAGCCTGGCCGTCCGCTTCCCACCCGTCCCGACACGGTCCCCCGGCGCGATACGACGGCGGCGAAGGACACCCTCGCCAAGCCCAACTTCGCGCCGCCGGACTCGGTGATGCAACGGCTGCTCAACCTGCCCGGCTATACCGTGACCCGGTACAAGGCGGATGACATCTCCGTCGACGCGGTCACGCGCGCCCTGCTGTTCACGCGGAACGCGGTGGTGCAGCGCGACTCGCAGATCGTGAAGTCGGACACCATCGCCTACAGCGGCTCGGGGAGCATGGTCCGGGTCGGCACCGATTCCACCGGCCGGAGCGTCTTCGTCACGCCGGGCCAGGCGCCGATCGTCAGCCGAGGGCCCGGCACGTACGACATCGCGAGTGGCCGAGCGAGCGTGCGCGGCGTCAGCACCTCGATCGTGCAGAATGGCGAGTCGATCCAGATCACGGGCGAGAAGGTGGTCAAGGTGGACGCGGCGGGCCCGAACAAGGGGCCGAACACGGCCACGTATTACCTGCGCGACGGTACCATTACCGCCTGCGACGATTCCATTCCCGACTACTACTTCAAGGCGAAGGAGATCAAGCGCACCGGCACGTTCGTCGTCGCGCGGCCGGCGGTGCTGTACATCGGCGACGTGCCCGTGATGTGGCTGCCCTTCCTCTTCCAGGACATCCGTCCCGGCCGGCACAGCGGCATCCTCTCGCCCAACATCGGCGTGAGCGACATCGTGCGGAACAGTCCCTCGTACCGCCGCAACATCGAGGGGCTGGGCTACTACTGGGCGATCAGTGACTACGTGGACGCCCAGGCCTGGATCGACTGGCGCAGCTCCGCCGGCCAGGTGCCGGCTGACCAGGTCGGCGGCTTCA
Source organism: Gemmatimonadaceae bacterium (assembly GCA_036377775.1). Classification (GTDB taxonomy): domain Bacteria; phylum Gemmatimonadota; class Gemmatimonadetes; order Gemmatimonadales; family Gemmatimonadaceae; genus AG11. Next base: position 18,220 of record DASUXT010000100.1, on the reverse strand, counting down.
CACGGTACAACGCGGATTTCCGCTATCGCTGGCTGGAGCGGTACGTGAGCGGCAGCCTTGCCGCCGCGCAGGAGATGACGGCGGATCAGAAGAGCACGAATGTCACGTGGAACCATTCGCAGGACTTCACGCGCAACAGCTCGCTGCGCGTGGACCTGAATTACACCAGCAATGACCGGGTTCGTCGCGCCACGACGGTGAACCCGTACGCCGCGCTGTCCACCATCCACTCGTCGGCGACATACAACCAGAAAGTCGGCCCGCTCAACTTCACCCTCGGCGGCACCCGCAGCCAGTCGCCGGGACGGACCCAGGTCGATCAGTCGTTCCCCACCTTCAGCATGACCACCAGCCCGTTGAACCTCGCGAGCTGGCTCGTCTGGACGCCGAACCTGAGCTACACCTCGCACCAGGTCACCGGCATCGACCAGCCCTCGTCGCTCGGCCTGCTGCGGCGACTCGGCAAGACGGCGGCGGGGAAGGACACGATCTTCGGCGATACGCTGCGGCGCAACTCGTACGACAGCAACCTGTCGTTCAGCACCCCCTTGCAGATCTTCGGCTACAGCCTGGGGAACAACTTCACCATCGCATCGCGGCGGAACGACTTCCCGGAAAGCGCGATCGTGACGGACGTGGAGACGGGGGTGCAGACCCAGCGCATCTATGCCACCACCTACAGCACCACGGTGGACTGGACGCCGGTGTTCACGCTGCCGCCGCTCCTCCGGAACCAGTTCAACCTGAGCCCCTCGGTATCGTTGTCGAACGTGGACGGTGGGCCGTTCTGGGTCAGGAACGAGCGCACCGGTGGCGAGTGGGTGCACCAGTCCAAGCGCGCGTCATTCGGGCTGTCGGCGTCGCCGACGCTGTTCGGGTTGTATGGCGGCTTCGGCCCGTTCACGCGCATCCGCCACTCGATCTCGCCGACGATCTCCTATTCCTACGCGCCATCCGCCAACGTGAGCGACGAGTACCTCGCCGCGCGCGGGTATTCGCGCGTCAGCCCGAACGGCGGCCTCGGATACCTGGGCGGGCTCCGCCAGAACGCGCTGACCTTCGGCTTGAGCACCAACATCGAGGCGAAGACGAAGTCGGTGAACGACTCGAACCCCGAGGCGGGGGACAAGCTCAAGCTGCTGTCGCTGAACTTCGACGCGCTCAGCTACGACTTCGAGCGCGCGCACCAGACGCACTCGCCGATCCGCGGGCTCACGACGTCGTCGTTCGGCTACACGGTCCGTTCCGACCTGCTCCCCGGGTTCGACCTGGGCGTGCGCTACTCGCTGTTCCAGGGGTCCACCCTCAGCGACACGGCGAAATTCAGTCCGTTCCGCGAGGGGATCACGGCGTCGTTTTCATTCAGCAACACGGCGAACCCCTTCGCCGTCTTCCAGCGCATCTTCGGGAAGGCGGTGCCGCCGGCCACGCCGGGGCAGGCGCGACTGGATGAGACGCAGGACGACCGGTACGCGCGCCAGATCGCCTCGCAGCCCGTGGCTGGGCGCTCGACGCGCACCGCGGCCTTCCTGCCGACGGTGACGAAGGGGTGGCAGGTTTCGCTCAACTTCACCTCGCAGCGGCAGCGGCCGATCAGCGGTGCGAACGTGCTGGACTACGATCCGACGGTCCTCTGCCAGCAGTTCAACACGCCGGCGCTCCGACTTCCGTACGAACAGTGCGTCGCGCAGGCACGCACCAACCCGAGCACGGCGGTGCCGGTGACCTCCGGCCTCCCCGGCTCGCCGATCTACCGCGTCCCCAACACGACGACGCTCGGCGGCCAGATGAGCTTCAACATCACCGATCACTGGGCAGCGAGCTGGCAGACGCAATACGACTTCGAGAACCGCGACTTCGCCACGCAGATCGTCTCGCTGCAGCGCGACCTCCACGATTGGCGCGCCATCTTCGCCTTCACCCAGTCGCCGAACGGCAGCTTCGCCTTCAACTTCCTGATCTCGCTCAAGGCCGAGCCGGATCTGAAGTTCGATTACCGCAAGGCGACCTACAAGACCGAGGGATTCTGAGCGCGGTGGAAAGAGAGATGCGCCTGATCCGTCGTCGGGCAACTCCGCCATTGCGGTGAACAACCCTTGATCTCCCCCCGCGCACTCTCGACATTCCCCGAATGCCGAGCGTCGTGGTCATCGATGGACAATCGCTCTCGCTCGACGACGTCGTTGCCGTCGCGGTGCGGGGAGCACGGGTGGAGCTCGCGCCGGCGGCGCGGGCGCGAATGGAGCGGGCGAACGACGTCGTCACCGAGCTCGTGAACCGCAACGCCGTCGCGTACGGCGTGACTACGGGGTTCGGCAAGCTCTCCGACGTCGCGATCCCCCGCGACCGGCTCGACGAGCTGCAGGTCAACCTCGTGCGCAGCCACGCGGCTGGCGTGGGGCCGCTGCTCTCCGAGCGTGAGACCCGGGCCATGATGCTGCTGCGTGCCAACGTCATCGCGCGCGGCTACTCCGGCGCGCGGCCTGTCCTCGTCGATACGCTGCTCGCCATGCTCAACGCCGGAGTCTATCCGCCGGTGCCGGAGCAGGGGAGCGTGGGGGCCAGCGGCGATCTCGCGCCACTTGCCCATCTCGCGCTGGCGCTGATCGGCGAAGGAGAGCTGATCCAGGCCGGCCAACGGGGACCGGCGGCGTCGCGTCTTGCGTCGGCCCGTATCACCCCGGTGCGGCTGGGGCCCAAGGAGGGAATCACTCTCATCAATGGCACCCAGGCGCACACCGCCGTCGCCGCCCTCGCCGTGGTGGACGCACACCGGCTGTGGCGCATCGCACATCTCGCCGGCGCGATGACGCTCGAGGCGCTCATGGGCACCCCCGTCGCCTTCGACGCGCGCATCCAGGAGGCCCGTGGCCAGCTCGGCCAGGCAGCGAGCGCCGCGCTGCTGCGCGAGCTGCTGCGCGACAGCGAGATCCGCGAGTCGCACCGACAGGGCGATCCGCGGGTGCAGGATGCGTATGCGTTGCGCTGCATGCCGCAGGTGCACGGTCCGGTGCTGGACGCGATCGACTTCTGCTCGGGGCTCATCAGCCGCGAGCTCAACGCGTCCACCGACAATCCGCTCGTCTTCGCCGACACCGGCGAGCTGTTGAGCGGCGGCAACTTTCACGGCCAGGCGGTGGCCCTCGCGCTCGACGTGCTCGCGATCGTGATGACGAACCTCGCAACGATGTCGGAGCGCCGCATCGACCGGCTCGTGCACCCCGATCTCAACCAGGGGCTCCCACCCTTCCTGAGCCCCGATGCGGGAGTGAACTCGGGGTTCATGATGGCGCAGGTGACGGCGGCGTCGCTCGCCAGCGAGTGCAAGGTGCTCTCGCACCCGGCGAGCGTGGACACCATTCCGACCGACGGCAACAAGGAAGACGTCGTCCCCATGGCGATGGGCGCGGCGTGGAAGCTGCGGCGCGTCGTCAACAATGTGCGCAACGTGCTCGCCATCGAGCTGATGTGCGCGGCGCAGGGGCTGGACTATCGCGCGCCGCTGCGGCCGGGCAAGGGCGCCGCCCGTGGCCAGGCGCTGGTGCGGAAGGTCATCCCGCGCCTCGAGCAGGACCGCGTGCTGGCGCCCGACATCGCCGCGCTCGCCGACGCCATCGAGCACGGGCACTTCTCGCTGGAGGACCAGCGCTCATGACCACCATCGCCCGGCCGGCGGCGGGCCCGCGCACCGTGCGCGCGCCGCGCGGCACGCAGCTTTCCTGCAAGGGCTGGCAGCAGGAAGCCGCCCTTCGGATGCTCATGAACAACCTCGATCCCGACGTGGCCGAGCGTCCCGACGACCTCGTCGTGTACGGTGGCACCGGGAAGGCGGCGCGCAGCTGGGAGGCCTTCGACGCCATCGTCGCGTCGCTGCGCGAGCTCGAGAACGACGAGACGCTGCTCGTGCAGAGCGGAAAGCCCGTCGGCGTGTTCCGCACGCACGCGTCGGCGCCGCGCGTGCTGATCGCCAACTCCAACCTCGTGGGGCGGTGGGCCACCTGGGAGCACTTCCGCGAGCTGGAGCGGAAGGGGCTCATGATGTACGGGCAGATGACCGCGGGCTCGTGGATCTACATCGGCTCGCAGGGGATCGTGCAGGGCACGTACGAGACCTTCGGCGCCGTCGCGCGGCGGCACTTCGGCGGCTCCCTCGCCGGCCGCCTCGTCGTGACGGCGGGGCTCGGTGGCATGGGCGGCGCGCAGCCGCTCGCCGCGACGATGCAGGGCGCGGCCATCCTCGGCTTCGACGTGGACGAAGCGCGCATCGACAAGCGGCTCGCCACGCGCTACCTCGACGCGAAGGCGACGACGCTCGACGAAGGGCTGGCGCTCGTCGAGGCAGCACGGCGTGAGGGGCGTGCGCTCTCCGTGGGCGTGGTGATGAACGCCGCGCCGGCGATCGAGGAACTGGTGCGTCGAAACGTGTCGGTGGACGTGCTCACCGACCAGACGAGTGCGCACGACATGCTGCGCGGCTACGTGCCCGACGGCCTCTCGCTCGCCGCCGCGATGGCGCTGCGCGAGTCGGATCCCGACGCCTACGTGCGTGCGAGCACCGCCACCGCCGTGCGCCACGTGAAGGCGATGCGCGAGCTGCAGCGCCGCGGTGCGGTCACCTTCGACTATGGCAACAACATCCGCACCGTCGCCTTCGACGCCGGCGTGCCCGACGCGTTCGAGATTCCCGGCTTCATCCCGGAGTACATCCGTCCACTGTTCTGCGAGGGCAAGGGTCCCTTCCGCTGGGCCGCGCTCTCCGGCGACCCGAGGGACATCCACCGCACCGACGAGCTGGTGCTCGAGCTCTTCCCGCGCGACGAGCACCTGAAGCGCTGGATCTCGCTCGCGCGCGAGCGCATTCAGTTCCAGGGGCTGCCGGCGCGCATCTGCTGGCTGGGGCAGGGCGACCGCGCGAAGTTCGGCCTGGCCCTCAACGACCTCGTGGCGCGCGGCGAGATCTCGGCGCCGATCGCCATCGGCCGCGACCACCTGGACACGGGGAGCGTGGCGTCCCCGTTCCGCGAGACGGAGGCGATGAAGGACGGCACCGATGCCGTGGCCGACTGGCCGATCCTCAACGCGCTGCTCAACGTGGCGAGTGGGGCGAGCTGGGTCTCGTTCCATCACGGCGGCGGCGTCGGCATCGGCAACTCGCTGCACGCGGGGCAGGTGATCGTCGCCGATGGCACCGCGGAGATGCGCCTGCGACTCGAGCGGGTGCTGACGAACGATCCCGGCATCGGCGTGGCCCGACATGCCGACGCGGGCTACGCGGACGCGCGCGCCACCGCCGAACGCACCGGCATCGTGATCCCGATGGCGAAGTGACGTGCTGACCTCCCGCTTCAAGCCGTACCACGTGCCGATGTTCATCGCGAAGCACCTGTGGTACGTCGCTCGCCGGCGGCCGGTGCTCGTGCACTTCGAGGTCACGGAGCGCTGCAACGCCCGCTGTTCGTTTTGCGACTACTGGAAGACCCCCGCGTCGGCGAAGCAGTACGAGCTGGATTCCTTCGCCGACGCCGCGCGCGTCTTCAAGCCGATGCTCGTGACGTGGACGGGTGGGGAGCCGCTGCTGCGCCGCGACCTCGAGCAGCTGGTCGCCGCGGTGGACCGGGTGCCAGGGCTCAAGTACACGACGCTCATCACGCACGGCGCCATGCTCACGCCGGAGCGCGCCGTCTCGCTGTGGGAGGCGGGCATCCACCAGTTCAACATCTCGCTGGACTACCTGGACGGCCGCCATGACGCGGCACGAGGCATTCCGGGCCTCACCGCGAAGATCTTCGCCGCCGTCGACGGCATGCGCGCGCGCGGCATCGATAACATCCGCTTCAACACCGTCATCAAGGACGACAACCTCGACCAGCTCCTCCCGATCGTGCATCGGGCGGCGTCGCTCGGCTGCGGGGTGAACTTCAGCGTCTACACCGACGCGAAGAACGGCAACCGGGACCACCTGCTCGACGAGCCGCATTTTCGCGCCGTGGACGACATCATCGCGCAGCTGCTCGCCTACAAGCGCCGGCAGCGCGGCGTGATCACGAGCTCGGACATGTACCTGCGCGAGATCCCGCGCTACGTGCGTGGCGAGCTCACCGAGCCGTGTCGCTCGGGAATGCGCACCATTCACCTGGACCCGACCGGCCACGTGAAGCGCTGTCCTGACTTCCCGACCGACTTCCACTGGCGCGACTTCCGGAAGTACGAACCGATCGCCTGCAACAAGTGCTTCTACGCCTGCCGCGGCGAGGCGCAGGCGCCGTTGGAGTGGTCACGAGTGCAGGACGTGATGGGCCGCCCGCGCGCCGCCGTGTGATGGCCGGTCAGCTCCTCTTCGTCAATGCGCGCCAGGTCGTGACGTGCGCCGGTGCGGCTCGGGCGCGGCGCGGCGGCGAGATGTCGGACGCCGCCGTGCGCACGGGCGTCGCCGTGCTCGTCGAGGGCGATCGCATTGCGGCGGTGGATGACGAGGGACTGCTCCTTCGATCGTCCCCCCGCGCTGAGGTCGTCGATTGCCGCCAGGGCCTGGTCACGCCGGGTTTCGTGGACTCCCATACCCACGCGATCTTCGGCCGCGCGCGCTACGAGGAGCAGGAGCTGCGCGCGACGGGCGTGCCGTACCTGGAGATCGCGCGGCGCGGCGGTGGCATCCACGCGTCCGTGCGCGACCTTCGGGTGCGCAGCGAGGACGAGCTGTTCGAGCTCGCCGAGCCACGCCTGCGCTCGCTCGCCGCGCACGGCGTGACCACGGTCGAGGTCAAGTCGGGTTACGGCCTCACGCTCGACGACGAGCTGAAGACGCTGCGCGTGATCGCGCGGCTCGCGACGGCACTGCCGATGCGCGTTCGCGCCACCTGGCTGGGGGCGCACGAGATCCCGCTGGAGTATCGCGACCGGGCGAACGGCCGGCGCGAATATGTCGAGCTGCTCGTGAACGAGATGCTGCCCGTGATCGCGCGCGAGAAGCTGGCGTCGTACGCCGACGTGTTCTGCGAGCCCGGTGTGTTCACCGTGGCGGAATCGCGGGAGGTCCTCGCTGCGGCGCGAGCCAGCGGGCTGCAGCTGAAGCTGCACGCCGACGAGCTGTCAGCGGGCGGGGGCGCCGAACTGGCGGGAGAGCTCGGGGCCCTCTCGGCGGACCACCTCGCGGCAGTGAGCGACGCCGGGATTGCCGCGCTCGCGCAGGCGGGCACGGTCGCCACGTTACTTCCGGGCACGATGCTCTTCCTCGGAAAGCGGGATCACGCGCCGGCTCGCCGATTGATCGATTCGGGTGTGCCCGTCGCCCTTGCAACGGACTTTAACCCCGGCACCTCGCCGACCACGAACTTTCCACTCATCCTCACGCTGGGCGTCAGCCAGCTTCATCTCTCGGCCAGCGAGGCGATGGTGGCGGCGACGGTGAACGGTGCCGGAGCGCTGGGAATCTCCGACCACGTAGGACAGCTCGCGACCGGCTTTTCCGCCGATCTGGCATTGTGGGATCTCGAGGATGCGCGAGAGCTGCCGTACTGGTATGGCGCGGGCCGCTGTCGGGCCTCGTGGGTGCGCGGCAAACCTTGTCACGTCCACCACTTAGCGCTAACTTTTCCCCGCTGAGCCCCCCTCCTGCGCGAGGCCGGGCACGCCCTCCGCGGACCCCGCCCCTCGCCGATGCCTGATGTAGCCAAGCTGAAAAAAAAGGCAGCCGAGCTCGAGCTGAAGAAACAGTTCGACAAGGCGCTGGCGGTCTACGCGGAGATTCTCGAGAGCTATCAGCGCTCCGACCAGGAGGTGGACGTCGCCCTGTTCAACCGGGTGGGGGACCTCCACCTGAAGCAGGGGAACGTCGCCGACGCGGTGGACTGCTACGAGCGGGCCGTCGACCACTACGTGGAGACGGGCTTCTACAACAACGCCATCGCACTCTGCAACAAGATTCTCCGCAGCTCGCCGGGCCGCGCGTCCATCTACTACAAGCTGGGCAAGATCAGCGCGCACAAGGGGTTCAAGAGCGACGCCAAGGCCAACTTTCTCGAGTACGCCGACCGGATGCAGAAGTCCGGGAAGACGACCGAGGCCTTCCGCGCGCTGAAGGAGTTCGCCGACCTCTGTCCTGACCAGGACGACATCCGCCTCATGCTCGCCGATCAGCTCACCAGGCAGAATCGGCGCGACGAGGCGGTGGAGCAGCTGCAGCTCCTCTACGAGAGGTACAAGCACGAGGGGCGCGAGACCGAGGCGCAGGCCACCGTTGCGCGCATGAAGGCCATCGATCCGGCGGCCGAGCCGCGCGAGCCCGGTTCGTCAGGGCCGCACCGACCCACCGGCGACCTGGTCTTCCTCGACCTCAACGACAGTGCGGCGGCCAACCGGCGGTCGGCCATCGCCAAGCGCGCCACTCAGGGGCTCGACCTCCTGGCCACGGGCGAGCAGGACACGGTTCCATCGCCGCCGAAGGCGGCTGCGCCATCGGCGGCGCCCGCGGCGCCACGGGCAGCAGCCCCGGCGCCGGCAGCGCCGCCACCGGCGCGCGCGCCTCACAAGGCGCCTCCACCGGTCGACGGCCTCACCTTCCTCGACGTCGACGAGCCGCCTCCGGCACGCCCTGCAGCGCCCCCGGCGCCCGTGCCGGCCGCCGTGGCCCCCGAGCCGGTCGTCGAGGAGTCCCTTCCCGAGATCCTCGACACTCCCGACATCGAGCCGGCCGTGCTCGACGGTGTCACCCGCGCCGAAGACTTCGTGCGCATGGACGCCGACGAACGGCCGGGGCTCCTGGACGGCTTGCAGACGACCGGCCTGTCGGACGACAACTCGATGGTGAACTCGGGCACGGTGCTCGATCTCGAGCCGACCAGCTTCTCGTCGGGCGCCGAGAACGGGATCGGCGGCGGCAACGACGGGCTGCTCGACTTCGACATGATGCCGGGCGCCGGCTTCGGGGAGACGGAAACGGCGCCACTGGCGCGGGGAACCCCGGACGCCGGCATACCGATGCTCGACGAGGACCTTCCCCCGGCCTCCGCGTCAGGGGCGTCGCAGCAGGGCGGGAACCTCGATTTCGTGGTACGTGAGGATGTCGACCTCGAGCCTCCGTCCAGGAGCGCGCCACCGAAGGGGCCCCCGAAAGCGCCGGCACGGGCGACGGCGAAGGCGCCGGTCGACGATCTCCCGCTGATGGATTTCGAACTCCCCGTTCCCGCGGAGAGCACCACTGGCGTGAGGGGCTCGCACGTGGAGCCGGAGCTCGAGATGCTCGAGCTCACCGAGCCCGACGCACCGGACACGACTTCGGTCGACATCGCGGGCGCGTCCACATCTGTGCCGCCCGAAGTCCCCCCCGCGAGGCCGCTCGACCTCGGCGACGTCGTGTCGCCCGACGAGGAGGCGCTGCATCCCTCGACCGCGATGGCCGCGCAGTCGGTGGAGCTGCTGCAGGCGATGGCGGACTCGGATCCCGAGGACCACGGCGTCCGCCGGCGCCTCGCGGAGGCGATGCTCGAGGCCGGCGATCGCGATGGCGGCCTCCGCGAGCTCGAAGCGGCGATGATCAGCGCCGAGCGCGGCGAGGATCTCGACTCCGCCGCCTCGCTCGCCGACGAGATCGTGCGCCTCAATCCGTCCTCGGTGCGGCACCACCAGAAGCGTGTCGAATACGCCTTCCGGCTGAACGAGCGTGGTCGCCTGATCGACGCGTACCTCGAGCTCGCCGACGCGCTCTTTCGCGCCGGGCAGCTCGAGAAGTCACGCGCAATCTACCAGCGCGTGCTCGACCTCGCCCCCGACGACGCGCGCGCGAAGGCGGCGCTGGAAAGCTTCCCGGCCGCCGAGCAGGAGCCGGCAGCCGCACCCGTGTCCCCGCGTGCTCCGGCGTCCCGGGCCGCCGCGGCAAGTTCGCGTGCCTCGTCGCCGACTACCCGTCCGGAAGTGCCGGTCGCTGCGTCGGACGATTTCGTCAACCTTGGCGACTGGCTGCGCGGCGACGAGACGCGCAAGAGCACGCGCATGGTGGTCCCGGAGCAGGAGCCAACCGGCGACGAGGAAGCCGACTTCCAGGACATGCTCCGGAAGTTCAAGCAGGGCATCGCCGAGAACGTGGACGAGGAAGATCACCAGAGCCACTACGATCTCGGCGTCGCATACAAGGAGATGGGCCTGGTCGACGAGGCGATCGCGGAGTTCCAGAAGGCGCTCCGCGCGCCGACCAACCGCGTGCCGACGTACGAGGCTCTCGGCTCGTGCTTCATCGAGAAGGAGCAGTACGGGATGGCGGCGACGATCCTCGCCCGCGCGCTGGACGAGAAGGGCGTCACGGATGACAACCTCGTGGGCGTGCTCTACCTCCTGGGCCGCTGCGCCGAGGCGCGCGGCCAGCAGGATGTCGCACTGGAGTATTATCAGCGGGTGTTCGTGGTGGACATCCAGTTCCGCGACATAGGGGAGCGCATGGCGGCAGTGGAAGGAGGTCGCGCATGACCGGGACCGCGCGAGCGCGCGTGCCGGCCACCTCGGCGCTGCGTGACATCCAGGCGCCCGTCGCGGCGGGGCTCGCGGCAGTCGTCGAGGAGATGAAGCACATCATCACCAACGACCTGCCGATGATCGGGCAGGTGAGCGGGCACCTCCTGCAGATGCGCGGGAAGATGTTCCGCCCCACGCTGTCCCTGCTGGCCAGCGAGACGGCGTCGACACCGGAACGGCGCGTCGTCACCGTGGCCGCCGTGGTGGAGCTGATGCACCTCGCGTCGCTGGTGCACGACGACTCGGTGGACCACTCGGCCCTGCGCCGCGGGCTGCCGACCGTGAACTCGCTCTTCAGCCACCAGGTGAGCGTGATCATGGGCGACTTCCTCTACTCGCGCGCGCTCGAGGCGCTGGTGGCCCTCGCGGACATCGACATGATGCGCGTGCTGACGTCGGTCTCCACGCAGCTCACCGTGGGTGAGATGCGACAGCTTGCCGCCGTGGAGGCGCTGGCGTTCAGCGAGGCGGATTACGAGGCGCTCATCCAGGCGAAGACCGCGTCGCTGCTCGCCGCCGCGTGCGAGACGGGCGCAATGTGCGGTGCGTCGCAGTATCGCGAGCCCCTGCGCCGGTATGGTGAGCGTCTCGGCATGGCCTTCCAGGTGGCTGACGACATGCTCGACTATACCGGCTCGTCGGACGAGACGGGCAAGCCGTCCGGGCTCGATCTGCGCGAGCAGAAAGTCACCCTGCCGCTCATTCTCGCCCTCCCGCGATTCTCGCCATCGGCTCGCGCCACGGTGGAAGCGCTCTTCGCCAGCGACGCGCCCACCGATGCGCAGGTGGACGAGGTCATCGCATTGACCGCCGAGGCCGGCGGCATCGACGGTGCCCGCCAGCGCGGCGAGGAGTATGCACGCCAGGCCGAAGACGCACTCGACGGGCTTCCCGACACGCCGGCGCGCACCGCGCTCGCCGACGCCATCCTCTACGTCATGGATCGACGCTCCTGATGCCCCCACGCGGATCGTCCAAGCACCGCCCGATGTTCCACGCCATCACCCTCGCCATCGGCTTCATCGTCGGCGGCGCCTTGACCCAGGTGGCGCGTATCTTCCTGCCGGTGGGTGCAGTGAAGGAATTTCTCACGACCGGTGTAACACCATCGTTCGGGCCGGTCACGCTGGACCTCGTAATCCTGAAGTTTTCGCTCGGTCCGGTCGCGCTCGACGTCTCGCTGTTGAGCCTGCTCGGCGTCCTGATCGCCTATCTGATCGCACGGTCGCTTTTCTAGGAGACTTACATGTTCGCCAACCTGGGGTTCGGGGAGCTGATGATCATTCTGGTCATCGTGCTCGTATTGTTCGGTGCCAAGCGCATTCCCGAGATCAGCGCGTCGTTCGGCAAGGGGATCCGTGAGTTCAAGAAGAACGTCAACGAAGTCGAGCGCTCGATCACGGAGCCCGAGCCTCGCGTGGAGCCGCGGCTGCCGGCCGGTGAGCCGGTGACGCGTCGCGAAGCGAGCGAGGAGACGCGGCCGGAGCCGAAGCGGCTGATCTGAGGGTCTGACCCGCGGGCGGCCTCCGGCCGCCCGCTCGTCTGACGCGCTCGGCCGCCTTCGGCGGCCTGCTCGTCTGACTCATTCGCGGCGCTGCGCGCCGCTCTTCGTCTGACGGTCGAACAGCGAAACGGCACACCGGACCGAGTCTGGTGTGCCGTTGCAGTGACCGTCCGACGAGCAGCGCGCCAAAGGCGCGCGAGCGTGTCAGACCGTCAGACTAGCGAGCCCGCCCAAGGCGGGCTCGCGGGTCCGACTCGCCGCATCACGTCGCGCTCTGCCGGCGCAGCTGCGCGTTGATCTCCTTGCGCTTGTCGCTGATGTTCGCGCCCTTCCGCAGGTCATCCAGGAAGGACTGCACGCGCTGCTGACGCAGGACCTGCAGCCGCCGCGCGCGAAGGTCGTTCTTCTGGGCCTCGAATGCCGCGCGGTCCGCCGGCTTCTTCGCGTCGACGCGGATCACGAATACGCCGTCGGACTGGCGCACCGGCGCGCTGACGACGCCCACGGGAAGCGCGAACGCCGCGCCGATCGCCTCGCCGAGGCTGCCGAACGCGTTCACCGCGCCGCCACGGGTCGTCATGCCCGTCTTCGTGACGGTCATACCGGCCTTCGCCGCCGCGGCTTCGAGCGAGGTCGCCTTGGCCGCCTGCGCGAGCTGCGACGCCGCGGGCACGATCCGCTCGATGGCGCGTTCCCTGGCCAGGCGGGCGCGAACGTCCCCCTTCACGGCATCGAAGTCCTTGCCACCAGCCACGAGCGTGTCGAGTCGCGCGAGGTAGTAGCCGTCCTCGGCATCGAACAGGTCGCTCGTCTCACCGACGTGGGCGCCGTCGAAGGCCCACGCGCTCACGCTCGGGACGTACTGTCCGTCGTGCATCGCGGGCTGACCCTCGATCGCCGTCACCTTGAATGGCTCCAGGTGCAGCGTCTTCGCCGCCTGGTCGAACTTCGCCGGGTCGGTGGCGCTCGCGGCCAGACGCGCCAGCTCGTCCGCCTCGCGATCCACCTTGGCTGCGGAGGAGTCGCTCGGCTGCAGGCGCAGCAGGATGTGGCGCACGCTCAGCGTGTCACCGTTCCGCGAGTCGACCTTGATCAGGTGGTAGCCGAAGGGCGAGAGCACCGGCTGCGAGAGCTCGCCAGGCTTGAGCGCGAACGCCGCCTTCTCGAACTCGGGCACGAGCTGGCCACGCGTGATCTTGCCGAGGTCGCCCCCCTGCACGGCGGACGCCGAGTCGGCGGATTCGCGCTTGGCCACGTCCTCGAACTTCGCGCCGCCGGCGATCTCGGCGCGCAGCTTCTCGATCCGCGCGCGTACCGCCGCGCTGTCGGCCGCCGTCACCACGCGCGGGATGTAGATCACGCTCAGCACCGCGGTGGAGGGACGGTCGAATTCCGCCTTGTGCGCATCGTAATACGCGCGCAGGTCGGCATCGGAGATGTTGGAATCCGCGGCCGTCACCGTGGGATGGAAGGCGACGAAGCTGATCGAAGCGCTGTCGTTGGCGTCCTGCCACGCGCGCCACAGTTCGGCGTCGGTCACGTACAGGCCGCTGGTGACCTGCTCGAACAGCTTCTCCTTGGGGATCTCGGAGCGGTAATACTGCTCGAGCGCCACGAGCAGGCCGGACTGCCGTGCCTGCGAGCTCGCGAGGAGCCGCTGGTACTTCTCCGGATCGAACTGCCCGTTCGTCTGCAGGTCGGGGGCGTTCCGTACCCACGCCGGGGGCGCAAACCGGGCATAGTCGCGCAGCTCGTCGGTCGAGACGACGATGCCACGCTTCTTGTATTCCTGCTGGAGCAGGATGTCCGACACCATGTCGTCGAACGCCTGGTTCTCGAGGCGACGGATCTCATCCTGCGACAGCGAGCGTCCGGCCTGCTGCTGTTGCTGCTGGATGAGCTCCTGCGCACGGCGCTGCCAATCCGTGTACAGGATGTCGGTGCCATTGACGGAGGCCACCGCGGTAGTCGGGGTGACCGGCGTGCGGCCGAGCAGGCCGGACGATTCGACGAGCAGGAAGCCGCCAACGAACGAGATGAGGAGGATCCACATCACGACCTTGGCGGAGCTCCGCATGGTTTGGAGCACGAGGCAGGACTCCTGGAGCTGCGGGAAAAACGAGGAGGGGAGAAGTGGAAAAAGCTAGACGGCGACGAGGGCTAAAATCAAGTGACGGTGGCACTTCTGATTGACACGTCCCCCGTGTACCGTATCTTATCCCGCTTCTCTCCCCTGAAGGCTGCGCCGCCACTGAGGCATTATTGATGTCCGGTTCTGCCCGTTTCGACGAGCTGAAGAAGAAGTTCGACGAGAATCCTCGGCGCTATTTCGCGCCGCTCGCCAACGAGTTCCGCAAGTCGGGCGACGCCGAGCAGGCGGTCATGATCTGCGAGGAGTTCCTCCCGCAGCAGCCGGGGCACATGAGCGGCCACATCGTCTACGGCCAGGCGCTGTACGACCTTGGCCGCATGGACGACGCGCGCACGGTCTTCGAGACGGCCCTCACGCTCGATCCGGAGAACCTGATCGCGCTGCGCCATCTGGGTGACATCGCGCGGTCGCACGGCGACATCGAGCTGGCGAGGCTCTGGTACCAACGCGTCCTGGAAGCCGATCCGCGAAACGAGGAGGTGCAGGGCCTCCTCTCGGCGCTCGATGCGTCGCCGGCTGCAGGACAGCCCCAGGGAGCGCCAGCACCGGAATCCGCGCCGACGCCCTCCTACTCCTTCAGCGAACCCGCGGCGGAGACGGTGATCGAGCAGAGCACCATCGTCGAGCTCGCACCGGCGTTCGAGCCGCCAGCGCCGCCTCCCCTGCCGCCAGCTCCGCAACCAGCAAGCGAGTCGTTGCTCGATCTGGACATGGTGGACGAACACGCCATGGACGCGGGGTCCGCCGGGCGTGCGGAAGGGTTCGAGGCGATGGAGTTCACGCCGCCGCCAGCGCGGACGGAGGGGCTGGCAGGAATCGCGGATCAGCTGGAGCCTGCGGAGTTCGAAGGTCCTCCTTCTGCGGTCGCTCCGCTCGAGGGGCTGGAAGAGACGGCACTGGGCGGGTTCGACGCATCCGGCGCACAGGCGTCGCCGCCACCGCTTCCAGACCTCGAGCCGCTGCCGGCGTCGGCACCGGAGGCCCCCGTCGCGTTCACTGAGTCGGCCGAGTCGGCAGAGGTCGCGGACGCGCCGCCAGTCGACATTCCTCCCGAGGTCATCGCTGCCGAGGCAGAGCTCATCGACGCGCGCGACGCATTCGATATTCCGACTGCGCCTGCCCCTCCGGCACCCCCGCGTGTCACGCCTTCGCAGCCTTTCGTGACCGAGACGATGGCGGAGCTGTACATGAAGCAGGGGTTCCGGGAGCAGGCGCTGGACGTCTACAAGCTCCTGCTGGCCGCGAGCCCGGAGAGCGAGCGACTGAAGGACCGCGTGGCCGAGCTGCAGCGGCGCGACGAGGTGGATTCGGGACCCAACGTGCGGGAGTTCTTCGTGCGGATCGCCGCGCGACGCCCGGGGGAAGGAAGTGCGGCCTCCGTGCCGCCGGCGAACGACGACTTCGCGTCGCTCGATGCATTCGACACGATCCCCGATTCGTCCGCCTCCTCCGCTTCCTCCGCGCCGACGCCGCCACAGTCTGGCGACGCTGCCCCCGAGGTAGCGCCTGCTCTCCAGGGCCTGCCCATGCTCGACGACGGCCCCCTTCCTGGACGCGAGGCCGCTCCGCCGCCGGCGGAGGCCACTGCTGAGCCGGAGCCGGGAACGGGGAAGGGAAAGGGTTCGATCGACGCGCTGTTCGGCGAGCGCTCGGTGAATCAGGCCGACGCCTCGGCGGCGTCGGCGCTCGCCCAGGCATTCGGTGGCGAGCAGAAGGAGTCGCCTTCGATCAGTGGACGTCCCGCCCGCGCTGCCGCCGGCGAGCTGTCGCTCGACAGCGTCTTTCGCGATGGCGGCGCTCGCCCGCCGAGAAGTGCCCACTCGTTCTCGTTCGACCAATTCTTCTCGGAGAGTGCTGCCGCAGAACCGCCAGCGGGGTCGAGTCCAGCCGCCACGCCCTCCCAGGGGACGGGGGCGCAGCCCGAACCTGCGGAGCGAAACGCAGACGACATCGAGCAGTTCAACTCCTGGCTGCAGGGCCTGAAGCAGAAGTGAGGATCGCCGTCCTCAACGGGCCCAACCTCAACCTGCTCGGCACGCGCGAGCCCGAGCTGTACGGCCGGGTCACCCTGGCGGAGGTCGAGGCGCACCTTGCCGACGTCGGACGCGAGCTCGGCGTGGAAGTGCAGTGCGCCCAGCGCAACGGCGAAGGAGAGCTCGTGGAGCTCGTGCATTCGCTCCGCGGTCGCGCCGATGGCGCGGTGATCAACGCGGGAGCGTACTCGCATACCAGCCTCGCGCTGCGTGACGCGCTGACCGGCGTGTCGCTGCCATTCGTGGAGGTTCACGTCACGAACGTCCATGCGCGAGAAGCGGAGCGTCATCGCTCGATGCTTGCGCCGGCGGCGATCGGAAGCCTCGTCGGGTTCGGCACGTACGGATACGAGCTGGCGCTGCGCGGCCTCGTGGCAACGCTACGCTCGCGCCAGGACAGCAGTGGCTGACGCGCGACCGCGGCGCATCGCCGCCCTGGTGGACGGGCTGTCGGCAGCACACCTGGACGGGTTGCTGCTCACCGGGCTTCCGAACATCCGCTATCTCACCGGATTCTCCGGTTCCAGCGCCCTCGTCGTCGTCACGGTCCGCGAGATCGTCCTCATCACCGATTTCCGCTACCAGACGCAGGTGCGGGACGAAGTCGGGGACCTGGCGCGCGTCGTGATCGAGCCGGCGAGTCTCTGGACGGGCCTCTGGCAGCAGCTCGCCCAGCTGCCAGTGAAGGTCATGGGGTTCGAGACGGCGCACATCCAGCACCGGGATTTCCAGCGTCTCGTGGAAGCGGGTGCGCGCTGGCAATGGCGGCCGACGGCCGACCTCGTGGAGACATTGCGCGAGCGGAAGGACGCGGAGGAGATCGCGCGCATCCGTGACGCAGCCGGCGTGGCGACGCGCGCACTGGATCGAACCCTGCCGCAGCTCCACGCCGGAATGTCGGAGCTCGAGGTGGCCGGCGTGCTCGAGAAGGCGCTGCGTGACGAGGGGAGCGAGGGATTTCCCTTTCCCAGCATCGTCGCGAGCGGACCGCGTTCCGCGCTGCCACATGCGCGCTCCTCCACACGCGTGCTGGAGCGAGGCGATTTCCTGCTGATGGACTTCGGCGCCGAAGTGCAGGGCTACTGCTCGGACATCACGCGTACCGTGGTCATCGGCAGCGCCGACGAGGAGCACCGCGCGCTGTACGAGATCGTCCGCGAGGCGAATGCCCGTGCATCGGCCGGCGTGCACGCCGGAATGAGCGGGCGGGATGCCGATGCAATCGCCCGTCACTACATTGATCGGGCTGGCTTCGGCGAGCTGTTCGGCCACAGCCTCGGGCACGGGATCGGGCTCGAGGTGCACGAAGCGCCTCGGCTGGCACGCACGGCCGAGGCTGGTCTGCCGGAAGGAGCAGTGGTGACGATCGAACCCGGCGTTTACCGTCCGGGCTGGGGCGGTGTGCGCATCGAGGACGACGTGGTGCTCGCCGCCGACGGACCGCACATTCTCACGGATTTCCCGCGCGAGCTCCTGGAGCTCGGCTGAATGGCGCACCGCGCGAGCGGCGCGACAATACCCATCAGGCCTATGATCGACTTACGCTACGTCAAGAAGCTCATCGAGATGGTGGACGAGTCCACGGTGGATTCCCTCGAGATCACGTCGGACAAGGGAGTGAAGATCCGCATCTCGAAGAGCCCGTCGGGGCGCGGCGTGCAGATGGCGCCTCAGCCGGTGATGGCGCCGATGATGGCCGCGGCGCCGGCGCCGGCGAGACCCACCCCGGCCGAGGGGGTGGCGGCGGTCGAGGAGCCGGCGAAGGCGCCGCCGAAGAGCGGCGGCAGCGAGGTGAAGTCGCCGATGGTCGGGACGTTCTACGGAGCGCCGGAGCCGGGGGCAAAACCTTACGTGTCGGTGGGTTCGCGCGTCTCCAAGGGGCAGATTCTCTGCATCATCGAGGCGATGAAGATCATGAACGAGATCGAGTCCGAGGTCGCCGGCGTGGTGACCGAGGTCCTCGCCTCCGACGCGCAGCCGGTGGAATACGGGCAGGCGCTCTTCCGCATCGACCCGAATGGCTAAACC
>DASUXT010000099.1:0-20000 GCA_036377775.1 Gemmatimonadaceae bacterium | reverse complement strand
GACCGGGTCCATCACCGCCTCCGCCGACATCGCGACCGTGTTCGCCTTCGGGGCATCCACCCCGCTCAGCTTCGGCAGCGTCACGCCGGGCACCACCGCCACCGGCACGGGCAGCATTGCCTTCTCACGGAACGTCGGCGTGATCTGGACGCTCCCCGACGCCGCGGCCACCGGCCAGATCGCCGGCCCCGGAGGCACCATTTCGCCGACCTACACCTGCGGCACCGGCGCCACCGCTACCACGATCACCACCGCGTTCTCCAGCTGCGCGCCGGCCACCGGGACTGCGGCCGTCCTGACCGTCACCGCGCCCGCGGCCCTCGTCAACGAGTTCGTGATCTTCAACGGCTCGCTCTCCGCCGCGCAGACGAACACGGTGCCGGGCAACTACTCGGGCACGATTCGCATCACCGCGACGGCGAACTGATCGCGCGGGAGACGTCTCTCGACGCGATCCATGCGTGGAACGTTGCAGCGCGGTGCCCTCGCCGCGCTGCTGTTCGTCTGGAGCCCGACGATGGCCGCGGCGCACGCGCAGGCGGTCACCGTCAGCCCGGTGCAGGGGCTCTCGTTCGGCCTGCTCCTGCCCGGGACGCCGGAAACGGTGTCACTCGATGACGTGGCACGCCGCGGCGTCGTGGCACTGGCCGGCGGCGGCCCGCTCGACGTCAGCTTCGTCCTCCCTTCCGCACTCGCTACTCCCGAGGGCGGCTCGCTTCCTCTCTCCTTCTCGACGATGAGCGCCGGTGTGCTCCAGTCATCCGGCGGATCGGTTGTGCCCTTCAACCCGCAACAGCTCCAGCGCGTGCAGCTCGCCACCGATCGCGTGACCCACCTCGTCCTCGGCGCCACCGCGCAGCCAGCGAGCACCCAGCGAGCGGGCCACTACACCGCCCGCATCATCGTCATCGTCAGCCAGCCAGGCACCTGATGCATCTCGTCTCTCGACCCAGCTTCCTCGCCGCCATCGCTCTCGCGCTCCTCGCTCCCGCGGCGCGGGCAGTCACCGTGAGTCCCACGGCTCTCTACCTCTCCGCCCGCAACCCGTCCGCACTGCTCACGCTGATCAACACGAGCAGCCGCGCCGAGGAGATCGAGATCGCCTTCGGGTTCGGCTATCCGACGTCGGACAGCAGTGGTACGCTCGCCGTCGTCATCACCGACTCGGCGGCCACCGGTGAGCCGTCGGCGGCGAACTGGCTGCGCGCCTTTCCTCGCCGGCTCGTGCTCCAGCCCGGCCAGCGCCAGGTGGTGCGCGTGACTGTCGTGGCGCCTGCCGGCCTCGCCGATGGAGAGTACTGGGGTCGCGTGCTCGTGAAGTCGCGCGGCGGCGAGCCGCCCATCGAGCAGACGCAGGGCCAGGTGCACATGCAGCTCTCGCTCGAGACCACCTTTGCCACGGCAGTGTTCTTCCAGAAGGGCACGATGCACACGGGAATCGCCGCGACGACCTCGGCGCATCGGGAGCGCGATGGCGTGCAGTTCACCGTGGACCTCCACCGCGAAGGGAACGCCGTCTTTCTTGGCCGCGTGCGCGCCGAGCTGTACGACTCCGCAGACCACAGGCTGGCGGAAGCGGAGGATGTCGTGGCGGTGTATCGCGACCTGCGTCGGCGGTTCGTGCTGCGCAGCGGGTCACCCCTTCCCGACGGTCCGCTCGAGGTGCGCTACGTGGTGGATACGGAGCGACCCGACCTGCCGAGCGTCGGCCCGGTTCGCACCGAGCCGACCAACGGCACTGTCGCGGTTCGCTGAGCGTTCGTCGACGCTCGCGCCATGTACCGACGCACCGGCCTCCTCGCGTTGGCCGTCCTGCTGCTCGCCGCGCCCGCCGTGCTGCGCGCGCAGGCCGGCATCACGGCAGGCGTGAGCACGACGCTCGAGATCCTCTTTCCGCCGATCACGGCGAGCGGTGTCCGCGCCTTGAACTTCGGCACCGTGGTGCCCGGCACGACCACGACCGTGCCGCCGCGGACGCCGCAGGGCGCGGAGTTCCACGTCGGCGGCCTGCTCGGCCGCAAGTCGGTGGACATCACCTTCACCCTTCCTGCAGCGCTCGCGGGTCCCGGAGGGGCGACCATCCCCATCAACTTTGCCGGGGCAAACGTGGCGGCGTGCGAGCTGGACGTGCTTGGCGTCTGCCAGACGGCGTCACTCACGTCGTGGGACCCGGTGGCGAATCCCACCACGCGCGTGCGACCGACGAAGTTCGGCCCGGGCCCGAAGGTGTTCGTCAACGACCAGCTGGCGCTGTACGTGGGTGCGTCGGTCTCACCGGCCGCATCGCAGCGGCCCGGGCACTACGCGGCGAGCGCCACGGTGCTGATCGTCGCCAACTGACGCGTGTCTCATCGGCCTTGGTGCGCTCGGCGAGGTGGCGCGCGACTGCTGCTGCTTCTCGCCCTGATCACACGCGTCCCGCTCGCGCGCGCGCAGGAAACTCCCCGCGGGTTCGACGAAGGCTTGTTCGAGCTCGTCGCCGCAGACGTGCCGACCGTCACGCTGCCCCTGCTCGTCTCGAGCCGGGGTACGTTCCTCGTGCCGGCGCACGCGCTGCTCGCCGTCCTTGGCGTGCCGCATCGGATCCTTCGCGACAGTGCACAGCTGCGAGTCTCCCGCCCCGGGTCCGGTGATGAGGCCGTGCTTCCGTGGGGACCTGCCGACTCCGGCTCGGTGGTGGCCACGCCGAGCGAGGTGTGGATCGCCGCGCCGCGGCTGGCTGCCCTGATCGATGGATCCATCGACGTCGATCTTGGCACGCTGACGGTTCATGTTTCGCGCGGCGGTGGTTTCCCGGCGCAGATTCACGAGGAAGCGCAGCGACGGCGAGACGATGCGCGGCGACGGATGGAGCTGGATCGCGCTGCTGCACCGCCTGTCGTGCCCTTCGTGCCGCGCACGGGCTTCGGCGTGGCGGAGTGGTCACTGGGCGGACCGGTGGCGCCATTCGCTGCGCCAACCAGCGTCAGTGGACGAATCGGGCTTGGCCTGGCTGGCGGGATGGTGAAGACCCACTTCGTCACCCGACTCGCGAATGCCTCGGATGGCGGTCCCCGAACGGAAGCTGACGGTTCGTACCTCCGCGTGTTTCCGCAGGGACGCTGGCTTCGGCAGCTGCAGCTCGGGGATATCGTGAGCGAGGGGGCGGAAGCGCACGCCATGCGCGGTCTCAGCATCACGAACGCGCCTTTCGTTCGTGACTTGCAGTTCGGCGAGGTTCCCTTCGCGCGCCCACTGCCGGCGGGGTGGGAGTACGAGGTGTACGAGGGCGACCGGCTGGTGGGTTTCTCCGATGCTGCGGGTGGTGTGGTGAGTGTGCCGCTGCGGTACGGCACCACGCCGTTGCGGGTCCGGTTGTACGGACCGGCGGGGGAGATCGACGAGGCGGCGATGACGTACGTCATCCCGGTGGGGCAGCTGCACGCGGGCGAGTGGCAATATGCCGCTGGCGGCGGACGATGCGTGCTGCAGCAGTGCGGCGACCTCGGCTACGCCGAGCTGCGGCATGGCGTGCGTCGGTGGCTGACGATGCAGCTGGGTCTGGACGCCTTGCGCGACTCGGCGCGTGCCGAGCGGCACGGCTACGGCGGCGTGAGCCTGCTTCCTGCTCCCGGCTGGGCGATGCAGGTGCAGGCGCGCGAGCGGGCGTACGTGCGCGGCTCGCTGACGCATGACGGCGACGACCGGGTGATCGGCAACGTCAGCGCAGGAATGAATGAGGCAGGGCAGGGAGGCATCGGGGTGTCCAGCCCCGGCGGCGCGTGGTTCGTCTCCAGCTCACTGCGCCTCATGCATCTGCTTCCTCGGCAGGGCAATCGCGGGCTGACTCTTGGCTCGCGCTTCGAGCGCGATCGCGCGACCCTCTCGGACCGGTGGGACGTCAGCGTGAGCACGCCGATCAGGCGCGGCCTCCTGGAGCTCGGACTGCAATCGGATCCTCTCGCACAGGTGCATCCAGACAGTGGTGGCGCACCGATCGTGCGTGTCTCCCCTTCGTTTTCCGTCGATGCTGGAAGATTGGCGGGGCTCGGTCTCCCCATCGTGCGGCTGGAGGGCGGCTTCCAGGGAACGCGTCTCGTGCAGTGGGAGGGCGCGCTGTCACTGCAGAACAGCGCCGGCTACACCAATGTCTCGCTGCGGAGAATTCACGGGATCCCGGGCACGCAGCTCGTGGTGAGCGCGACGATCACTACTCCCGGCGCGCGCATGCTCACGCGCGTCAGCGGCCGCCGGGGACACGTGGACGGCGGCTACTCCGCCACGGGCGCGGTGGCAGTCGGTTCGGTGCGCCGACTCACGCCTCTGGCGTATGGGGGCCTCGGATATTCCGGTGTGGAGGGGCGCGTGTACGAGGATGTCGATGGGGACGGCGCGTATGGCACCGCGGATCTACCGGTGGCGAACGCGGTCGTCCGCGTGGGAGGTCTTCGCGTCCGCACCGATTCGTCCGGGCGCTATTCGTCGTGGAGCGCGACGCCGTACGAGCGCATCGGCGTGGAGCTGGATACGCTGTCGCTGGAGGACCCGGCCTGGGTAGCCGCCGTGCCGTCGCACTACCTCCGTCCCTCGCCGCACCAGTTCAGCAACGTGACCTTCGCCCTCGTCCATACGCGCGAGGTCCTGGGTCGCCTCATCGCGGATTCCGCGATGGCGCTGCCGGCCGGCGTGTCGATCGAGCTGCGGGATTCGACGACGGGAGCGCTGTACCGGGCGCGCACCTTCGGCGACGGTGCCTTCTACCTGAGTCGCATGCGGCCTGGCCGCTATCGGCTCGCGGTGAGTGCGTCGTCACTCGCCGTGCTGGGCGCTGCTCCGCCGGAGGTGGTGGTCGAAGTCCCGACCGAGGGAGAGGAAGCGATCGAAGTGCCGCCAATCAAGCTCCGCGCGCTCGCTCGGGGCAGCTGACCGGTCAGGTTCCGGGAAGGATGAGGCGCTCGAGCTGCACGCCGGAGGGGTAGCGGGAATCGGGCAGGAGCATGCGCACCTCCGCCCCCGCGACGAGGGGCCGGCCGACGAACCTTCGCGGCCGGTCGACAGAATCGGGGCGGCTCACCCGAACGAAGATCAGGGTGGGCCTGCCACCGGTCGCCGGCTCGCCGCGGATGGCGAGGTCATTGCCGCGGCTGCCGAGCTGGATCCGGAGGGGGCCGGAGAGCCCCCGGGGCGCGACGGGCAGGATCGTCGCCCCGACGACGATGCTGCCACTCGCTTGCGCGTGCGCATCGCCGACCGCGGCGCAGAGCGCGAGCACGGCGACGAGGGGAAGGAGCGCGCGGCGAAGCGAGGACGAATTCAATTCGGCGGTCGTGGCTGGTGACGAGCGAGCGAGCGGCCGAAATCATGCCGCCCCGTACACCGATTATCGTCGCGACCGCCCGATCGGCTCGTCGTCGTGACATTCTGTCCCCTGTCTCGCTTCCTGCGAGGCGGACAATTGACCGCGAGCGTCGTTGTGCTAGATTCAAAGGCTCCAGCAGGGCCTGTAGCTCAGGTGGTTAGAGCGCACGCCTGATAAGCGTGAGGTCGGTAGTTCAACTCTACCCAGGCCCATTGCAGTCCCGACGCCCCGCCCGGCACACGCCGTGGCGGGGCGTCGTGTTTACGGAAAGCGGGAAGATCGGTCGATCGAAAGTCGGACGGTCCGGATGTCGGCAGTTCGGGGTGTCAGGCAAAGACTGACACCTCGACCTTTCAGTGTTCTCCTCTCCTCCGACATCGCGGGGCACTCTACCTCCTCGCGCGCCTTCTCACGACACATCGACCGCCTCCCGAGCAGGCACGACAGGGTTGGTATGTGATGTGCGTTACCGCCGAGCGCTGCGCTTCCTCCGCGCGGTGACGACGAGGATCAGGGACGTAGCTGTCGCTGGTGCTCGTACATCCCGCGGCGGACTCACGATGACCACTGCTTGAGACAAGGAGGAGACTGCGAATGGAGGGAGCTGCGAGCGCGATGCCAGTGACACGGGCGACTCTCGACGTGCCGGCAGCAGCCCGCACGCCGGCACGCCGGCGTCCTGGTGAGCATCGGGCTCCTGACCTTCGCAAGGTCGAACACTGCCTCGAGCTGCTCACCTTCCCCCTCGCCGACATCGCGCTGCCTGCCGATGCGGTGCTGGATGTCGAGCTCCCGCTCGATGTCGATCGTCCGCTGGCGGCAGAGGTGGAAGACGTTCGGCCACGCGAGCGGGACGAGACGCTGTGCCGCGCCGTCAACGTCACGCTGGCCGCCCTCGCCCTCATCGCGCTGTCCCCGATCTTCCTGCTGATCGCGCTTGCGGTGAAGCTCACGTCCCGCGGCCCCGTGTTCTACTCGCAGGTGCGCGTCGGCGTGGATCGCCGGTACGGGCGCCACACGACCGACGAGCGGCGCGTCCACGACCTCGGCGGTCGTCCGTTCACGATGTACAAGTTCCGCTCGATGCACGTGAATGCGGAACCTGACGGACGCGCCGTGTGGGCCATGCGCGCCGATCCGCGAGTCACGATCGTCGGCCGCGTGCTTCGCCGCACGCGCCTCGACGAGCTGCCGCAGCTCCTGAACGTGTTGAAGGGTGACATGAACATCGTTGGCCCGCGCCCCGAGCGCCCGTCACTCTTTGCCGACCTGCGTGAAGGGATTCCGATGTACCGCTTCCGCCAGCGCGTGAAGCCAGGGATCACCGGCTGGGCGCAGATCAACCAGTGCTACGACGCGTGCGTCGACGACGTGCGCCGCAAGGTGCAGTACGATCTCGAATACATCCGGCGCCAGAGCCTCCTCGAGGATCTGCGGATCATGACGATGACGCTGCCCGTGATGCTGTTCGGGCAGAAAGGCTGGTAGTCGCGCCTCTCGGCGGTTTCGCACGCCGAAGGTCTGGCTGTTGCAAGTGCAGTACGGTCGCTCGAGCGAGTGCTCGGCGGCTGGATACGCGGCCGGCCACACCGGTCGCACGTCGTGGTAATCATCAGGGGAGGAGACGAATGCGGATCGCGACAAGAGCAGTAACAGGTGCTCTGGTGGCGGCGGCGATCGCCGCTATACCGGCGCAGGCGCAGGTCAACTACTACACCCAGGGGTTCTTCACGAGCGCCTTCCCAGGGTGCGGCACGGCCGTGGCGCCGACGCCGACTCCGGGCGCTCCGATCAGCGCCGCCTGCACGGGCGGTGGCTTCACGCTCACGTATCATGCGAAGGACCTGAACCCCGGCCTGATTGGCAGCGGGAGTGTCGTCAGCCTCGGCAACTTCGCGCTCACCGGCACGGGTGACGTCACGGTGCCCTCGGGCGCGGTGATGTTCACGCTCGCCATCCAGCAGACCAACCCGACCACGGGAACCGGCATGACCGTGGGATCGTTCTCGGGCTCCGTGCAGACCAGCCCGGACTTCAGCTCGCTGATCTGGACGCCGGCTCCGCAGACGGTCGTCATCGACAATACGACCTACAGTCTGATCTTCGACAACATCGGACCCGCGGCTGGCAAGGGCTACGCGATCGGCGTCAACAACGCCGCGAACCCGACGAGCATCCAGGCGCTGGTGACGGCCACCCCCGAGCCGGCGTCCATGACGCTGCTCGCCACGGGCCTCATCGGCATCTTCGGCGCTGCCCGCCGTCGCAAGAACAAGCTGGACGCCTGATCGTCGTCGTCGTTGCACGAGCGAGCCGCACCTTCGGGGGCGGCTCGTTTCGTTCAGGGGATCGTATCGCGGGGCGTCGCTGTCCGCACGCGGATCACCCGCCACCCGGCGTCCGACCTCACCATCAGCGCCACGCGATACGTGCTGTCACGATCGGCCGCCATCGCGGAGCCATTCACGTTGGGCGCCACGGTCTCCACGTACTCCACGCGCGCCGTGTCCTTGCCGACGCGCTGCGGGCGTTCGGTGACGTCGAGCTTCTGGTGGCCGATGGGAACCGTCCACCCACGGCGTGGCTGTCCTGTCGGGAATGAATCCCGCTCCACCTCGATCCATCCGCGCGCATTGAGCTGCCCCTGGTCCGTGAGGTGCGCGGCGCACCACCCGGGGTCGCTCACCACTCCGGCAGACGTGTCGGTCAACACCAGCCACGCCGACACGACGAGCGGACGCCAGTTGCCCACCTGGTCGCGTACCACGGCCGTGTCGGCATGGCCGTCGAACTTCGCGATCACTTCGGCGCAGGAGAACCAGGGCGGTCCGTCCTTCCACACACGCCGGTAGATCGTCGCCGTATCGTGGCTGAGGGGCGACCGCTCCAGTGCCTCGAGGGCAGCGCGCTTCGACGGCGCACCACGACACGCGGCCGCCGCGAGAGCCAGCGCTGGAGCGAGCACGCGCCGGCGAGCCGTCCAGGAAGATCGTCGCGCAGATTGCAACGCGTCCGCCACTCAGTCGCGCGTGAGGGCACGCGCTACCTGCGCCGCCGCACGATAGCCCGAGGCGATGGCGCCATGCACGGTAGCGGTCCGTCCCGCCTCGTCAGTCGCCTCGCCAGCCACGAAGATCGTATGCTGCACCGGCTTCGCGAGGCGGCGAGCCGCATCGGCACCACCGACCAACGCATAGCTGTACGCACCACGCGCGAACGGATCGTGACCCCAGTCGTGCGAGAAGGACGCCACCACGTGACGCGCCAGCCGTCGAGGCTCGAGATCCGTCGCCGAGGCGAGAGACGCGATCGCGCGCGCCTCGAGCTCCTCGGGGTGCCGCTCGAGGGCGATCGCCGCGGGACCGCCTGCCCAGCCGATCAGGGTGCTGGTTCGCAATGGAAAGGAGGTCCACCAGACTGGCACGTCCACTCCGCGCGCATGCATGAAGGTGAGGTGCGCGAGCTGCGCGCGGCGGCGTCCGTCGAGCAGCTCGATGAGGGGACGGTCGAGCAGCAGCGCGATGCGTCGCACCTGGCCCATCGCTACGCTCGACGCCGCGGCCCGCACGGCGGCGATCTCCGGCGCGAAGGTGATGGCGCCCGGGCCGGTGGCGTCGTCGTGCAGCAGCGAGACCGGCACGGTGACGATCACCGCGCGCGCGTCGTACGTCTCGCCCGCGCCGGCCGTCGCGGCCCGTACGCGCACGCGGCCCTTGTCCCACTCCACACGCTCCACCACCCGGCCGCACCGGATCGCCGAGCGTAGCGGCGCGGCGAGCCACTCCACCACTGCGCCATAGCCGTCCACGAAGCGAGCCATGCGTTGCTCCGCCGGATCGCCGCCGGGATTGCCACCCTCGGCAACGGCGCGCTCGCTGAGGCGATTCAGCTCGGCGGCGTGGAACCCTTCCACGAACTCGCGGGCGAGGGTGCGATCCCGCGCGAACCGATGCCCACCGGGACGCTCGTCGAACAGCGACGACAGGGGACGATCGGGGTCGCGGCTCGCCTTCGCGCGGCTGAGCACGCGGTCAACGCGTTCCCAGAAGTCCGGCAGGGCAGTGAAGCGTCCATGCGCCGCGCTCCAGCGCTCGCCAACCACATCCACGGCGGTGAGCGCCGCCTCGCGTGCGATATCGGTGAGCTCCGGCGCCTCACCGTGCACGAATTCCGCGCCGAGCTCGATCGGTACCGGTGATCGAGGATCGCGGACGGTGCAGATGCGGCCCCCGAGCCGCGTTCGCGCCTCGAGCACCACGCACCGCACGTCATGTTCGCGCAGGCGTCGAGCGGCGGCCAGGCCGGCGACGCCGGCACCGATGATGACGACGTCCGTCCGGTCTTCGGAGCTCATTGCGCGGCCGAGGGGGGCAGGAAGCATGCCCCCAACCGATCGTCATGCTGCTGCAGCGCCGAGCTCCATTGGCGTCAGCGATCCACCAGCTCGAGGTCGCGCGTCGCCGCCAAGGGCGGGCGGTCGCCGCTCGTGATCGAGAGTGACACGCGGTAGCGGCCCGGCGCCAGGTTGCCCAGGTCGAGCGAGATGGCGTACGTGCTCACGCCGCCGATCAGCGGTCGCGCGTCCGTCCAGTCGAGCCTCAATGGACTGTCGTCCTGCGCGATGCCGATCTTCTGGAAGGTGCTGCGGAAGAAGCCGTGATCCACGCGCTCGACGGTAATCGAGACTCTCGCGCTGTCACTCGCATCAGCCGCACGGTACGCTTCCCAGTAGAGGCCGACCGGCTGCGTGCGCTCCACGCGCGAGGCCGGTATGGCCCTCGCGACGGCGGAGTCCAGTCCTTCCGGCGGATCGCCTCCTCCACGGTAGAACAGGAGATTCGAAAGCTCCTCTCCAGCCTGGGGCGGCGCGAACACGGTGCGGCTGCGTGCGAGTGTACGGCTCACGCTGTCGGTGATCTCCACGCCAGCGATGACCGGCTCTCCGGGCACCACGAGCATCAGCGTGCCGCTCATCGTGGAATCAGGGGCGCTCACGAAGGTGCGTCCATCGGCCAGCGCCGCGGCCAGCCGCGCGTCGGGGGCGCGGATGGAATCGTCTCCGACGAAGAAGGCAGCCGCGAGGAGCGTGGAGTCGCCCCGTCGGAATCGCGCAAGCTGCGTGGTCACGCCGATGAGGCGGTCGATTCCATGGGGCGCATAACGGGTGGTCGACTGCTGCGAGTGCAGGTCCCACCCGTCATCGTCACTTGCGGCCGATGCGGTGGAATCGAGCATCTCCTCGCGCGGCCCGAAGTCGAAGCTGGGCCAGGGATCGTGTCCGATGACGGAGACCTCCGGCGTGAGCGTGGCGAAGGGACGCTCGACCCGGCTCCATCGCACCGGCCAGCCGAAGCGCAGCAGCAGCTCCTCCGCGTCGTTCCCCCAGCCGAGTCCCTGCGGGGTGAGCGAGCGCCGCGCGAGCCATGCCTGCACCCGTCTCGCCAGGAACTCGCTGCGCCAGTCGTTCGCTGGCGACGCGAGGCGCGGCCGCCCGAGTGTCCAGTAGCGGGAGTCCACGGGGACGCGATCGGCGCAGGAGAGCTTCTCGTAGCGGCCGCGCGCGTCGCCAGGGAGCAGCGTGTGAATGTCGGTCCATTCGCAGCGCTGCTCGTCGGGCATCGCGGCGAGGGCGACGGTGAAGGCGGAGTCCGCCCGTGCGACATCACCGCGTGTGTGCGCGGCATATCCAGCGAGCGCCGCGCACCACCAGCCGGTGCCGCGGCAGGCTCGCGCCGCGCTGTCCGCACCCGCGAGATCGTGCGACTCGATGCGGTAGTGCACCGCCATGCCGGCGATCCAGTCATCGCCCGGGTATTCCGCGAGCAACGAGTCGAACAGGGAGATGAGCAGCGCGCGTCGCGCGACCGTGGATGGGGCTTCGGGCGGGAGCAGGGGAGGTGCCTCGTCCGACCACCAGCAGAAGCGGCCGACATGCACGTCGCATCGCCCGTCCGCACCGGGATCGGCCGGGAGGTACGCGCGTCGTGATCGCTCGAACGACGCCTGTTCGTTGCGCGCACGCCTGGCGGCACGCACCGAATCGGCCAGTGCGCCAGCCGCCTGGTGCGGCATGACCGGAGCAGCGAGTGCGACCGTGCGAAGCTGCAGCGCGAGCGCGACGAGCAGCAGATGCATGAGCGGCCTCCTGTGCGATCGACCTTCCGACGGAGAGGGTCGCCAGTCAGCGTCGCAGGACTCGCGCCGGCCGCCCTGGCGTACCCATCCGTGACCTCCCGACCTCCCCGACTGTCCTTCCTCCGAGACGTCTTCCCCAGCTCAACCCAGCGCGCCATCGTGAACGTCTGCCCGCTGTGCCGCACCGAATACGGCCCCGAGCACGAGACCTGCCCCCGCGACGGGGCCCGGCTCGGCGCGACCGTCGTGCACGAGGACCCGTTCATCGGGACGATCCTCGCTGACCGCTACCGCGTCCTGCGCACGCTCGGCGAGGGCGGCATGGGCCGCGTCTACCTCGCCGAGCACGTGCGCATGGGCCGCCTGAGCGCCGTGAAGGTGATGAGCCCGGCGCTGGCGCCTACCCCCGACGCGATAAGCCGGTTCAACCGCGAGGCCGCCAACGCCAGCCGCATCAACCACCCAAATGTGGCGGCGATCTACGACTTCGGCGAGACCGAGGACGGCACTCTGTATCTCGCCATGGAATACGTGGAGGGGAAGACGCTCACCGCGATCCTCCGCGACGGCGGGCCGCTCGTCCCCGCTCGTGCCGCGGAGCTGGCCGGCCAGATTGCCGACGGGCTGCATGCGGCGCACCTGCTGGGCATCGTCCATCGCGACCTGAAACCGGACAACATCCTCGTCACCACGCAGCATGACGGGCGCGAGCAGGCGAAGATCGTCGATTTCGGCATCGCGAAGACCACCCAGTCGGGGGACCAGACGGTCACCTCGCTTGGCGTGGCCATCGGCACGCCCGAGTACATGAGTCCCGAGCAGATCGCCGGTGAGGCGCTCGATGCACGCACCGACCTGTACTCGCTGGCGCTCGTGCTGTTCAACATGCTCACGGGAGTGCTGCCGCACCCCGCACTCACGTCAAAGCAGTCGCTGGTGCAGCGCCTCACGGCCCGGCCGCTCACGCTGAGCGAGGTGAAGCCGAACGTGCCGTGGCCGCCCCGGGTGCAGAAGGCGCTCGACCGCGCACTCGCCCCGGAGCCGGATGAGCGCTACAGCAACGTGCTCGATTTCGCGCGCGACGTGCGTGGGGGCGCAGGGCTGCCCACCTTCAAGGGCGCGGCACTCGCCATCGGTGCGGCCACGCGCATGATGACGCCGGCGGTGGTCCCCGCGGTGAGCGGGAGCACCTCGCGGCCGCGACCCACGGTGACCGCGGCGGCTGCCCCGCCGCGGCGACGGCGCGGAGGACTGGTGTTCCTCGCTCTCGCACTGCTCGCCGGTGGAGGGGCACTCGCCGTACACCCACCCGCACAGCTCCGCGCCCTGCTGGGCGGGAGGCGCACCGTCGCGGCGAAGCCGATGCCGCCCACTGCGTTCGACTCGGTGAAGCCTCCCGTGGCGGGAGCACCCGTCACCCCGACGGCACCCACGGACAGCGGCTCGATGCAGGTGACCCTCGCCGGTTCCGCCCTCGTGCCGCATGACAGCGTGCGGACCGATTCGGCCGGCGTATCGTCTGTCGACTCGCTCTCCCCCATGGACGGTGGCTTGCGGCTGCGCCGCGCGGCGATGCAGGCGGCCGAGCGCACGAACGGCGACTCGTCGCCGGTCAGTACCGTGCCGCCCACGACCAGCACTGCTGAAGCCGACGCTCGCGAAGTCATGCTGCACGTGACCCGGGCGCGCGACTTCACCCGTCAGGGGCAGTTGCGTGGCGCGGGGCTGGAGCTGCGCACGGCGTTCCAGGAGTACAAGATCTTCCTCACCGAGCATGCGTCGGCGCCGCAGACCGACATGCTGCGCAACGAGCTCCAGCAGGCGATCGATGGCGCGCTCGAGACCTGCAAGGTCGCACGCGATTCGGCGATCGCGCGCGGCGCGCGTCCATTCCGCTGCCGGCACCCCGCCCAGACCGGCATCCTCCAGGAAGACGAGGACACGACGAGCGGACCGCGCTACCCCTGAGCGCGAACAGTCGTCAGCGGAAGAACCAGATCAGCGCGCCGAGCTCCAGCGTAGCCGCAACGATGCCGAAGATGAACGCTGCACGGATGTCGCGCCGCGTGCGTTCCGGATCTTCCTTCACGAATGCC
This sequence comes from Gemmatimonadaceae bacterium, assembly GCA_036377775.1. Taxonomy (GTDB): domain Bacteria; phylum Gemmatimonadota; class Gemmatimonadetes; order Gemmatimonadales; family Gemmatimonadaceae; genus AG11. The sequence continues at coordinate 6,431 of DASUXT010000099.1, read as the reverse complement.
TGACGGTCCGGGTCATGCGCCGTACGCTAGCGACGGCACCGCCGTCCGTCGAGCATCCTCTTCAATTGCCCTTCCCGATCCGATGGACGCTGAACCAGCGACGCACGCGGACTTCCCGGAGACCGACCCCGAAGCGCTCGAGCGCCTCCGTCGCTTTGGCGGCGACAAGCTCCTCGGGGACATGATCACGCTCTTCCTCGCCGCGATGCCACAGCGACTCGGTGCAGCGCGGAGCGGCCTGGCGCACGAAGACTGCCACGTGGTGGAGCACGAGCTGCATGCGCTCAAGAGCAGCGCGGCGCAGCTCGGCGCGCTGCGCATGCACCGCCTGAGCCAGGAGGGAGAGCGCCTGGCCAAGGCTGGCGCAACGGAAGGGCTCAGCCGGATCCTCGACGAGCTGGACGCCGAAGCGCCGCGCGTGCGCGAGTGGCTGGGTGCGGCCCGTGCGCGGGAGGACGGATGACGACCATCGCCGTCGTGGAGGACAACCCCGACAACCGCCTTCTCCTCCAGGCACTGCTCGGCGGTGAATACGACCTCGTGGAATACGAGAACGGGCTCGACGCCCTCGCCGGCCTGCGCGCCTCGCGTCCCGACCTCGTGCTGCTCGACATCTCGCTGCCGGGAATGGACGGCAACGAGATCCTGGACCGCATCCGCGCCGACAGCGAGCTTCGCTCCCTCCCGGTGATCGCGCTCACCGCACACGCAATGACTGGCGACCGCGAGAAATATCTGGCGGCGGGATTCGATGACTACGTGACGAAACCGATCGTGGACGAGAGGATCCTGATCGAGGCGATCCTGAAGGCGGAGCACGGAACCGGAGAATGATGGGAGGGTAGATTGGCGACCGCCTTTTCCCCCTCTCCAGATCCCGCTAGTTTCCGAGTGACGCCCCTGCTCCCGGCGTCGTCTTCCCTTCAGTTGCTCCTTCCTCGCGCCGCGAATGGCTGCAGTCCGGCCCGCGCGCCTACAGTCCCCGAGATCATGAAGCGATTCCCGCCCGCTGCCCAGCGGATCATTCTGGCGTTCACCACCGGGCTCTTCCTTGCTTGTGCCGCGCAGGTCAGCGCACAGCCGGGCGGCTTTTCCTCGACCATCCAGTCGGTCGCGCCGTAGCCTCGGTTCAGCGGTGACGCGTCGCGACGTCAGGCGTCGCGCAGCGCGGCCATCGGCGTCTCGCGGAACACGTCTCGGCTCGTGAGCATCCCGATGCTCACCGCAATCGCGATCATCGCCAGGGCGACGAGGAACGCCGGCGCCGCCGCCGGCGAGAAGGGCTGGTCGAACACGTAGTGCATGAGCGCCCACGCGGCGCCCACGCTCAGCGCCACGCCGGCCAGGCTGCCGAGCGCGCCGAGCAACAGGTACTCGGCCAGCATGATGCGCCCCACCTGGCGCCTGGTGGCTCCGAGCACCTTGAGCAGTACGCCTTCGCGAAGCCGCTCGCGACGCGTGGCGCTCACGGCGCTGAACAGCACGGGAATGGCGAGCGCGAGGCTCAGCGCGGCGAGGAAGCGTACGGCTGACGTGACCTTGCCGAGCACGCGCCCCACCGTCTGCTGGATCAGGGTGAGGTCGAGGCTCGCCACGTTGGGAAATCGCGTCACCACGTCCCGTTGCAGGCGTGCGACGTTCGCATCGCCGCGCACGTCGGCGAGCACCACGTACTGGTGCGGCGCGTCCTGCAGGGCGCGGCTCTCGAACACGACGAAGAAGTTCGGCTCGAAGCGCGTCCAGTTCACCTCGCGGAAGCTCGTCACCCGCGTCGGCACGAGCACGCTCTGCACGTTCCACACGATGGTGTCGCCGACCGCGAGGCCGAGGTCGTGTGCGACCGCGACGTCCACCGAGATCGCGGGCAGCGCGGGCGGCTTCGTGCCCCCGGTGTGGAAGCGGCCGGCCGTCACCTTCTCGGAGGCAGCGAGCGTGTCGCGCCAGGTGGAGCGGAACTCGCGCCGCACGGCCCACCCCTCCCTCCGCCGACGGCCGGCCGTCGTGTCGCCGACGACCCGCGAGGCCGGCACGCCATTGATGGACGCGATGCGCATCGGCACCATCGGTGTGCGCTGCACCACCGTCCACCCCTCGGCGCGGATGATCGAGTCGAGGGGCTCGCCCTGGTCGCCCTGGACGTCGAAGAACACCACGTTCGCGCGCGAAGCCTCGAGCTTCACGTCCACGGTGCGCAGGATGTTGTGCTGCACCTGGTAGACGGTGCTCATCAGGAACACGCCGAAGCCCAATGCGAGCACCACCGATCGGGTCTGGTTGCCGGGGCGATAGAGGCTCGCGACCCCCTGGCGCATCACGAATGGCCACGATGGCCGCACCACGTGGCGCGCGGCGGCGCTGAGCAGTGCGGCGGCCACGTACAGCAGCGCGACGGCGAGCCCGATTCCCGCCGCGAAGCCGAGTCCCTGCAGCGGACGCTCGGCGCGTGCGATACCGAGCGCGGCGACGCTGAGCACGACGAGCAGCGCGACGAGGATGCGCAGCGGGTCGATGCGCGCCCCGCGGAGCGCCGCGGCGTCCGACTCGCGGCGCAGCGTCTGGAGCGGAGACACGTTGCGCAGCGCGACGAGCGGGCGCAGGGCGAACACGAGCGCCACCCACACGCCGACGAGCAGGCCGGTGAGGATAGCCGTCAGGTCGGGGGAGACCTGTACGTCCACCGGGAGGAACTCGGCGAGCACGTGCGGCAGCGCGAGCTGGACGACGATGCCGAGCAGCGCGCCCACGGCCGCACCGACGAGCCCCATCACGACCGCCTGCAGGATGTAGATGGCCAGCACCTGGCGGCTCGTCGCGCCGAGGCAGCGCAGGATGGCCACCGTGTCGATCTTGCGCATGACGAACGCATTCACGCCGCTGGCCACGCCGATGCCGCCGAGCAGGAGCGCCACGAGCCCGATCACGCTCAGGAAGTCACGGAGCTGGTCGATGGCCTGGGTGAGGTTGAACTCCGTCTGCGCCACCGTGCGCGCGCGCACGCTGGCCGAATCGAGCACGGGACGCAGGCGGCCGATGAACTGGCCAGTGCTGAGCGAAGCGGGAAGCTTCACCAGCGTCTCGCGATCGGAGCGGCTGCCGAACTGCAGCAGGTCCGTTTCGGCGACGAAGGTCGCCGGGATGTAGATGCGCGGTCCGATGGCGGATGCGACGCTCACGTCGCCGGGCACGCTGACGAGGGTGCCGATGATCGTGAAGTGCGAGTTGCCGAGGGAGAGCGTGTCGCCCACGTGCGCGTTGAGCGACACGAGGAGCGACGGATCGACGAGCGCGAAGCGGCCGGCCTGCAGGCGCGACCAGGCATTCGCCGGGGCGGTGATGATCTGTCCGTAGAACGGGTAGCCTCTGGAGACGGCGCGAACCTGCGCGAGGCGCGTGCGCCCGGTGCGGTCCACGAGCGCCATCGAGCCGAAGGTCGTGACGTCGGCGTAGGTGACGCCACGCACGCGCATGCTGTCGAGCGCGGCGGTGACGCGGGCGGTGAAGGGCTGACGCGACGTGAGCGAGATGTCGCCTCCGAGAAGGGCGCGCGCCTGCTCGCGCACGCTCTTCTGGGTGTTACTGGCGAACGAGTCGATGGCCACCAGCGCCGCCACGCCGAGCGAGATGGCGGACATGTAGAGCAGGAGCCGCCGGCGCGCGGTGCGGCTTTCCCGCCAGGCGAGCGAGAGCAGAGGAACGCGCGGCACGATGCTCAGTCCCGCGCCGTGGCGCTGGTGGCGCGCGGCGAAGCACCGGGCGAGTCGCTCACCACGGCACCGTCGGCGAGCCGGATGACGCGCTGCGCACGGTGGGCGAGGGCGAGGTCATGGGTCACGAGGACGATGGTCGTGCCCGACTCGCGATTGAGCGTCTCCAGCAGTTCGACGATATGATGGCCGGTGTCGCTGTCGAGGTTGCCGGTGGGCTCGTCGGCGAAGAGCAGGGAGGGCGCGTTGCTGAAGGCGCGGGCAATGGCGACACGCTGCTGCTCGCCGCCGGAGAGCTGATTGGGGAAGTGGTGTGCGCGATCGGCGAGCCCGACGCGCGCCAGCAGGTCGCGGGCGCGCGCCGGTGCCCCGTCGTCGCCGCGCAGCTCGAGGGGCACCTGCACGTTCTCGAGCGCGGTGAGGGTGGGGATGAGTTGGAAGCTCTGGAAGACGAATCCCACCTTCGCCCCGCGAAGCTGTGCGCGCTTATCTTCCGAGAGGCGGGAGAGATCGCTGCCGTCGAGCAGCACGGTGCCGCTGGTCGGGACGTCGAGGCCGGCGAGGAGGCCGAGCAGCGTGGTCTTGCCGCTTCCCGATGGCCCGACAATGGCCACGAAGGCGCCGTCGGGGACGGTGAACGAGACGTCGCGCAGCACGGCGAGCCGCTGCTCGCCGCTCTGATATTCCTTCGTCAACCGGACGGCTTCGAGCATGCGTGCAGACTGGAGAGCGTGGGCGGCGCTGGTGGCGCTGAGCGTGACCGCGTGCGCCGGCGATACCGGGGAAAATAAGCCGGCGACGCAGGCGAAGGCTGCGGCGAGCACGCCGGCGGGCGGCGCTGCGGACGCGCCTCCCACGAATGGTCGGGGCGCGCCCGATTCGACGGTAAGCGGCGAGCGGCCGGTAATCCTCTTCCTCGGCACGTCGCTCACGGCGGGGCTGGGGCTGGATCCTGACAGCGCGTATCCGGCGCGCATTCAGCGAAAGGCCGATTCGGCGGGCGTGCACTTCGAGGTCGTGAACGCCGGGGTGAGCGGCGAGACGTCGGCGGGACTGCTGCGGCGGCTGGACTGGGTGCTGCGCCGGCCAGCGTCGGTGATCGTGGTGGAGACGGGCGCGAACGATGGCTTGCGGGGGCAGCCGGTGTCGTCGACCCAGGCGACGATCGGGAAGATCCTGGATCGGATCGCGGCGGAGCAGCCGACGGCGAAGGTGCTGCTGGTGCAGATGGAGGCGCCGACGAACCTTGGTGCGCGCTACACGCGTGCATTTCACGACATGTATCCGGCGCTGGCGCGGGAGCATGGCGTGACGCTGCTCCCCTTCCTGCTCGACAGCGTGGCGGGGATTCCGTCGCTGAACCAGGCGGACGGGATCCACCCGAACGACAAGGGGGAGGCGATCGTGGCGGAGAACGTGTGGCGGGGGATGGAACGGGAGCTGAAAGCGGGAAGCTCGAAGCTGAAAGCGGGAAGCTCGAAGCTGAAAGCGGGGGGCTCGAAGCTGAAAGCGGGGGGCTGAAAGCTGGAAGCTGAGCCGGTGGACCGGCTTGATGCGCTCGGCATTTCGATGTAAATTCCAAGGCTGTCCCACTTTACGTCATTTTCTGCAGGGGTATCCATGGCTGTTCCGGCCACGCAAATCCGTCGCGGCATGGTCATCGTCTTCGAGGGCGAGCCGGTGCGCGTCGTCGAGTTCCGTCATCACACGCCGGGCAATCTTCGCGCGATGGTGCAGGCGAAGCTGAAGAGCCTTCGGACGGGCTCGAGCTTCGATCACCGTTTCCGCGCCGCCGATTCCATCGAGCCGGCGTCGATGGAGACGCACGAGCTCGAGTACATGTACGATTCCGGCGGCACGTACCACTTCATGAACACGTCCAACTACGACCAGATCGAGATGGACGAGGAAGCGCTCGGCGACAACGCGCCGTGGATGCAGCCGGGGATGAAGATCCAGGCGGAGTTCTACGAGGGGCAGCCGATCGGGGTGCGCCTGCCGAACTCGCTGACGCTCGAGATCGTCGAGACGAATCCGGTGATGAAGACGGCGACGAAGACGGCGTCGACGAAGCCGGCGAAGCTGGAGAATGGCGTGACGGTGAACGTGCCCGAGTTCGTGGCGACGGGAGACAAGGTTCGCGTCAACCCGACGACCGGCGAGTACATCGAGCGCGCGAAGTAGGCGCGCTCGGGGCTGGCGAGCGCGACGAGTTCGCATAGCCAGGCGAGGGACGGCAGTTGAAATGACGTCCTCGGCCGGTTAGAATCATTGTTCTCTACGGCTCGTGCAGCGTAGTGGCCGCACCGAGGCGGTGACCACGGTGACTGTAGCTCAATTGGTTAGAGCACCGGACTGTGGCTCCGGGGGTTGCGGGTTCAATTCCCGTCAGTCACCCCTCAATGCTGCGAGGGGGAACGCCCCGGCTCAGACGAGCGAGCGGGGGCCGACTCCGGCGGTTTAGGTCCGTAGCTCAATTGGTAGAGCACCGGTCTCCAAAACCGGCGGTTGGGGGTTCGATTCCCTCCGGGCCTGTAAGGGCAGATGGACCGAAGGACCGAAGGACCGAAGGACCGAAGGACCGAAGGACCGATGTTTGACAATCGGAGCAGGACCCCGGGGCGACGCTCCGGGTGCGAAAGGCCACGGCGGTATCGTCTAGGGGACTAGGACGGAGCCCTCTCAAGGCTCAAACACGGGTTCGAATCCCGTTACCGCTATTCGACA
>DASUXT010000098.1:0-18722 GCA_036377775.1 Gemmatimonadaceae bacterium | reverse complement strand
GCTCGCGCAAGGGCGAGCGCGATGCGCGGCGGGCGGATGACACGACACCCGTCGCCGACCACCCGGTCACGGCGGGAGAGTCCGAGGTGCGCGTGCCACTGCGCGCCGAGGACAGCGTGGTGGTGAAGCGCAACGAGGGCGGCCAGGACGAGATCATCATCCGCCGTCCGCGCTCCGACGAACGCGGCGCGAGCTGACGGCCGTCAGGCGCTCGTCGCCGGCGGCGCGCCGGGTCCGCCCGGCTCGTCGTCGGCGTGGCGCCACGCGCCCACACTCACCCCTTCCGCGTTGTGCACGAGCTGGAGGAGGAGCTGGACTCCCTCCTCCACGCCCGCCGCGCTCGCGCGTCCGCGCAGCCGCGCTCGCACCGCGCGCTCGATTTCCTCGCGCAGCAGCTGGTGGTCACGGTGCACCGCTGTCTCCGTCCACCCCTGTTCGCGCCGCCGCCGGCCGTGGTGCTCGGCGATGGCGTGCTGGATCACGCTCCCGTCGCGCAGCAGCTTCGGGGCGTCACGCCCGGCTTTCGCCACGATCAGCAGCGTCTGCGCGATGTCGGAGAGCAGCGTGAGCGTATGATCCTCGATCTCGGGGCGCCGCATCCGGCGTGCGCGCGGCGTTGCCGGATCGTTCCGTAGCCGCTCCACGTAGGCGTCGAGGATCTCGTCCAGCAGGTCGCGCACCACTTCGCCGATCTCGCCCAGGTCGGGCCTGGCGATTGCCGCCACGGCTGGCGTGGCGCGCGCCGCGCGATCGCGTGCCGGCTCGCGTTGCTGGAGGTGAGGCGCCAGCGGCTCCTCGGCCGCATCCTCGCGTGCCAAGGCACCGGTGTCACTCGGCGCCATCCGGGCCGACGGCAGCCAGACCGTGAACGTCGAGCCCACCTGCGGCGTGCTCTCCGCCACGAGATCACCGCTCATCAGGCGGGCGAGCCGCCGGCTGATCGCGAGCCCGAGCCCGGTGCCTCCCTTGGCGCGGGTGTGCGTGCTGTCCACCTGGTGGAACGGGTCGAAGATGTGCGCCAGCTGTTCCGGTGCGATGCCGATCCCCGTGTCCTCCACCCGCACGTACGCCCACGGCCCCGTACCGTGGACCTGCACGTTCGGTGGCGCCGCGTCCTCGAGCCCGCACGTGACGCTGACCCGCCCGCCGGACTCGGTGAACTTGGCCGCATTCGACAGCAGGTTGACGAGGATCTGGCGCACGCGCTGCTCGTCGCCCACGAACGGCACGCCATCCTCGTCGGGACGGTCGTTGACGAGCTCCACGCCTCGCTCGCGCGCCAGGGGACGCACCAGCTCGAGGGCGTCCCGCACCACGGGGCCGGTGAACGCATCCTCGTGGTGCGTGAGCATCTCGCCCGCCTCGATCTTCGAGAAATCGAGGATGTCGTTGATCAGGCCGAGGAGGTGGGCGCTGCTCGAGGTGAGCCGCTGCACGTAGCGCTGCTGTTCCGGCGTCAGTGGTCCGGCGAGCCCCATCTCGAGCAGCTGCGCGTAGCCGATCTGCGCATTGAGCGGTGTACGCAGCTCGTGGCTCATCGTCGCCAGGAACTGCGACTTCACCGCGTTGGCCTCTTCGGCGCGCTCGCGCGCGGCATGCTCGGCGTCGAGCAGGCGCTCACGCTCCGTCTCGGCTTCCTTCCGGTCGGAGATGTCCTGGAAGTAGCATGAGATGCCGCCGCTCGCCTCGGGGTAGATGCTGATCGAGATCCAGCGTTGCAGCACGGGAGAGATCGTCTCGAACCGCGCCGGCTGCCGTCGCGACATCACCTGCCGGTGCATCTCGTGCGACTCGGAGCCCACCAGCTGCGGGAACTCTTCCACGAAGCTGTGACCCAGCAGCTCCGCGCGGCCACGTCCCCACAGCTCCTCGGCGTGGCGGTTCACGTAGGTGAAGCGGAAGTTGGCGTCGAGGGCGTAGAAGGCGTCGGTGATGCTCTCGAGGATGGCTGCGGCACGACGCTCCGAGGCTCGTTCGGCCTCCTTCTGCGCCAGGTCCGCGTAGCGCCGGCGCGCGCGCCGCTCGGCGGCATCGCGCTCCACGTACATGCTGACGAATGCCCGCACCTTGGCGCGCAGCACCTCGGGGTCGAGGGGCTTGAACAGGTAGTCCACCGCCCCCGACTCGTAGCCGGCGCTCACGTGCCGGCGGTCCTCGTCGAGCGCCGTGAGGAAGATGACCGGCGTGAGCCGCGGCGCCTCCAGCGCCTTGATGCGGCGCGACACCTCGTAGCCGTCCACTTCCGGCATCTGCACGTCGAGCAGGATGACGGCGAACTCGCGCTCCCTGACTGCCGCCAGAGCCTCCTCGGCGCCCGTGGCGCGCACGAGCTGCACGCCGAGCGGCTCGAGGACGGCCTCGAGCGCGAGGAGGTTCGCTACGCGGTCATCGACGAGCAGGACGCTCGGAATATCATGGTCGAGCGAGCTGCGCTCGTCGGGCATCATGGCTGACGCGGGTGGAACCGGGGATACACGGGATGGCGTGAGTATGTTGACGCGGACCCGCACGCAGGCGATCACCGGTCGTGCGGCGCGGCCGGATGCTCATTCACGAAGGATACCAATGGGCACGCTGGAGCCGGAATGAAGGAGGGGCCGGGCGATCGCCCGGCCCCTCCTCGCCGTCGGTACAGACTCGATTCAGACTCGGTTCACACCAGCGCTGCTCAGTGGTGCTCGCCCGTCTCGCCGTGGTCGTCGTGCCCGTCGTGGTCGTCGTCGCGGAAGGCATGCAGTGAGCGCGAGACGTTGATCGCCACCTGCGGGGCGTTCGGGCCACCGAGGTTCGCCGTGGACGGATCGATCGTCGTGCCGTCGGGCGCCCGGAACCACGACGCCATGTCCACGTTCACCGTGAGGTTGAGCGGTTCCGTTCCCACTTCGAGCGGCGGGTCGAAGCGGTGCTCGAGCTCGCCAATCGCCACGCCCTTGTAGGTGAACGGCGTGCCGTTGTAGGTACCCTCGACGAGGACGTTCACCCCATCGAACTCCGGATGCGCGGCGAGGAAGGTCGTCGACGCCTGGCCGCGGCTCCACTGCGAGCCGATCGGGTGAATCTTCGCCTCGAGCCCGGAGTAGGTGCCGGTGGGCACCGGCATCGAGAGCGCCGTCACCACCGTGCCGTTCACCGGCAGGTCCACGATCGTCGGCGCCACCTGGAGCTCGGCGCAGCCATGCTCCTCGTGCTCGGCGTCGTCGTCACCACTGGTGGTCGTGCTCGTGCACGACGCGCCCACCTGCTGCAGCTCCATGCGGGCGATGACGAGCTGCGCCTTCGTGATGACGAGCGGGCTGGCGGCTGGGGTCGTGGCGTCGAGCGAGGCGCCTGACGGGCTGCGTGAGAAGGTCGCGGCCGCGCTGGACGCCGTGGTAAAGGACACCGTCATCGGCCGGCTGGAGGCCGGTCCCGTGCCGTCGGCGCAGGCGAGCGCGCCGGTCCCGATGATGGCCGTGAGTGTGGCGATACGGAAAGACACCATGACTGCAATTCCTCCGCGGATGCATGGATCGTGTGGCGCCCGTACGGCGCAGCCGGACATCGGCACGCGTCCGATCGAGCGCCACAACAGTCGCGTCGTGCATGCGCATCCGCTGTGACCGGGGCCAGCCGCGCCCGGTGCGCGCGGTCACGGGCGTGGCGTGGCCCAGTGCGGTCCGTCGCTCCAGTGCTCCGCCTGCAGGAACGAATCGGCGAGCGGCACGTCGGCGTGCCAGTCCGAGTATTCCTCCGTCTGCACGGGCGTGCCGCGGTCGAGCATGCGCACGCGCGTCGCGAGCCAGCCCCCGCCCACCGGCACGTTGTTCTCCAGCCGCGCGTCCTGCACGCGGTTGTCCGGCGTGGGGAAGAGCGGGAGCAGGAACCGCGTGACGATGAGGCGGTCCGCATCCACCCAGAACTGCGGCGACGTGCTGTCGGCCGGTGACGCTGCGCCGACGACGAACGTGCGCTGTCCCTCCCAGCTGCGCTCGTGCACGGCCGACAGGTCCACCTTGTACGGCGCGAGCTGCGCGACGGTCACGTCGAGCGGCTGGAGGTACACGCCGGAGATGAGCGGCAGGAACGGATTCCCGTCGGCAATCGCGCGGGCCACCTTGCCGCCGCGCATCACGTACACCGAGTCCGCGGTGTAGAGCGCGCCGTTTCCCTGCGCCGGATCGCCCATGTCGATGCGCAGGCGCGGTCCCTTCATCGCCTCGTACCACGTGGAGACCTGCGTCGTGCCGTCGGGCAGGTGGCGCGTGGTGCGCTGCACGAAGGTGAGCGTGTGATACCACGTGTTCGCGTACCGGTCGTGCATCCGGGCGAGCACGCCACGTCCGTCCGCCGGCGTCGGCGACGGCGCAGGTGATGGACGCGACGCGCAGCCGCCCGCGAAGGCGAGGCCGGCGACGAGCAGGGGGAGCGATGAGGTGCGCATGGTCAGGTGGGCGAGGGTGGACTGCCGGAAGAGCGGCTCAAGCTATCAGCGCGGCGACGTCGTCGCCGCGAGCGATCCATCGGCGATGGCCCGCTCGATGGCCGCGTGCCGGTAGCGGAAGATCCGCCGCAGCTCGCGCTTCACGAACGGCAGGGCGACGTTGCCCAGCGGCGCCATGGGAAGCCGGAACAGCACTTCGTCGTCCATGCGCGTCTCGTCCGGCGTCAGCGCCGTGAAGCGGTGGCGATGGTGCCAGAGGGCATACGGGCCGCGAAGCTGCTCGTCGGCGAACTCGTTCGGCGGGTCCCAGCGCGAGATCAGCGTGCGCCACCGCACGGGCACACCGGCCACGCGCACCGTGTAGTCGATCAGCGTCCCCTCGCGCATCACGATCGGCTCCGGCGTGCGGATCCGGAATGCCATGCGCGGTGGGGTGATCACCGCGAGGTTGCGCGCGTCGGCGAAGAAGGGGAACAGCTGCGCCCTCGGCAACGGGATGCGCTGCGTGGCCCGCAGCAGCCAGGCGCCTTCGCTCCGGCGCTCGAATGCGATGTCGTTGTCCAGCTTCGCGTGTTCAGTCATTGACGGTTTCTGGACGACCTGATACCCTGCTCGCATGGCTGACCGGACGAATGGCGTGACGAGATACCCGATGCGGGTCGTGATGAGCCGGACGGGCCTCACGGCCGACGTCCTCCGCGCGTGGGAGCGCCGCTACGGCGCCGTGCAGCCATACCGCTCTCCAGCGGGACAGCGCCTGTACTCCGACCGCGATGTGGAGCGCCTCCTCCTGCTGCGCCGCGCAACCCTCGACGGCCACAGCATTGGCGCCATCGCCACCCTGGAGGATCAGGCGCTCGAGGCGCTCCTCGCGCGCTCGCCGGCGACGGAAGCTGTTCCGCCGAACGAGGAGCTGACCGCCCTCCTGCGCGAGGCGATGCACGCCACGGAGCGGCTGGACGCGATCGGTCTCGAGGCCACCCTTCGCCGCGCCACCATGGCGCTCGGCGCCACGCCATTCGTGGACGACTTCGCGCCGCGCTTCCTGGTGGAGGTCGGGGAGCGGTGGCATGCGGGGTCCGTGGGCGTGGCGCATGAGCACCTGGCGACGAGCCTCGTCCGACGCGCCCTCGATCGCGTGATCGAGGCCTTCACCGTGCTGCCGCGCGCGCCGCGCATCGTCGTCGCCACGCCGGCCGGCGAGCAGCACGAGCTCGGCGCGATGCTCGTCGCCGCTGCCGCCGCGCAGGAAGGGTGGCGCGTCGTCTACCTCGGTGCGAACCTCCCCGCGGCGGAGATCACCGCCGCCGCGCGCGAAGTGCATGCGCGCGCGGTGGCGCTGAGCCTGATCGCCGCCCAGGGACACCAGGTGGTTGCCGAGCTGCGGGCCACGGCGCGCGAGCTCCCCGAGGGCACCACGCTCCTCGTCGGCGGCCGGACGGCGGGGCAGGTGGCGGGCGAAACGCACGCGCGCGCCGTGCGCGTCCTCGGCGACATTGCGGCGCTGCGTCGCGCGCTCCGCGCCATCCGCTCGGTCAGTGCGGCGGATGTGCATGCGCCCGGCTCGTGATGCTGGCGACGACGCGCTGACTCGCCCGCCGCGCCGGCCGCGGCACCACCCGCTCCAGCACCTTCGCCGAGCTCAGGACACCGGGAATGCCGCCCCCCGGATGCGTACCGGCGCCGACGAAGTACAGTCCAGCCACGTCGGGCGATCGGTTGTGGTAGCGGAACCACGCCGACTGCGTCAGCACCGGCTCCGGCCCGAATGCGGCACCGTCCACCGAGCGGAGCGTCTGCTCGAAGTCGAGCGGCGTCATGTGGAACTGCGTGGCGAGCGATCCCTCGAGCCCCGGCAGCAGCCGTTTCTCCAGCGATTCGCGGATGCGCGAGAAGTACGGCGCGCCTTCGCGCTCCCAGTCGATGCCGGCGCGCAGGTTCGGCACCGGTGAGAGCACGTAGAACGTCTCGCTCCCCGGCGGCGCCAGTGACGGGTCGGTGCGCGTCGGTGCGTGGAGGTAGAGCGAGAAATCCTTCGCCAGCGTGCGCTGGCGGAAGATGTCGTCCAGCAGCGTGCGGTAGCGCGGGCCGAGCAGGATGGTGTGGTGCGCGACGTCGGGATACGTGCGTCGCGTGCCGAAGTAGCCGACGAAGAGGCTCATCGACTGCCGCACGCGTGACACGGCGCGCGGCGTGTGCCGGTGCGCCGCCGTGGGGGCGAGCATGCGCGAGTAGACGAATGACGGATCGGCGTTGCTCACGACGAGCTCGCAGGGCAGGCGTGCGCCGTCGGAGGTGACGACGGCGACGGTGCGGCCGCGCTCGACGATGATCTCCTCCACCGGCGTGTCGAGCCGCACTTCCACGCCCAGCTCGCCGAGCAGGCGCACGAGCGCGTGCACCACCGTCGTCGTGCCGCCCATGGCGAAGTGCACCCCCCACTTCCGCTCCAGCCAGTGGATGAGCAGGTAGATGGACGGCGTGCGGAAGGGATTCCCGCCCACGAGCAGCGGCTCGAAGGTGAACGCCTGCCGGAGGCGCGGGTCGCGAATGTAGCGCGACACGAGCCCATGCACGCTGCGATAGCTCTGCAGGCGCAGCATGGCCGGCAGCACGCGCAGCATGTCGGAGAGCTTGTCGAACGGCTGGTCGGCGAGCTGCGTGAAGCCGGTGTCGAAGATCCGCTCCGACATCTTCGCCAGGCGACGATAGCCGTCCACGTCGCGCTCATCGAAGCGGGCGATCTGCGCCAGCAGCCGCGCCTCGTCTCCCGTGTAGTCGAGCGCGCTGCCGTCGTCGAACAGGATCCGGTAGAACGGATCCACCGGCACGAGCGAGTAATAGTCGCGCGGGTCCCGCCCCACGAGCTCGAACAGCTCGGCGATCAGGTGCGGCGCGGTGATGACCGTAGGGCCCGCGTCGAAGCTGAAGCCGTCGCGCTCGTACACGCGCGCCCGCCCACCCGGCTGGTCGAGTGCCTCGAGCACCGTCACGTCCCACCCCATCGCGCGCAGGCGTACCGCCGCCGCGAGGCCGCCGAACCCCGAACCGATCACCACGGCATTCGCCATTTGTCCACCCCTGTTGATGAAAAGCTGGACAAATGGCCTGACTATGTCAAGATTATGTCCAAGAATTACAAGTATACACATGGACAAAATCATGGACGATATCTCCGGCATCGACCCAGGCGCCAGCGCGGCGGCAGCTGCGCGCACGCGCGCAGCAGTGCACGCCAGGGCGAGCGAGCCCCACCGCTCCACCGTGCAAACCACCTCGCGCGCCGAGTGGATCGACAGGGGCGCACTCGCCCTCGTCTACGCCGTGTCCGTGTTCTCGCTCGTCGGTTTCGCCACCTTCGGCCGCCACCCGGAACGGCTCGCTGGCGCTCCCCTCGCGGCCGCCGTCTACGGCTGGATGCTCCTGCTCGCGCCGCGTGTGCAGATTCTCGTCGCCTTCGCGGCGCTCGCCGTCGTGCTCACGCGCCACACGGGAGTGCGCTGGATTCCCGCCTGCGTCGCGCTCTACGTCCTCTCGCTGGCGAGCGAGCTGTCGGGGACCACCCTCGGCCTCCCATTCGGGCCCTATCACTACACGGCTGGCCTCGGCACGAAGTGGTTCGGGCACGTGCCGCTGCTCATTCCGCTCTCCTGGTTCTTCATGGCGCTGCCCTCGTACGCCGTGGCGCGCCGACGCTTTCCGGGCGAGCGGCAGCTGGTGCAGCGCGTGCTCGCCGGCTCGCTGCTCCTCCTGAGCTGGGATCTCGTCCTCGATCCGGCGATGAGCCTCGCCACCAGCTTCTGGGTGTGGGGCACCGCGGGGTCGTACTATGGCATGCCGCTGCTCAACCTCGCGGGATGGTACGTCACCGGTCTCGTGCTGATGGTCGCCCTCGCGTGGCTGCGCATCGACGACTGGATCTCCCGCCTTTCCCTCTCCTGGCAGCTCGGCTTCTATGGCGCCAACCTGCTGCTCCCGCTCGGCATGAGCGTGGTGGCCGGCCTCTGGGGCGCCGCAGTCACGACCGCCATCGCGCTCGGCCTCTGCTGGCGGATGGTGCGTCCGCTCGCTGTTCGCGAGGGAGCGGCCAGTGGCGCACGCTGACCTGCTGCGCGAGCACGACGAGCGCCCGGCGGAGCTGCGCGTGCTCCGTGAGGTACCGGCGCTGCGCGAGCTCGCCGAGCCGTACGCGTACCTCGGGCGACACTCGCGCTCCTTCCGCTTCGCCGCCGCCCTGATGCGCGGTGCCGACCGCGAGCGCGTTGCTCGTGTCTACGCGTGGTGCCGCTTCACCGACGACCTCGTCGATTCAAGTGTCGCGTCGGTACACCGGACCTCGCGACGGCTCGACGCATGGCTCGCCTGCTCGCGCATGGCCTACGAAGGACGCGCCTGCGGCATTCCGCTCGTGGATCGCGTCATGGGCGACATGGCCGAACGCGACATCCCGTTCGCGTATGCGGAGGACCTCGCCACCGGCGTGCGCAGCGACCTGACCTTCGCCCTGTTCGAGGACCTCGCGGCGCTGCAACTCTACTCGCACCGCGTGGCGGGCGTCGTGGGCTGCTGGCTCACCGAGCTGCACGGCGTGCGCGACCCCTGGATGCTCGATCGCGCGTCCGCGCTCGGCGCCGCCATGCAGGTCACCAACATCCTCCGCGACGTCGGCGAGGACTGGGACCGCGGGCGCGTCTACCTGCCGCTCACGACGATGCACCGGCATGGACTCGTGCCGCGCGACATCGGCGCGATGCGGCGCGGCGAGCGCGATGTGGACCACGCGTATCGGAACCTGGTGGAAGATCTCATGCAGGTGGCCGAAGCGGGCTACGACGCCGGGTGCGAGGCGATGCCGATGCTTCCCGCCAACTTTCGCCATTCGGTGGCTGTGGCGGCGGCCGTGTACCGGGGAATCCACGACGTCATTCGCCGCAACGGCTACGACAACGTCCATCGCCGCGCCGTGACCAGTACGGGGAACAAGGTCGCCCTCGCCGCGTCGGCACTGTGGGGAACCTGCGTGCGGGGCTCCCGCGTCGCGGCGTCCTAGCGCCCGCGGCGCGCCGTCACGTAGAAGTTCCGATCCACCGTCAGCGTCGCCCCCGCCGGCACCGCGGTCGTCTGCCACGACTCGCTCGGACGGAGCAGCTTCGTCTCGTTGCCGACCGTCACGCGCACCGGCATGTCGAACCCCGGCACCACGTCCGACCAGCGGTACGACAGCGTGGTGCCGTTCACGCGGTACTCGAGCACCGGGATCTTCGTCGTCGTGAGGTACTGCGCGAACACCTTGCTCAGGTCCATCCCGGCGTGCTGGCTGATGTACTCCTCCACCTGCTGGCCGGTCACCACCTGGTGGCGGTACGTCGCCTGCAGCCCGCGCAGGATGCTCCGCCACTTCTCGTCGTCGTTCACGAGCTGGCGCATGGTGTGCAGCATGTTGCCACCCTTGTAGTACATGTCGCCCGAGCCCTCGGCGTTCACGCCGAAGGGTGCAACGATGGGCTCGTCGTTGCGCACCAGGCGGCGCGTGCCGATCACGTAGCTGGCGCCCGCTTCCTTCCCCTGCTGGCACTCGGTGAAGAGCGCCTCCGAGTAGTTGGCGAAGCTCTCGTGCACCCACATGTCGGCGAGGTCCTTCGACGTGAGGCTGTTGCCGAACCACTCGTGCGCGCTCTCGTGCACGATGATGAAGTCCCACTTGAGCCCGAGGCCGGTGCCGGAGAGGTCGCGGCCCAGGTAGCCGTTCTGGTAGTGGTTGCCGTAGGCGACGGCGCTCTGGTGCTCCATGCCGAGGTGCGGCGTCTCCACCAGCTTGTAGCCGTCCTCGTACCATGGATACGGGCCGAACCAGTGCTCGAAGCAGGCGAGCATCGGCCGCACCTGCTCGAACTGCACCCGCGCCGTGTCGGCGTGGTAGGCGAGCGGATAGAAGTCGAGGGTGAGCGGTCCCTGTTCGCCGTAGTACACGCCGCCCAGGTGCGCATACTTCGCCGCATTCACCGCCACGTCGTAGTTGTTGATCGGGTTGGTGACGAACCACTCCCAGGTCGTGGTACCGTCACCATTGCTGGTCACGCTGCGCAGCCGGCCGTTCGACACGTCGATGATCGAGTCGGGCACGGTGATCGCGACGCGCTGGCTGTCCGGCTCGTCGGCCTGGGTGTCCTTGTTCGGCCACCACACGCTCGCGCCAAGCCCCTGGTTGGCGGTGGCGATCCACCGGCTGCCCAGGCTGTCGCGCGCCCACACGAAGCCGCCGTCCCACGGGGCGCGCTGCGCCGCGCGCGGCTTGCCGTGGAAGTACGCGATGACGGAGTCGGTCTTGCTCCTGCTCACTTCCGTGGGGAAGCTGACGAAGTACGCGTTTCCGTCGCGACGCATGGTGAGGGCGCGGTGGGCTCCCCACACCACGCTGTCCATCACCATCGGCTGCTGCAGGTCGAGCTGCATCTCCGACCGCAGCTCGAGCATCCGGAAGGTGATGCGATTCACCCCCGAGATGCTGCTGTCCTTCGGGTTCACGCGCACGTGCAGGTCGTAGAAGCTCACGTCCCACCAGGCCCGCGCCGGGCCGATGGAGCCGCGCAGGGTGTCCGCACGCGTGTAGGTGTGGCGCTCCTGGGCCGTGGCGCCGGTGGGCGACAGGAGCAGGGGGGCGAGGGCACAGGCGAGCGCGACGAGCTTCTTCATGTATCTGCGACCGGACGTGAGGAGAGATGAAATATCGCCGGACGCGCCATCGGTTGCGAAGCGGCGGCGCCGGTGCCAAGCTGCGTGAATGAGCAACGATGCCTCCCTGACCCGCCGCGCGCCACTGTGCGTGCTGCTCGCCTTCGCCGCCTCGTGCGGCGTGCCACGCACCGCCCCCTTGCCGGCCGCAGCCCCGTCGCCCGCCGGCTCCGTGCGCGTGCTCGTGTACAACACCCACGCCGGCAAGGACGCGGCCGGCACGCCGCGCACCGCGGAGCTGGCCAATTTCATCGGGCAGCAGGGCGCCGACATCGTGCTCCTGCAGGAAGTCGACGACAGCACCCGTCGCTCCGGTGGCGTGAACCAGTCCGCCGAGCTCGCGCGCCGCACCGGCTACGTCTCCGCCTTCGGCCGCACCATCGACTACGACGGCGGCCGCTTCGGCAACGCCGTGCTCTCGCGCTGGCCCATCCTCGAGGCGCGCATGATCCCCCTCGACGGGCCTCCTCCCGCCGGCGGCAACAACGCGCGCCACGAGCCGCGCGGTGCGCTGCGCGTCGTCGTCGCCGCACCGCAGGGACGTATCACGGTGTTCGACACCCACCTCGACGCCTTCGGCGGCGACCCGTGGCGCGAGCAGGAAGCCGACTCGCTCGTGAAGCTCGTCGCGCATGCACGCGACAACGGCGAGGTGGTCATCGTGGGCGGCGACTTCAACTCCACTCCGGAAAGTGCCGCGCAGCAGACCCTCCTCCGCGCCGGCCTTCGCGACGCATGGTCGGTCTGTGGCAGCGGGAATGGCAACACCTTCCCCGCCAATGCACCGGCGAAGCGCATCGACTTCCTCTTCCTCACGGGAAGCACCGGCTGCACGAGTGCCCGCGTTCCCGACACGCAGCTCTCCGACCACCGCCCGCTCGTCGTGGACGTGGCCCTGCCGGCATCCATCGCCGCGAATCCCACCAACCTCGACCCGCGCACCCCGCTGACAGCGCTGCAGCGCCACTGGGTGGACAGCACCCTCGCCTCGCTCTCCCTCCGCGAACGCGTCGGCCAGATGGTCAACGTCTGGGTGCTCGGTGACTACACCAACTATGAGGACTCCAGCTTCGCCGAGGTGCTCCGCTGGATCCGCGACGATCACGTGGGCGGCGTGTCCATGTCGCTCGGCTCGCCGATCGAGGTCGCGGCCAAGGTGAACACGATGCAGCGCGCCGCGAAGGTGCCCCTCATGGTCGCCGCCGACCTCGAGCCCAACCTCGGCCGCCTCGAGGGCGGCGTGTTCGACCACTACCTCATGGATGCCGGCGGCGCGACGGTGTTCCCCAACGCCATGGCCATCGGCGCCACCGGCCGCGTGGCGGACGCCTACCTCGTCGGCCGCGCCATGGCCGAGGAGGGGAAGGCGAGCGGCATCAACGTCAACTTCGCGCCGGTGGTGGACGTCAACAACAACCCGTCCAACCCCGTCATCAACACCCGCTCCTTCGGCGAGGACCCGAAGCGTGTCGCCGAGCTGTCGGCCGCTTTCGTGAAGGGGACGCAGGACGCCGGCGCCATGGCGACGATCAAGCACTTCCCCGGCCACGGCGACACCGACGTCGATTCGCACGTCGGCCTGCCGATGGTGAGTGCGACGATGGCGCGCCTCGACACCGTGGAGCTCGTGCCGTTTCACGCCGGTGTGGACGCCGGCGCCGGCCTCGTCATGACGGCGCACATCGCGCTGCCGGCGGTGCAGGGGGACAGCACCACGCCGGCCACGCTCGCCCCGCGCATCATCACCGGCCTGCTGCGCGACAGCCTCGACTTCGGAGGCCTCGCGATCACCGACGCCATGACGATGGGCGGCATCGGGAAGGGCTACACCACCGAGGAAAGCTCCATCCTCGCCGTGAAGGCCGGCGCCGACATCCTGCTCAAGCCCGGTGATCCGCACGCCGCCGTGGAGGCGGTGCTCGCCGCCGTGGAGCGTGGCGAGATCTCCCGCGCGCGCATCGACTCCAGCGTCCGCCGCGTGCTCGAGGTGAAGGCGCGCACCGGCGTGGCCTTCCAGCCCACCGTCTCCCTCGACCACCTGCGCGAGGTCGTGCACTCTCCCGAGCACGTCGCCCTCGCCGCTGACATTGCCCGCCGCGCCATCACCCTGCTGCGCGACCGCGACCAGCTCGTGCCGATCGTTCCCGACTCGGCACGCCGGCGCACCGTGCTCGTGCAGTACATGCCGGAGAGCGAGCTGCGCGCCGGCCGCGTGTTCGCGTCGCGCATTCGTGGCGCGCTGCGCGGCACGCGCGTGTTCGAGGTCTCGCCCGCCACCGACTCCGCGACGCTCGCCTCCATCGCGGCAGCCGTGCACGGCGCCGACCGGGTCATCGTCGCCACCTACGTGCGGCGCATCGAGGGAGAAGGACGCTTCGCCATCCCGGCACCCATCGCCGCATTCATCGACTCGCTCGGTGCGCACGAGCGTACCACCGTCGTGTCGTTCGGCAATCCGTACCTGATCCGGCAGTTCCCGAGCGTGGGGAGCTACCTCGTGACCTATGGCGTGGCCGACGTCCTGGAGGGCGCCGCCGCCGACGCCCTGCTCGGCCGCGCGCCGATCACGGGCCGGATCCCGGTCTCGCTCCCTGGCTTCTTCAGCCGCGGGGATGGGATCCAGCGCAGTGCAGTGACCGCCGCGCAGTAGCCGGCTGAGGCGTGGCACTGCCTCTGCGATGCAGGGGCGCATGAACGTACAATCGAGTGTGATGCGCGCCACGATCCTCGTGAGCGCGCTCGCCCTTTCCGTGTCCGCGGCCGGCGCCCAGCAGGCGCCGGCCCCCGACATCCCGCAGCCGGTGATGTCCATGGGCCAGCCGCCGCGCTGGCAGCCGTACGGCGCTGCGCTCGCCGTCGGCGACCGTACGCGTAACGGTCCGGCGGGGAGCCTGCTCCTCGGCGTGCATCACCCGATCATGAATCCCGTCGTGGGCCTGCTCGGCGCGTCGGCCGAGGCCTATGCCATCGCCGGCGGCGGATTCGCCGGCGAGGGCATTCGCGCCCTCGCCACCTCGCGGCTCCTCGCCCTCGGCGCTGGGCTCGACTGGAACATCGAGCGCCGTCGCGTGGACTTCATGCTGTCGTACCAGACGGCCATCCTCCGCGGCGGCCTGCTCGGCCACGGCTCCATGCTGCGCCTCGACTGGCTCCCCACGCGCGGCCGCTCCTTCGCCGCGGGGATCACGGTGCCGCTGCTGCAGCCCTTCGCCGGACGCACGCGCCCGCGCCACACCGACGCCGAGCTCCCCGACCCGATCGACCTGAGTGGCGTGCGACGGCAATCGCTCCCGGTCGCGGCTGAAGCAGCGCTCGGCGACGTCGAGCACGCCATGGCGGCCCTGCAGGTCTACGACAACCTCTACCTCGTCCGCGACGTGGAGACGCTGCGCGCGAGCCCGAGCTTCGCCGATGCACAGCGCAATTACGAGCGCGGGCTCGCGCGCGCCTTCGGCGCCGCGGTCGGTGATTCCGCGTCGGGCGCCCGCGTTGCCGCTCGCGCGAGGGCCGCACTGCTCGACGACGTGCTCATCCCGTACGACTCGCTGTTCGGCCAGGTGAAGGACGAGCCGCAGGTCGCCGGCCTCACCGGCAACGCCCAGCAGTCCCTCGAGCGCTGGCTGCGCGATTCCTCCGGCGTGCCGGCGAATGCCCGCGACGCAGCCCTGCGCGTCGGCGCGCGCTGGCTCGGCATGGTCGAGCAGCTCCACGATCGCCTGCTCGATCGCTGGGACGACGATTCCCGAGAGGTCTGGCTGCCGCTGCAGCTCGCGCTCTCGCTCGACCAGTACGACGACCAGTCGGAGGTGGACTCGCTGCTCGCGCGCTTCGTCGGCCGGCCGTTCACCGACCACAACGCGCTCACGATGCTCCGGAGCACGGACATCGCACTCGAGATCGCGCGCACCATCTACGCGACGCGCGACTATCACGTGCTCTGGATCCACGACTTCACCGGCCGGCGCGAGAAGACGGGCACGGTGGACAACGTGAGCTACGAGATGGTGGCGAACGCCTACCTGCCCGCGCTCACGGCGGCGGTCAAGCGCTACGACGAGACGGGAAAGATCCCCGTCTACATGATCATGCTCGATCAGTTCTTCTACGAGCCGCGCGACGGTCGCCTCTTCATGACCATGCTCGAGGATCCCCTCGGCGCATCCATGGACCTGCCGGGCGACAACGCCGAGCGCGTCGCGCACCTGCGCGAGCGCCAGGCGGAGCTGCGCGCCGCGGTGGCGGCGTCATCGCGCCTGCAGGCAGACGCACGCCGGAACGGCGGCGACCGCTGGCTGCACGACCTGATCAAGGTCAACGTCAACATCACCCACCCGGCGGACTACTCGTACCGCAGCGTGTCCATCGTGCCGCCGCTGCCGTTCACGACGGACAACATCATGCGCGATCACCGCAAGATCGTGCTGTACGACCTGAACGAAGCCGACCCGTATGCCGGCGAGATGCTGCTCACCGGCATCGGCATCGGTGAGCACTACGCCAGCGACACCTGGGAGGACCGCGGCTTCCGCCTGCGCGGCCCCGCTACCCTCGAGGCCCGCGCGGCGCTGCGCCGCCTGCTCCTCGCCAACGGGTTCAAGGAGAGCGAGATCCCGCGCCCTCTCCGGGCCGTGGCCAGCGTCCCCGCCGCCGAGCAGCGGGCCGCGCTCGGTGACTACGTGGGACGGGCGCTGCAGGTGCAGAACGAGGTCGGCTTCGGTTCCAAGCAGTCATCGGTGGCGCGTGCGCTGCTGTACGACCTCGCGCAGCCGGGCAGCGTGGTCATTGTCCCCGACCCGCTCTGGCTGAGCGACCAGTGGGCGGGCATGCTCGCTGCCGCCGCGGCGCGTGGTGCGCGCGTGCACGTCATCGCGCCGGCCCTCGCCAACGCGCCCAGCCCGCAGCCGCCACTGATGGCGCTGTCGCACGACATCATGGCCCGCCTGCTCGAGATCCGCTCCACCCTCGCCGACCGCCTGCGCGCCAGCGGGGGCGAGTTGCGCGTCGGCATCTTCGCCGCGCAGGCGCACGCCGATGATGCCGCCGGCAAGCGGCGCGAGGTGCGCGAGGGGCTCGACCGCGCGCCCTGGATCCGCGACCTGATCCCCTTCGATGCGAAGACGCTCGCCGTGCTCAATCAGGCGGAAGCGAAAACAGCCCAGTCGCTGCAACGGGCGCCCGACATCGCCGAGGACGAGCGCCAGCGTCCGCCGCAGCTTCACCAGAAGACGCAGGTCATCGCGCGCCCGGGCGCCATCGCCGCGCTCGTGCGACGCCCGGGGTGGGACCAGGTGGTCGCCCGCTCGATGGAAGCGCCAGCCGCGCAGGCTGCGACCTTCGCCCAGCAGCTCGGCTACGTCACGCCCGACGTGGACTCACTGGCCACCCGCGCCACCGATGCGCTGCTCGGCAACTGGGAAGCCGACCTTCCGGAGGCGGAGCGGAAGCGCGTGAGCTTCTACTTCACCCTCGGCACCCACAACCAGGACCCGCGCGGCATGATGCTCGACGGCGAAGCCACGTTCGTCGTCTCCGGCCTGCCGGCAGCGGCTGGGCTGGTGGATCTCTACTACCTGATGGCGCGCAGCACCTGGGTGACCACGAAGCCCGAGCTCGATCGCCTGCTGCCGGAGCCGAGCGATTTCTGGCGGAGGATCGCGGCGATCGCGAGGGCGGGGCTTTGAGCAGTAACGACACCTGACGTACGGCGTACCTCGTACGGCGTAGCGGGACCCAGGGGGCTGGCCCTTCCAATGAATGGCGGGCCCCTTTCGACCTTCTGTCATCCCGCAGGGCGTAGCCCTGTCGGGACCCGCTCTCCTTGACATCGTCGCTGGAGCTGCATTGGACCAACGGTGCGTCAGGTCCTCGTACGTCGTACGAAGTACGCCGTACTGGTTTTGTGGTTCGCATCACCCACCCATACATTTCGCGAATCCCAAACCATTCGAGTCGCATGCCCTCGTCCCTCGCCAATCGCGCCGCCATCGCGTTGCTGCTGATCGGCACCGCCACGCCCCTCGTGGCCCAGCAGCCGCGTGCCGTCACCGCCGACGACTACGCTCGCGCCGAGCAGTTCCTCGCGCCGTGGACCATGCCGCTCGTCTATGGCAGCGGTGTGCGCCCCACCTGGCTCGCCAACGACCGGTTCTGGTACCGCACCACCACGCCCACGGGATCGCAGTTCGTCGTCGTGGATCCGGCGCGTGGCTCGCGGGCCCCGGCGTTCGACGCGGCGCGCATCGCCGCCGGGCTCTCGACCGCCATCGGCCAGCGCTACGAGGCCACCGCGCTGCCGTTCACGACCTTCGAGTACACGCCGAGCGGGCTCATTCGCGTCCGGGTCGGCCGGCGCACCTTCGACTGCAACCAGGAGACGGGGCGCTGCGGCGAGGCGATGGACGTCCACGAGGAGATGCGCGCCCCCGACTCGCGCAACGGCGCGCCGCCGGTGAACGTTTCCCCCGACGGCAAGCGCGCCGCGTTCATCCGCGACTACAATCTCTGGGTGCGCGACCTCGCCACCGGTACCGAGAAGCAGCTCACGCGCGATGGCGTCGAGCGCTTCGGCTATGCCACCGACAACGCCGGCTGGACGCACAGCGATCGTCCCATCCTCGTCTGGTCGCCGGACTCGAGGAAGATCGCGACCTTCCAGCAGGACGAGCGCGGCGTCGGCAACATGTACCTCGTCAGCACCGCCGTCGGGCACCCGGAGCTGCAGGCGTGGCCGTACCCGCTGCCCGGTGACAGCATCATCACCACCATCCAGCGCGTCGTCATCGACGTCGATAACGGGAACGTCGTGCGCTTCAGGATGCCCGCCGACCAGCACCGCTCCACGCTGTGCGACGATATCTCCTGCCGCGGAGGTGACTGGACCGACGTGCAGTGGTACCCCGACGGCTCGCACGTCGCCTTCGTCTCCACCTCGCGCGACCACAAGAAGGAGGTCTTCCGCGTTGCCGATGCCGCCACCGGCGAGGTGCGCGACGTGTTCGAGGAGACTGTGGCCACGCAGTACGAGTCCGGCAACGGGAAGGCGAACTGGGTCGCGCTGCCGGCGTCGAACGAGGTGATCTGGTTCTCCGAGCGCGACAACTGGGGCCAGCTGTTCCTCTACGACCTCACCACCGGCAGGCTGAAGTCGAAGATCACCACGGCGCAGGGCAACGTCGTCCAGCTCCTCAACGTCGATCCGAAGACGCGCACGCTCTGGTTCACCGGCGTCGGCCTCACCGCCGGCCGCGATCCGTACTTCCGCGGACTCTATCGCATCGGCATGGACGGCAAGGGCTTCGCGTCGCTCACGCCGGAGAACGCCGACCACGACATCACGATGTCGCCGTCGGGCCGCTGGTTCGTCGACACGTACTCCACCCCCACCACGCCGCAGGTCACCGTGCTGCGTGACGCGGCGGGCAAGCTGATCGCCACGCTCGAGAAGGCCGACGCATCGAAGCTCGTCGCCACCGGCTGGAAGCCGCCGATGCCGATCATCGTCAAGGCGCGCGATGGCAGGACGGATCTGTACGGCCTGATGTACACGCCGACCAATCTCGACTCGACGAAG
>DASUXT010000097.1:0-3419 GCA_036377775.1 Gemmatimonadaceae bacterium | reverse complement strand
CGCTACGGTTATCGCCTCGACGACGGCGATCCGCTCCCCGATCCGGCGAGTCGCGCGCAGCCCGACGGCGTGCACGGGCTCTCGCAGGTCGTGAACCCGCGCGCCTTCGCGTGGGACGATGCGCACTGGCCCGGCCTCGCGCTCGCCGACTTCCTGGTGTACGAGCTGCACGTCGGGACGTTCACCCCGGAGGGAACGTTCGACGCCGCGGCGGCGCGGCTTCCCGAGCTGCTCGCCATGGGGGTGACGGCGGTGGAGGTGATGCCGATTGCGTCCTTCCCCGGCCGCAGGAACTGGGGCTACGACGGCGTGCACCTCTACGCCCCGCAGCACTCGTACGGCGGGCCGGAGGGCTTCCGTCGCTTCGTGCGTGCGGCACATGCGCTCGGCATCGCCGTGGTGCTCGACGTGGTCTACAACCATGTGGGCCCCGAGGGGAACTACCTGGATCGCTTCGGCCCGTACTTCACCGATGCGTACCGCACGCCGTGGGGGCGCGCGATCAACTATGACGGGCGCGGGAGCGACGAGGTGCGGCGCTGGGCGCTCGACAACGCGCTGCACTGGATTGCCGAATACCACGTGGACGCGCTGCGCCTGGACGCGGTGCACGGCATCTTCGACTTCGGCGCGGTGGCCTTCCTCGAGGAGCTCTCGGACGCGGTGCACGACCTTGGCCGGCAGCTCGGTCGCAAGGTGCAGCTCCTCGCCGAGAGCGACCTGAACGACCCGCGGCTCGTGCGCTCCCCCGAGCGTGGCGGTTACGGGCTGGATGCGCAGTGGGCCGACGACGTGCACCATACGATTCACGCCACCCTCACCGGCGAGTGCAGCGGCTACTACGCCGACTTCCGCGACGTGGCGACGATCGCCGACGTGTACCGCGAGCCGTTCTTCTACGCGCGGCGCTACTCACGTTTCCGGGGACGCACGCACGGCCGGCCGGCGACGGACGTGCCGCGCAAGCGGTTCGTCGTCAGCGCCCAGAACCACGACCAGATCGGCAACCGCCCGGAAGCGGAGCGGCTCGCCGTGCTCGTGCCGCCGGAGAAGCTGCGGCTGGCCGCGGCGCTGGTGCTCCTCTCCCCGTACGTGCCGATGCTGTTCATGGGCGAGGAATACGGGGAGACGGCGCCCTTCCCCTACTTCACCGATCACGGCGATCCGGCGCTGATCGAGGCGGTGCGCGAGGGGCGGAAGCGCGAGTTCACGGAGATCCAGCGCCATGGGGACCCTCCGGATGCGCAGGCGGAGGAGACCTTCCAGCGCAGCCGGCTGCAGTGGGACAAGCGCGCCCACGAGCCGGGAGCGTTGCTCCTGCGGCTCTACACCGATCTCGCCGCCCTGCGGCGGGAGGAGCCGGCGCTCCGGCCCGGGGAGAGCGAGCTCCTGGTGAACGGCGAGCACGAGTGGTGCACGGTACTTCGCACCATGACTCCCACCGGTGACATTTTCGACACCGTGCGCGCGCGGCGCATGGTCTTCCAGGCGTTCAACCTGGGCGACGAGCCGCGCGACGTCCCCGTGCCGGAAGATGCGACGGGCGCCTGGCGCCTTCGCCTCTCGACCGACGCCACCGGCTACGGAGGGCTCGGCGAGGCGACCGATGTCATCCCGGCGCTGACGTCCGCCGCCGACGATGCGCCCAAGCGCCTGTTGCCGACGCGCGACGCCGGCGCGCACGCGCGAACGATCCGCCTCGCGCCCTGGAGCGCGGCGGTGTATGTCCCCGATGCCGGCGGCGAGGGCGCACGATGACCCTGCGCGTCTGGCCCGGCCGCCCCTATCCACTGGGCGCCACGTGGGATGGCACCGGGGTGAACTTCGCCCTCTTCTCCGAGCACGCCACGGGAGTGGAGCTCTGCCTCTTCCGCGAGCCGGAGGACGTCGAGGCGGCGGCGACCATCAGGCTCACCGAGCGCACCGACCAGGTGTGGCACTGCTACCTGCCCGATGCGCGGCCGGGCCAGTACTACGGCTACCGCGTGCACGGACCGTACGAGCCGGAGAAGGGGTTCCGCTTCAACCCGGCGAAGCTGCTCATCGATCCGTATGCCAAGGCGATCACCGGCGCCATCAAGTGGAGCAACGACCTGTTCGCGTACAGGGTCGGCGGGCCGAAGGAGGATCTCGAGCCCGATCCCGACAACTCCGCCGGCGGCGTGCCGAAGTCGGTGGTGATCGACTCGGCGTTCACGTGGGAGGATGATCACCCGATCCACATGCCGTGGAACCGCACGGTGATCTA
Source organism: Gemmatimonadaceae bacterium (assembly GCA_036377775.1). GTDB lineage: Bacteria > Gemmatimonadota > Gemmatimonadetes > Gemmatimonadales > Gemmatimonadaceae > AG11. The sequence continues at coordinate 1,171 of DASUXT010000097.1, read as the reverse complement.
CGAGTGCCACGTGAAGGGAATGACGCAGCAGCACCCCGACGTACCCCCCGAGCTGCGCGGCACCTACCTCGGCCTCTGCAGCGACGCGATGATCGAGTACTTCCAGGCACTCGGCGTCACGGCGCTCGAGCTGCTGCCGGTGCACCAGTTCGTGGTGGACCGCCACCTCGCCGAGCGCGGGCTGACGAACTACTGGGGGTACAACTCCATCGGCTACTTCGCGCCCGACGTGCGCTACGCCACGCGCGGCTTCGGCAACCAGGTCTACGAGTTCAAGACCATGGTGAAGACGCTGCACGCCGCGGGGCTCGAGGTGATCCTCGACGTCGTGTACAACCACACGGGCGAAGGGAATCACCTGGGCCCCACGCTGTCGCTGCGCGGCATCGACAACACCACCTATTACCGGCTCGAGCCCGACAACCCGCGCTTCTATACCGACTTCACCGGCACGGGAAACTCGCTCAACATGCAGCACCCGCGGACGATCCAGCTCATCATGGATTCGCTCCGCTACTGGGTGACGGAGATGCACGTGGACGGCTTCCGCTTCGACCTCGCACCCGTGCTGGCGCGCGAGCTGTACGACGTGGACAAGCTGTCGGCGTTCTTCGACATCATGCAGCAGGACCCCACGCTGGCGCGCGTGAAGCTGATCGCCGAGCCATGGGACGTGGGCCCCGGTGGCTACCAGGTGGGGAACTTCCCCGTGCGGTGGAGCGAGTGGAACGGGAAGTACCGCGACACGGTGCGGAAGTTCTGGAAGGGGGAGCCGGGGCAGGTGTCGGAGATGGCGAGCCGCATCGCCGGCTCGAGCGACATCTTCAGCCACAGCGACCGCGGCGTGTACGCGACGATCAACTTCGTCACGGCGCACGACGGATTCACCCTGCGCGACCTCGTGAGCTACGAGCAGAAGCACAACGAGGCGAACGGGGAGAACAACCAGGACGGCCACAACGACAACATCAGCCGCAACTGGGGGGTGGAAGGGGACACGGACGATCCGGCGGTCCTCGACATGCGCTACCGGCTCATCCGGACCTTCCTCGCCACGCTGATGTTCTCGCAGGGCGTGCCGATGATCTCGCACGGCGACGAGCTCGGACGCACGCAGCAGGGAAACAACAACGCCTACGCGCAGGACAACGAGATCACGTGGGTCGACTGG
>DASUXT010000096.1:0-12181 GCA_036377775.1 Gemmatimonadaceae bacterium | reverse complement strand
CACGATGACGTACTCGGGCACGCCCTCGAGCATCGTGCGGAGGCGCGGCGCGACGGTGGGGCCGATGAGCGAGTCGCGCACGACGGTGAGCGGTTCGCCGGAGTCGCGCGCCTCGCGCACGATGCGGAGCGCCTGCTCCGCCTGGAGCCCGAGATAGCGCTCGATCTCGCGGTAGACGTTGGCGCGCCGCGCGGCATAGAGCGCTCCCGCGAACACCGCCAGCGTGCCCACCAGCGCGACCGCATAGCCCGTCGTCAGGCGGGCACGGATGGAGGCCATGCGGGAAGATACTGCTCCCGCGCCGTTCCCGCCCTACCCCTTCACGACGTAGCCGACGCCCCTCACCGTCGTGATCAGCTTCCGCTCGTGCTTCGCGTCCACCTTCTTGCGCAGGTGGTTGATCACGACGTCCACGATGTTGGTGCCGGGATCGAAGTGATAGCCCCACGCGTACTCGGTGATCAGCGTACGGCTCATCACGCGTCCGGCGTGGCGCGCCAGGTACTCCAGCACCGTGTATTCCTTGGGGGTGAGGTCGATCCGCTCGCCGCCGCGGCGCACCTCGCGCGTTGCCTGGTCGATCTCGAGATCCGCCACGTGCAGCACCGGCGACGCGAGCGCCCGTGGCCGGCGCGCGAGCGCCTCGACGCGCGCCAGCAGCTCCTCGAAGGCGAACGGCTTCGTGACGTAGTCGTCGGCGCCGGCGCGCAGGGTGCTGACTTTCGCATCCACCGCGTCCTGCGCGGTCAGCACGAGCACCGGGCGCTCGAACCCCTTCGCGCGCAGCGAGTGCAGGACCTCGATGCCGCTCTTTCCGGGCAGGCGCATGTCGAGCACCACGAGGTCATACGCCTCGGAGCTCGCACGGCGCTCCCCCTCCTCGCCGTCGGTGGTGAGGTCCACCGCCCAGCGGTGCTCCTCGAGGCCGCGCTTCACGTACTGCCCGACGGTGGGATCGTCCTCGATGACGAGGATGCGCATGCGCGCTACTCCTCGCCGCCGGGACGGCGAAAGTTGTACTCGCGGATCTTCCGGTACAGCGTCTTCGAGCTGATGCCGAGCGCCGTCGCGGCCTTCCCCTGGTGCCAGTTGGTGTTGTGGAGGACGGTCTCGATGTGCCGGCGCTCTAGCTCCTCGAGCGAGATTGTGGGTGAGGACACGGGCGTCGGATGCACGCCGGGGAGCTGCAGCGGCAGGTCGGCGGCGCGGATCTGGGGCCCCTGCGCGAGGAGCGCGGCGCGCTCCATGACGTTCTTCAGCTCGCGCACGTTGCCCGGCCACGGATATTTCTGGAGCAGCTCGATCGCATCATTGGAGAGCGAGAGGCCCGCCCCGCGCCCGAACTGCCTGAGGAACTGCCGCGCAAGCAGCGGGATGTCCACCACGCGGTCCCGAAGCGGGGGGAGCTCCACCGCGATCGCGTTGACCCGATAGTACAGGTCGTCGCGGAAGAGGCCCTCGGTCACGCGGTCGGCCAGATCGCGGTTGGTCGCGGCGATGACGCGCACGTCCACCTCCACCTTCTGCGTGCCGCCCACCCGATAGAAGCTGCGCTGCTCCAGAGCGCGCAGCAGCTTGCCCTGCAGCTTCGGTGACAGCTCGCTGATCTCGTCGAGGAAGAGCGAGCCACCGGCCGCGAGCTCCATCAGGCCGAGCTTGCGCTCGTCGGCACCGGGAAAGGCGCCGCGCTCGTGACCGAACAGCTCGCTCTCCAGCGGCCCCTCCGACAGCGCAGCACAGCTCACGTCCACGAACGGACCTGAACGCTCGGACAGCCGATGCAGCATGTGGGCGACGAGCTCCTTCCCGGTGCCGGACTCGCCGGTGATGAGCACCGGCGAATCGGACGGCGCCACGCGCGCGACCATCTCCAGCACTGCGATCAGGGGCGCGTACTCGGTGTCGATCTCGTTCGAGCCGCCGGCACGCTGGAGCTGCGACTGCAGCAGCACGTTCTCGCGCGCCAGGCGGCGCTTCTCCCAGGCGCGCCGCACCAGCACGTCGATCTCCGCCATCCGGTACGGCTTCGACATGTAGTCGTAGGCACCCAGCTTCATCGCGCTGATCGCGGTCTCGATGGTGCCGTTGCCGGTGATGATGATGACCTCCGGCGGATCCACCTCGGCGCGCACCTGCTTGAGCACCTCGAGGCCGTCCAGCTCCGGCATCACGATGTCGAGCAGCGCCACGTCGAACGACTCGGCGCGGAGCGCGTCGAGCGCCGCACGGCCATCGGTCACCGTGTTGACGGCGTAGCCGCGGCCGACGAGGAAGTTCGAGAGAATCTGGCCGAGGTGCGCTTCGTCTTCGGCGACGAGCACCTTGATCTTCGTTTCGGTCACTGCATGTCTCCAGGGTCGGTGGCGCGGGGCAGCACGATGCGGAAGACGCTCCCCTCGCCGGGCGTGCTGTCCACCTCGATGCGCCCGCCGTGCTCGGCCACGATCGCGTAGCAGATCGAGAGACCGAGTCCGGTGCCGCGACCGGGCGCCTTGGTGGTGAAGAAGGGTTCGAACAACTTCGGGATGTCGGCGCGGCGGATCCCCTCGCCCTGATCGAGCACCTCGGCGATGACGGAGCTCCCGTCGTCGCCGGGACGCGTGCGGAGCTCCACGGTGCCACGCTCGTGCATGGCGTCCATCGCGTTGATCAGGAGCGCCATGAAGACCTGCACCAGCTGCTCCTCGTTCGCGTGAATCACCGCGCCGAGGGACCGATCGAGGTCCGTCTTGACCTGCAGCTTCTTGAAGCGCGTGTGGTGCTTCAGCACGAACAGCGTGCGATCGATGGCGGCGTTCACGTCGACGAGGACCTTGTCGCTCGCCTTCGGGCGGCTGAAGTCCAGCAGCGAGTCGACGATCCCCTTGCAGCGCTGCACCTCGCTCTGGATGAGGCGCAGCCCCTCCAGGATGTCGGGCGCCGCATCCTCGTGGGTGAGCTCGAGGCCCTCGGCGCACGCGGCGATGGTGGCGAGCGGGTTGTTGATCTCGTGCATCACCCCCGCCGCCAGGGTACCGATGGCGGCGAGTTTCTCGGCCTGCGAGAAGCGCTCCTGCGCCTGGCGCCACTCGGTGACGTCCTCACCGATGGTGATGACGTGGGTGACGGGACCGTTGTTCAGGCGCATCGGAATCTTCGAGAGCCGATAAGTCCGCAGCTCGCCCGACGCGGTGGATTCCATCTGGAAGGTCTGCAGGCGGCCGGTGGCGAAGACCTCGTCGAACTCCTTGCGCAGCACGCTCGCCGGCTGGCGATGCAGGATCTCGAAGATGGTGCGTCCGATCGCCTCCTCGCGCGACACCCCCTGCATCCCCGTCTCGCGCTTCCGGTTCCAGACGGAGATCCGGTACTCCCGGTCGATGACGTAGAGTCCGACCGGGAGCGAGTCGATGATGCGCTCGGTGACGCGGCGCTCGCGGTCGATCTGCCTCGTGCGCTCGATGACTTCGCTCTCCAGGCGCTGCGCGTAGGCCGACTGGCGAAGCACCGGCGCGAGGATGTCGGCGACCGTGTGCAGGAACGCGCGCGCGTTCACGTCGATCACCGCGGCGCACGTGACGACGAGAGCGCCAAGAGGATGGTTGGCTGCGTCCAGCCGAACGACGACCGGCTCGTTCGCTTCCAGGACCTCGTCCGTCGCGGCCAGCCGACTCCGGACCACGGCGGCCGACGGCGGCGGCGCGCCCACCTTCGCCTTGCAGCGGAGCTCGAGCTCGTCCATCAGCCAGAGCGAGCAGCTCGTCGCCCGCGCCGCGTCGGCGATGCGAGCGAGCACCCCACCGAGCACCTCGGTCGGCGCGTCACCGGTGGCGAGCGCGGCGGCAATCTGGGCGATTGCCCGGAGATACGATTCCGCGGACTCAGCCGGCGCAGCAGGCGGACTCAGCGGATCGCGGCGGTCCGGACTTGTCGACGATGATCCCAAGGCCAGGCTCGGGGAGGAGGGACCTCCAATGTAGGAAAAAGTGTCCTATTGGACAAGATGACCGATGAATTGTAATAGTTCTTTAACGGAAGAGGCCGGCAAGCGCTTGTGCGCTCCCCGGCCTCGAGCCCCGTTTCACACGATCATGGAGCGTATCGGGATCGAACCGATGACCTCCTGCTTGCAAAGCAGGCGCTCTCCCAGCTGAGCTAACGCCCCGAATATTGCAGACCGCATAAGGTAACTGGACTACGGCCGAGGGAGAAGCGACATGGGCACGACACAGGCGACGGAGAGCAAGCTGACCATCCCCTGCCCTTCCTGCGGGCGTCTGAACCGCATCAGCTCGAGCAAGGCGAGCGATGGGCCGAAGTGCGGCGCCTGCGGGACCGCCCTCCCCCTCGACCATCCGGTGCACCTCACCGACGCCAACTTCCAGCGCGTCATCAGCGGGACCGACGTCCCCGTCCTCGTGGATTTCTACGCCGACTGGTGCGGGCCCTGTAAGATGATGGCCCCGTCGGTGGACCGTCTCGCCCGCGACACCGTCGGCTCCGCCCTCATCGCCAAGCTGGACACGGACGCCTCGCCCCGCACGGCGCAGCAGTTCCAGATCCGGGGCATTCCGACGTCGATCGTGTTCCGCAGCGGCCGGGAGGCGACCAGGCAGACGGGAGCGGTGCCGTACGACGCGCTGCGGAGGATGCTGGGCGGGGCATGAACGGTTAACCGTGAACCGTGAACCGTGAACCGTGAACCGTGAACCGTGAACCGTGAACCGTGAACGGTGAACGGTGAACGGTGAACGGTGAACGAGAACGGCACACCGGACTCAGCTCGGTGTGCCGTTCGTTCTTACGGTTCACGGTTCACGGTATACGGTTCACCGTTCACGAAAGGCTCACTCGTGCGCCGGCAGCGGCTCCATCGTCTCGGGGTCCACCGGCACCTGCACTTCGTCGCGATACGGCGAGGTCATCAGCGTCACGCGTGCGCGCGGGAAGGCGTTCATGAACGCCAGGTAGCACGCGCCCCACAGCCCGATGTAGCCGAGCGTGACGCCGATCTCCCACAGGCCGAGCGGAAGGCCGGTGCCCTCGCCGTACAGTGACGGATAGACCTCGAGGTAGCGCACCAGCCACATGCCGACGAAGCTGATGACCGTGAACAGCACCAGCGTCGGCTTGAAGAGCTTGGCCGCCTTGGAGAGCAGGCCGAAGAAGGGGGCGAAGAAGACCGCAACCACGGCGGTCACCGTCGTCACCGCCCAGGGCGCGATGAGGCGGATGCGCGCCCAGTGCGTCTCCTCCGGCATGTTGCCGTACCAGATCACGAGGTACTGGCCGAAGGTGAGATAGCCCCAGAACGCGGTGAATGCGAAGCAGAGCTTGCCGAGGTCGTGGAAGTGGATGTCGTTGATGATGGCTTCCGCGCCGAGGAAGCGACGCCACGCGAGCGTGAGCAGGGTGAACAGCGTCAGGGCCGTGAGCCACCCGCCCATGAAGAACCACCAGCCGTACAGCGTGCTCTGGAAGTGCAGCGACATGCCCATCGACAGGTCGAACGCCATGATCGACCAGCCGTAGCCGAACAGGATGACGAGGAACACCGCGAGCTTGCCCTGCAGCGAGTGCGTGCTGTGGATCTCGCGACGCTCGTCGCGGAAACCCGTGCGCATCCGCTCGCGCAGCCCGCGCGCCCAGTTTGCCCCCGCTTCGGGCAGGAGTCCCACGTCGAGCCGCACCGACGAGTAGATGTACCAGAGCGACAGGAGCGTCAGCAGGCCGAACGCGATCAGGACGCGCGTGGTGAGAAAGGCGCCGTTGTAGTACAGCACCTTCTCGCTGACGGGCGGACGCTCATGCGTCCACGGGAAGATGTGGCCCTTCCCGGCGAAGACGGTCAGGAGGAGCAGGACGAACGCGACTGGCAGGAAGGCGACGTAGCCTTCCATGAAGCGGATGATCGCCCGCGACCAGCGCGCGGTGGTGATCCGCTGCACGGCAACGAAGACGACGCCCGCGGAGGAGAGCGACGCGAAGAAGAGCCAGTTCACGTGGTAGGCGCGCCAGACGCGATCCGGCGCGACGAACAGCCCGATGATGAATACGATGAGGCCGATGGCCGCGAGCGCCAGCGTCGCGAGGCCCATCGTGCCGGGCATCGGCTTGCTGTACGTGGCGACGACTTCCTCGCGCGTCGGCGTGTGAGTAGCGTGATCGCTCACCGCTCGCCTCCCGTCTTCGGCGTCGTGGTGGTGGGGATGTGTCGCGCGCCACCCGTCGGGGTGGTGGACGTCGAATCGGAGAGCGGCGGCGGCGACGTCGGGCCGCCGGGCACGGCCGGAATCCCGGCGCCGGCCTGCGAGCCGGCGTGATGATAGTACGGCGACGGACGCGTGGGTCCCATCTGCGAGGGGCCTGGCACCTTGTCACCCGTCTCGCCCGGCAGGCCGACGGGGCCAGTGGCCACCTTGTACCTGCCCTGCAGTCCGCGGATGTAGTTCACCACGTCCCACCGATCGAGTTCCTCGATGCGATCGTAGGTGGGCATCATGCCGCGTCCGTTGCGGATCATTCCCCAGATGTAGCCGTCGGTATAGCCGATCGCCGCCGCGCCTGGGCCCGCGATGTTGAGACCGGGCATCCCGTACTTCGTGGCCGGTCCATCGCCATGTCCGAGGTCGCCGTGACAGACGGCGCAGTTGATCGAGTAGTACTTGTGCCCGTTGTCCAGCGACCGCGCATCGGCCGGAACCGGGTTCGGAATCGCCGACATCGAGTCGATGGTCCCGGGGAGCCGCTGACGGGACACCGCGTATCCCGGTGCAGCGGAGCCGTACACCGACACCGAGTACTGGGGGTTCCCGCGCATCGGGATGGTGTCGCTCGTGGACTCCCACGGGTCGAACTTGGGCTGCTCCTTGAAGTCGGTGAACCAGGAGCAGGCGCCGAGCGCGAGGACGAGGGAGAGCGCGCCGTAGCGGCGAGCCGTCCGCATGGGCTTAGCGCTCATTGCGAACCTCGACGGCGCCATACTGGCGCAGCAGGTCGGCTGCCTCGGCAGCGCGGTCGGGGGGCGCCACGACCCAGATGCCGTAGTCGCCATGGCTGAAGCGGGGATCGTAACCGACGGTCATGGTGAGGCGCGGGATGCGCGCGAGGGCGAACATGCCGAACACGGTGGAGAGCGAACCGATGAGCACCATCAGCTCGAAGCCGATGATGGTGTACGGCACCCAGCTCGCCACCGGCTTGCCGCCGACGACGATGGGCCAGTAGTCGGAGATCCAGATCGGGATCCAGTAGCCGAAGGTGAGCCCGGCGAGGCCGCCGATGAGCGTGAACATGCGCACCTTGCTGTGCGGCGGCTCGAGCGCATGCTCGAACTCGTGGCGCGGCGTCGGGGTGAACACCGTGATCTCGCTGAAGTTCTTCTTGCGCAGCTCCGCGATCGCGTCACAGGTCGCGTCGATCTCGCGGAAGGCACCGAGGACACCCTGCATCAGAGTCGATCCTCCAGGACAATCGCCGAATCGGGGTAGCCGACGTCGAGGTCGTGCGAGTGATCAGCGGGCCGCCGCATGCGCGGCGGCACGATCTCCTTGACCTCGGCGATCGCCATCACCGGCAGCTGCTTGATGAACAGCAGGAACCACATGAAGAACCAGCCGAAGGAGCCGAGCAGGATGGAGTAGTCCACCCAGGTGGGGGCGTAGCCGCCCCACTGCCAGGGCTCGAACTCGTGCGACAGCGACGGCACCACGATCACGAAGCGCTCGAACCACATGCCGATGTTGATCGTGATCGAGATGAGGAACAGCCACGTCGTGTTGCGCCGCAGCTTCTGCGAGAAGAGCGACAGCGGGAGCACGCAGTTGCAGATGAGCATGATCCACGCGGCCCATGCCCACTGGCCGAAGACGCGGTTCCAGAAATACTCCTGCTCGAACTGGTTCCCCGACATCCAGGCCACCTGGAACTCGGAGAGATAGGCCAGGCCGACGACCATGGAGGTGAAGAGGCAGAGCTTGGCCGCCGCGTCGAGGTCGTTCAGGGTGATGATGTGCTCGAGCTTGAACACCTTCCGCAGCGGGATGCAGATGGTGAACACCATCCCGATGCCGGAGAAGATGGCGCCGGCCACGAAGTACGGCGGGAACACCGTGGCGTGCCAGCCCGGCGTGAGCGCCATGGCGAAGTCGAACGACACGACCGAGTGCACCGACAGCACGAGCGGCGTGGCGAACGCGGCGAGGAAGAGGTACGCGCGGGTGAAGTGCCGCCACTCGTGCTCGGAGTTGCGCCAGCCGAGCGAGAGCATGGCGTAGATCCGCTTCCGGACCGGGTTGGTCTCCTGGTCGCGCAGCACCGCGATGTCGGGAATGAGGCCCACGTAGAAGAACGTGGCCGACACGGTGAGGTACGTGAGGATGGCGAACACGTCCCACACCAGCGGGCTCTTGGGATTCGGCCAGATGAGCCGCCAGTTCGGGTACGGGATCAGGTAGAAGAACTTCCACGGCCGCCCGAGGTGCAGGATCGGGAACAGCCCCGCCGTCATGACGGCGAAGACCGTCATCGCCTCCGACACGCGATAGATCGTGGTGCGGAAGCCGGCGCGGAACAGGTAGAGAATGGCGGAGATCAGCGTCCCGGCGTGACCGATACCGACCCAGAACACGAAGGTGACGATGTAGACGCCCCACATCACCGGCGGGTGGTAGCCCGCGGCGCCGAGGCCTTCGTAGATCTGATAGGTCCAGGCCGATGCACCGATCAGCAGGCAGACGATCGCGACGCCGAGGGCGGCGAACCAGCCCAGCGTCGGGCCGAGCGTGGCGATGATGTCGCGGTCGACCTGCTCGTAATCGGCAATCGCCGGAAGCCGGTTGCTCGCCGACGGAAGGTTCGGGCGTGGCACGTCGTCGCCCGGACGCGGTTGAACCAGAGTAGCCATCGTCGCGCCTCCCCTTACGCCTGGGCCGGCGCGGCCGGCTCCGGATGGTTGACCTTCTTCAAGTAGACCACCGCGGTGTAGGTGTTGAGCTCATCGAACACGTGGTAGCCTCGCCGGTCGCCGACCTGCTTGCTGACCGTCCATTCGGCATCGGCGGCGTCCCCGAACACGATGGCGCGCGACGGACAGGCCTGCGCGCACGCCGTCGTGAACTCGTCCGGCGCCACAGCGCGTCCTTCCACCTTGGCGCGCGTTTCGGATTCGCGGATGCGCTGCACGCAGAAGGAGCACTTCTCCATCACGCCCTTCGTGCGCACCGTGACATCCGGGTTGAGCTGCCAGTCCAGCGGCGACGGGAACGCATACTGCTTGCGATCGGGCTCGCCGTAGCCGAACCAGTTGAAGTAGCGGACCTTGTACGGGCAGTTGTTGCTGCAGTACCGCGTACCCACGCAGCGGTTGTAGACCTGCACGTTGAGGCCGTCCGGCGCGTGGTAGGTAGCGTACACCGGGCACACGGGCTCGCAGGGCGCGTTACCGCAATGCTGGCAGAGCATCGGGACGAAGCGCGCCTCGAAGTCCTCGGTGAACTTCGCGTCCGGCGCACCCTCGAAGTAGCGCTCGAGACGAATCCAGTTCATCTCGCGGCCACGCACGATGTTGAACCCCGCCTTCTGGTCCGCCCAGATGGTGGCGTTCTGCCAGGGGGCGCCCACCGTCGGGATGTTGTTCTCGGCGTAGCACGCCGTGACGCACGCCGAGCAGCCGGTGCAGCGCGAGAGGTCGATGGTCATCGCCCAGCGCCGCTGCTCCATGCCGGACCAGTGGTTGGGCGAGTACATCCCCTTCAGCTTTCCCTGGTCCTTGCTGCTCGGGGAGCCGAGCTCGCCCTGCGCATCGGCGGCCACGGGCGAGCGGAGGCCGGGCAGGAACACCGTCGGCGGAGCACCGGGGATCTTCTCGTGCTCCTGCTCCGGGATCTCCGACGGCTGCGCTCCCGGCATGAGCGGAACGCCACCCGGCTGTGCATGCTCGTCGCGACCGTGCGACTCACCCTCGGCCGCCACCGCCGCGACGCCGTTCTCGTCGCCGCGCGGCGAATGCCCGAGCTCCGACACCGGAATCGCCTGGGCGATGCCGCGCCCGTGCTGGCGTGCGGATCCTTCAGTGGAGATCAGCTGCTCGCTGTCTCCCGTCTTCGAGATCGACGCGCGCGTGCTGACGAGCGCGAGCCCACCAGCAGCGTCACCAGCGATGCCGAGCAGATCCTGGGCGCGCGCGCCGATGTTGCGCGCGTAACGACCATAGCCCCACTGCACCACCTTCGGATCGGTATGCTTGGGATCGAACTGGTCGAGCTTCGCGACCGACCCGTGCCCCTGCCCCAGAGCGATGGCGACGGTGTCGGGACGAATGCCGAGATAGAGATAGGCTGGCGCGCGCACCTTGCCCGCGGCGGTGCTCACCTCGACGATGTCGCCGCGATCGATGCCGAGCCGTTGGGCGGTCTCGGGATGCAGCTCGACCCACGAGCTCCAGAGCACCTTGCTCACCGGATCGGGCAGCTCCTGCAGCCAGGGCTTGTTCGCCCCGCGTCCATCACCGAGCACCGGCGACGGATACACGACGAGATAGAAGTCGCCCTTCGTGCTGTCGATCGGTGGCGCGGCAGCCAGCGTAGTGACAGGAGCCACGGCCGCGATACGCGGCGCGACGGCGCCCGGACCGACGCCCTTCACGAGCGCCTGCGTGAATGCGCTCATCCCGCCGGGGAATCGCTGGATGAGCCAGCTGCGGTACTCCTTCTGCGGGTAGCGCGCGGCGTTCGCCGGATCCTTCAACGCGACCTGCATGAGGACATCGGCCGTGGCGCGCGTGCCGGCGAACACGGGGTCCATCGCCGGCTGCTGAAGCGAGACGAGCCCGCGTCCTGCTTCCGCGTCGCCCCACGACTCGAGCGAGTGCAGGTCGGGGAGCACGAGGTCGCACAGCTCGGTGGTCTCGTCCGGATAAAGCGAGAAGCTCACCTTGAACGGCACCTTCGCGAACGCCTCGGCGAAGCGCGCGCTCGCCGGGAGGCTGTACGCGGGGTTCGCGCCGCGAACGAAGGCGACCGGCACCGCGCCAGCGCGCATCCGCTCCACCGCAGCAGCCACCTCGCCGAAGCGGGCGATCCCCTCGAAGCCCATCATCGGCTCGGCGGGGCGAACCGTGGTACCGACCGCGCCATTGGCCTGGTTCAGCGCGGCGACGGCGAGCGCGACGTCCAGCGCGTTGGCGCCGCGCGTGCCGGCGAGGGCGAGCACGGGCTTCGCCGACGTCAGCTCCTGCTGCAGGCGCTGCAGGACGGCAGCCGAGACGCCACTCTGCTGCGCCGCGTCGGCGATGGAGGTCCGGCCGGCGAGCGCGTTGGCGATCGCGAGCTCGCTGCCCGGCTTGCACGCGATCCATTGGTCGGCGTTCAAGCCCGTGAGCGATCGACGGGGGCCGATGTAGACGAAGCGCGGCGCGCCGGCGAGCTTCGCGCGCGCGTCGGCGAAGTCGAGCTGCTGCGGAACCGAGAGGCCCCAGGTCTCGAGGAAGTCAGCGCCGAACGAGACGATGAGCTTCGCGTCGGCGAAGGAGAGGCGAGGCCACGCAACCCCGTAGGTACGGCGATTGGCTTCGATGGCCGCGCTGTCCGCCTCGAAGTCCACGCTGAGGTGCGGCCGCATGCCGTAGCCGGCAAGCCACGCATCGAGGAAGGCGGGGAAGCTGCCGCTCTCGTGCTGATTGAGGAACACGGCGTTCGCGGCACCGCCCCGTGCGGCGGCCAGCTTCTGGCCGAGGAGGGTGAGCGCCGCGTCCCACTCGATCGCCTTCCACGCGCCGTTCTCCTTGACCATCGGCCCACGGAAACGGTCGGGGTTGTAGAGCCCCTGCAGCGCCGCCTGACCGCGCGAGCACAACGCGCCGCGATTCAGCGGATGCTCCGGATTGCCCTCGAGCTTCGTGGTGCGACCGTCGCGCGTCTCGGCGATGATGCCGCAGCCGGCGGAGCACTCGCGGCAGGTGGAAGCGTAGTAGGTGGAGACGCCGGAGACCGTTTCGTCGGGATGGACGAGATAGGGGATCAGGTTTCCGACCTTCTCGGAGCTGCAGCCCACCGAACCAACGGTGGCGCCGGCGGCACCGAGGACCTTCAGGAAGTCGCGTCGCTTGACGCCCGGCGACCCCGTGTCGTTGCTCATGTGGCGGCTTTCCTCGGGCGGGCTAGTAGTGACAGTTGGCGCAGTCGTAGCGCGCGCGGCGACGCTC
>DASUXT010000095.1:0-7155 GCA_036377775.1 Gemmatimonadaceae bacterium | reverse complement strand
ACCACCGGGGGTTCGATCGAGCGTTCCACTCCTTGACTGGAGAGATTACCATGGCTGCAAAGAAGAGCGCGCGTAAGAGCGCCAAGAAGGGATCCGCTCGCAAGAAGTCGTCGGCCAAGAAGGCCGGTGCGAAGAAGGGCGGCGCGCGCAAGAAGACGGCGAAGCGCGGCGCGAAGAAGTCCGCCCGCAAGTCCTCGCGGTAAGACGTTCTTCGTCGGATACGGAGAAGCCGGTGCTCTGCGCCGGCTTCTTTCGTTTAAACCCTTCGCTCCTTCTCCCCCTCTCCTGTCACCGCGCATAGCGCGCCTGCGCCAGCTCCACGATCCGTCCCACCAGCTCCTCGTGCGTCAGTCCCGCCGCCGCCGCCGCCCGCGCGAACTCACCCTGTCGCTCCAGGTAGCAGTTCGGGTTCACCTCGATCACGTGGATCTCCTCCTTCGCCGTGACGCGGAGGTCCACCCGCCCGTAGTCCCGCAGCCGCAACGCGCCGAACGCCTGCACGGCCACCGCCTGCACGCGCGCCACGAGCTCGGCCGGCAGGTCGTTCGGGAAGACCGACTTCGTCCCCGTGAACTCCGCGCCCGATTCGGATTCGGCACCGGTCCCTCCTTCACCCCACTTCGCCTCGTAGCTGGCGATGCGCGGCCGGTCCTTCGGGAAGGCGCTGAAGTCGAGCTCCATCAGCGGGAACGCCTGTGGCGACACGTTCCCCAGCACCCCGACGTAGAACTCGCGCCCCTCCACGAATTCCTCCACCAGCACCGGCGACTGGAACTCCCGCTGCAACGCATCCATCGTTGCCAGCAGCTCGCGCACGTCCCGCACGACGCTCTTCGAGGTGATGCCGAGCGACGCGTCTTCCTGCGGCGGCTTCACGATCAGCGGGAACCGCAGGTCGCCCACGTGATCCAGCGCGCCGCGGTACAGCGTTGCGAACTCCGGCGTGCGGATCTGCTGGAAGCCGAGTACCTGCTTCGTCAGGCTCTTGTCCCCCGCCATGAGCAGACCAGCCGGACTCGATCCCGTGTAGCGCAGGTCGAGCAGGTTCAGGAGTGCGGCGACGTTCGACTCCAGCGCGCTCTTGCCGTCGAATGATTCGGCGAGGTTGAACACGAGCTCCGGTGCGGCGGCGCGCAGCATGCCGACCACGCGCTCGACGTCACCACCGACGGGCACCCGCTCCACCGAATGCCCGAGCTGCTGCAGCGCCGATTCGATCTGCCCCAGCACCGGATCTTCCGGAGGCTCAGCCGCATCCGCGCCGTGCAGCAGGACGATCTTCACTGCACGCCTCCGCGCTGCGCGACCGGACGCACGTGCTGGTAGCGCCAGTGCATCGCTACCGTGGTCCCGAAGGCCGTCAGCTCGATCAGCGTCGCTGCGTCGAGCCCCGCCACGCGCAGTCGCAGCACCGCGGCGCGGTCAGCCAGCGCTCGCACCAGCGAGCGCACCACCGTCGGACCAACACCGGCCCAGTAGCTGATGCGCGCCACCAGCTCTCCCTCGTGTCGTTGCAGGAAGCTGGCTGCCTCCTCCCCCGCCGGCGAATCGGCACCGCTCGCGAAGACCCGCCGCAGGTCGGCGTCGAACTGGCGCGCATCGCCGATCGGCAACCGCTCGTCGCCGGCGTAATGCTCCCCCACCGTCCAGTGCATGGCGTCCACCGGCAGGTCATCCTCCGTGATCGGCGGCGCCGCCGGTGCCAGCGCAGCCACCTCGCGCATCACCGCGTCCACCCACTCCAGCTTTCGCAGCGCACCCCAGCCGGCGTACTCCGAGCGCCAATCCGCTTCTGGGGTGAGCCACACGGCAAAGGTCTCCGCGAAATCCTCGTCCGGATGCTTCTGCGCGTACCAGCCAAGGATGTGCCGAACGTGGTCGCGCGACAGTGGATCGGCTCGATAATGCTCGTCATACGGCCGTCCGTAGTCGCCGAACACCGTCACGAATTCCTTGCGCGCGTACAGTCGGAACGCGTAGTTGAGCGCGTGCCCCGCTTCGTGGCGGAGGTAGCGCATGGCCTCTTCATCGCTCTCCACTGCGCCCGCATGCTCGGCCTCGATCCGTTCCAGCCGCTCGTCCGCCAGGTAGAAGGGGACGCCGATCAGCGGCGTGTCGTCCGGACATCCCCACTGGTCGCTCAGGTATACCGTCGGACGAAATGCGATGCCGCGGTCCCCGAGCTCCGCATGCAGGCGCGTCACCAGGCGCTCGACGCGCGAGCCGGCGATCGCCAACCCGAGGTCCGAGATCCGTCGGCCGAGGAGCTGGTCTCGCTCCGTGTCCCAGGCTGTCGTACGGTTCACGGGCGCCACGGGGGCAAGGCGCGTACCGAGCCCAGGAAAACGCGAAGCGCCGCGGCACTGCCGCGGCGCTTCATCGCTACTGTGGTTATTCCGGGTCAGGCGGGCTGCAGCTCGGGCTCGAGCTCGTCGTCCGGGCCCGGCGACCATTCATACGCGCTGAAGCGCGGTGCCTTCTCCGGCTCCGAGCCGCGCGAAATCACGATGCCGACTGGCTCGTCGATCGGCGGAAGTTCGGCCTTCTTCATTATGGTAGTGCCTGCGAAAGAGAAATGCCCCCGGAACGGTCGGGGGCGTCACTCTCCAAAGCACCTCTGGGGCCAGCGCGGCGGCGAAATGCAAGTTCCAGCGGCGTAACAACTTGCACGGAATGGGTTAGATCGCTCCCTACCGATTTGTGTCGGTCTGACACGTGCCGGAGGGCCATCGGTCGTGTCGTTTCAACACGCGGTCAGGCCCCCGCAATCAGGCAAGCTTCCGGGCGAGGAACGTGTCGGGAGCGCCCTCCTCGACCGTCACGTCCCAGCCGCGATAGCGACGCTGCAGCTCGTCGAGTGACACCGGCGTCCGCTTGCCCCGAGCGATCGTCTGCACCAGGTGGACGCCGCCATCCACCGTGGCGCTCTGCAGCACCTGGATCACGCGCGCCCGCTCCGCGGCACTCAACCCGGCAAAGGCGGCGGGCGAGTAGATCACCGCCGTCAGCGTGTGTTGCGGCGTGAACGAGTCCAGCGCCATCGCGCTCGCGTGCACGCGCTCGGCGAGCCCGACTTCCTCGGCGGCATCGAGGACGCGCTGCACCACGTCGTGGTCGGCCAGCGCCGTCACGTCGCACCCATTGGCGGCGAGGTACAACGCCGGCGTCTCCACCTGCGTGCCGGCGACCAGCACGCGTGACGACGCGCTCACCGATTGTGCCGCGCGCACCACGATGTCGTCCGCGCGCAGCCCCCAGTGTTCGGGACGACGCATCTCCTCGAGCAGGCGAATGCGCCGCTTCCGCCACGTGGTGTAGGCCGGCAGGCGCAGCCGCTTGAAGATGATCTTGTCCACCTCGTCGACGAGCAGGAGCTCGGTCAGCGCGAACTGCTGCTGCTCGGCGAGCGCCCGCACCGCGTCGTCTCCGATGGAGAGCAGTACGCTGCGCGGCACCGATTCCTTGTAGTTCTCGATCTCTCGCTCGACGAAGAGTTCGTACTCGTGCTTGAGCGATCGGGACGGGCGCTGCGCCATGCAAGGTGGGGAGGAAGACGAGCGTAAGCTAGGATTCCCCGAGCCGCGCGCAAGTCCGCTCCTCGCGCGCGGTCACTCCTTCACACCGGCTCCACGTGCACGATGGCCTCGGCGCCGCCGAGCTCGCGGCCGATCGCCGCTTCCACCTCGTCGGTGAGGTCGTGCGCCAGCGACACGCTCGTGTGTCCCCGCACCAGGATCGTCAGCTCCACGAACAGGTGCCCGGAGGACGTTCGTCGCGACCGCACCGTGCGGACCCCCTCCACGCCGGGAACGGCGCGGGCGATCGCCATGAGCTGCGACGCCTCCACGCCCCGCGCATCCACCAGCACGGGAATGGAATCGCGAAGGATCTGGTAGC
Organism: Gemmatimonadaceae bacterium; assembly: GCA_036377775.1. Classification (GTDB taxonomy): domain Bacteria; phylum Gemmatimonadota; class Gemmatimonadetes; order Gemmatimonadales; family Gemmatimonadaceae; genus AG11. The sequence continues at coordinate 3,258 of DASUXT010000095.1, read as the reverse complement.
CGCTCCACGCGATCAGCATCGCGACCACGATGCCGAGCAGCGCGTCTGCGCGCGGATATCCGAGGTGCGACAGGAGCAGCGACGCCAGTGCCAGCGCCGTCACCAGGATGTCGCTCGACGTGTGTGACGCGTCGGCCATGAGCAGCGCGCTGCGATAGCGCCTGCCGCGAGACTGCTCGTAACGCACCACGAACACGTTGACCGCGAGCGAGAGCAGCAGCAGGACGGCGTCGAGTGAGCGCGCCAGTGGCGGCACTGCCTCGCCGGAGAGCTCGCCGATGCTGCGGCGGATCAGCTCGAAGCAGGTAATGGAGAGGAAGCCGACGATCGCCAGGGTGCCGAGCGTCTCGAACTTCTCGTGACCGTACGGATGGTCCTCGTCCGGCTCACGCGCTGCGATGGAGATCGCCGCGATCGCCACTCCGTTGCTCAGCATGTCGAGCGTGGACTCCAGCGCCGCGCCGAGCACCGTGAGTGCGCCGGTGCGCGCGCCGACGGCGACCTTCAGCGCCGCCGACGCGGCGTTGAGGAGCAGCACGACCATCAATGCGCGACGCACCCCAGCCGACCGGTTCGCCGAGACGTCCGGAAGCGTCGCGTCGGATTGAGTTGGCGTGTGCATCGGCGCAGTTTGTGTCCAACGCGCGAACGATGTCAACGCCCGGAGAGAGAAAGCATGCCCGAGTTGCCCGAAGTTCAGGCGGCAGTCGACGAACTGCGTCGCAGGGCGCTGGGCCGCGAGATTGCCCGGCTGCAGCTTCTCCATCCGTCGTTCCGCCGTCGGGTGAGCCCGCGGGTGTGCCGCTCGCTCCGTGGGGCGCGTATCGTGCGCGTCGAGCGGCGCGGCAAGCACCAGCTGCTCCACCTGGATGACGGTCGCGTGCTGCACGTTCACTTTCGCCTGAACGGCGACTGGGAGAGCACTGCCGTCGACGCCCCCCTGCCGAAGTTCGCGCGTGCCGTGCTCGACTTCACCGATGGCTCGCGTCTCGTCCTCGTGGACTCTCGTGCGCTCGCCACGATCGATGTCCACCCGGCTGGAACCGATCTGGCGCTCGGACTCGGCCCCGACGCCGCGGATCCCACTTGGACGGCCGAGCAACTCGGCGACGCGCTCGCCGGCAGGCGCGGACCCATCAAGCCGGCTTTGCTCGACCAGAAGCTCGTGGCCGGGCTCGGGAACATCTACGCCGCCGAGTCACTCTGGCGGGCCCGCATCGATCCGCGCCTCCCCGCGCGCGAGCTCGCGCCGGCGCGGGTGAAGAAGCTGCGCGCGGCGATCGCTGCCGTGATCGAGCGCGCTACCGGCTCCCGCTACACGTCCGCCGACCGCGTGAAGCTCGACGTGTACGATCGAGAGGGCAAACCCTGTCGCCGCTGCCGTACTCCTATCGAGCGCATCGTTCAGGCAGGCCGGAGCACTTACTTCTGTCCGCACTGTCAGGATGAATGAGGAGAGGAGATGGAGGGAAGGGGAGATGGGGAAGGGCGATTCCCCCTGCTCCCCATCACTCAGTCCCCTGCCTGCAGCAGCGCTCCCTTGATGTAACCGGTCTCGGGGATGGTCAGCACTTCGGGGTGATCCAGCGGCTGTCCGCGGAGCTCGCGCAGGACCATGCGTCGCCCGCTGTCGGCTGCGGCTGCCTGCAGCATCTCGAGGAAGAGTGGCTTGGTGAGGTGAAACGAGCAGCTGGCAGTGAAGAGCAGGCCACCGGGCGACAGCAGTCGCATCGCGCGCAGGTTGATCTCCTTGTAGCCACGCAGGCCTGCGGCGAGTGCGGGCTTCGACTTCGCGAACGCGGGCGGATCGAGGACGATCGTGTCGAACCGCAGCCGCTCGCGCTCGCTTGCCTTCAGGTACTCGAAGGCGTTGGCCTCGATGAAGGTGCCGTTGTCGAGCCCGTTGCGGCGGAAATTCTCCTCCGCCCGCGTGAGTGCGTGCGCCGACGCGTCGAGCGACGTGACATGCTCGGCGCGGCGGGCGAGGTGGAGGGCGAAGGAGCCGTGATAGCTGAAGCAGTCGAGCGCTCGCCCGAACGCCACTCGTCCCACGAGCGCGCGATTCTCGCGCTGGTCCAGGAACGCGCCCGTCTTCTGCCCGCGCCACGGCGCGGCGAGGTAGCGAACGCCCTGTTCCTGCACTTCGATCTCATCGGGCACGGAGCCGTCGAGCAGCTCCACGTCGGTGCCGAGCCCTTCCTTGACGCGCAGTGACACGTCGTTGCGCGCCAGGATCCCTGCGGGACGCGCAATCTCGCGCAGCGCACTGACGATCTCGCCGCGGAAGTGCTCCAGCCCGGCGCTCATCAGCTGGACGACGAGCCACCGGTCGTAGCGGTCCACGACGAGCGACGGGATTCCATCGCCCTCACCGTGCACGAGCCGGTATGCGTTCGCCTCCAGGTCCAGTCCGGCGCGTCGGGCGAGTACGTGCTCGAGGCGCCTTCGCCACCACGCTGCGTCGATCCTCGCGTCCGCATCCCGGTCGAGGAGGCGCAGTGAGATCTCCGAGCGCGGGCTCCAGAGCGCCGTTCCGATCGGCTTGCCGCGCTGATCGGAGACAGCGACGGCGCCCGCCTCCACGTCGGGGCGCTGGATGACGTCGCTGCGGTAGATCCACGGATGGCCCGCGTCCCACCGGCGAGCGCCGCGGCTTGAGACGATTGCGCTGTGCATGCATCAATGCTAACGGCGCGTGCGCGACGGGGTCGCACACGATATGCGCGCATGATGCTCCCCTTGAATTCAGCGAAGAAATTGGGTAATTTGCGGACCCTTCGCTGATCCAGCGTTCGAGCGCGCGAGTGTTCGAGGCGAGTGAAGGCGACGTGATGAGTTGATGCGGTTCGGCACTTGCCGCAATCCCATTGCGTGTTTACAATGCAAGGCTCGCCGCGAGAGTTTCATCGCGGACTGCTGATTGAAAAGTGAAGGAAAGAGGATGGGTCGTCGGTCTGGTCTTTGGCCGGCGATCGATTCGTGGGAAATGGAATCTTTGCCGAGCTTCAGGTGCACTCGGACGAGCCAATGGCGTCAAGCCGGCGGGTCGCGAGAGGGTGCGTGGAGATTGGTAAGGTAGATTGCAAGGCAATGCGCGTAGATCTGCTTGCTACAGCATTATGTAGTCAAGCGAAGGAAGGCATGTGGGGGATGCCTGGGCACACGGAGGCGAGGAAGGCCGTGGTAAGCTGCGAGAAGCTCGGGGGAGTGGCACACACGCGGTGATCCCGAGATGGCCGAATGGGGCAACCCGGCGGG
>DASUXT010000094.1:0-4687 GCA_036377775.1 Gemmatimonadaceae bacterium | reverse complement strand
CTGACGCCGGCGTGGAACGCCTGTGCGGCGCCGCTGTCGCGCTCCAGTCTGTGAGAGTCGAGCAGATCGCGTCCCTCGTTTGTGAGCGTCAGGCCGCGTTCGTGCCCGCTAAGGTCAATGGTCTCGACGAGGCCCTCATCTCGGAGGTGACGAACGGTATCGTGGTCTGTGCCGAGGTCCTGTTCGAGTACGACTCGGAACGTGCCGACGGCGGCCAGCGCGCGGCTGTCCTCGCCGTTCAGCTCGTACACGCGGTCGCGGTCGACAACGAGCTCGCGCTCATCGCCGCGCGGCAGGTCGAGGTCCTCCATCAAAGAGTCGCGCGGGTCGTGATCGTCTCGGTCCCGCTCCCCGTAGACGCGGGGACGGCCATCGCCGCGATCCAGGTCGTCATACTCGCGCGGATCGTTCCATCGGGCGTCAGGCATCGGCCCTCCTTTGCGCACAGCTCGCGCCGGTTGGGTTGTCCGTGAAGACGCCCTGGCAGTGTCTGCGAGGGGCTGTTCAAGGAAGCGCCAAGCCGCCGGGGCGTGTCGCCGCGGCGATTAGCGCTGGTCAAAGGAGCCCTGCTCGGGGCCCTTCGAGGGTACCGAGCGTGGCTTCGGTCCGCGTCCAAAAGACAGCGAGAAACCGGCAGCCGACCAAGAGCTGCTTCGCGCAGTATACCTCCGAGGCGCAGCAATCGTCCGCGATTCCTCTTTGGCTTGCTTTAGATTGCTGAGCACAGGGGATGCGCAACTCGCCGAGGTCCGACACTGCCGACGGCAACTCGCTCGCACGGACCTATAGTCGCTGGAGACACGGGCTGAACAGCGCTCGCTTGGGAGTCGGCAGGTGTCGGTGTACGGATTCCTGTCCCTCATGGCGCACTCGACGCAGGCCCGTTCACTACGAACGCCGAAGCCATCCTCGCGCGTCCGCGTAGCGCACGATTGCCACGCGGCTCGAGGCGCCGGTCTTCGACGTCGCCGTCGCGCGGATCGCGAGCACCCGCGCGACGTCCAGCGCGAGTCGTGTCGCGATCTCCGAGTGGCTGTGTCCCAGCGCAATTAAGCGGAGCACCTGTTCTTCGTCCGTCGTCAGCTCCGCCGTGTTCGTCGCTGGCGCTGCTGGTGCGGACGGCGGAGGTACAGCCGATGCGCCCCGTATCGCGCTATCAACATACCGCTCACCCGCCGCCACCGCTCGGATCGCGCGCGTCAGCTCCGTTGACGCGCTCTGCTTCAGCACGTATCCTGTCGCGCCCGCCTCGAGGAGCCGCCGAACGAAACTGCCATCATCGTGCCGCGTCAAGGCGATCACTTTCACGCGCGGACACGCAGCCGTGATCATCTGGGTCGCTTGGACGCCGTCCAATCCCGGCATCGACACGTCCACGAGCGCTATATCAGGCGTGAGGTCCTGAGCCAGACGCACGGCATGCACACCATCTCCGGCTTCCGCGGTGACCTGCATGTCGGGTTGATCGTCTATCAGGCGTTTCAGTCCCTCGCGCACGAGCGCATGATCATCAGCGAGCAGAATCTTGAGTCTTGTCGTCCCGTCGCCCATTGTCGCTCCCCAGTGGCACCCGCACGATCAGCGTTGTGCCATGACCGGGTGTCGAATCAATCGTCAGCTCACCGCCGGCAAGGGTCGCGCGTTCGCGCATATTTACCAGACCGAAGGACCCGACATCGACGCCCTTGTTGCTGCCAACGCTGAACCCCACCCCATCGTCTTCGACAACGAGTACGAGACGTGCGTCGCGCTGTTCGAGCAGCACACTAACGTGGCTCGCCTTGGCGTGCTTGTAGATGTTATGCAGCGCCTCCTGCGTCAGCCGGTGCAGGTTGGTCTCTACATCCGGCGTGAAGCGCGTGTGGTCGAGCCCGGACGTGGCGAATTCAGCCTCGATTCCGAAGCGCTCGGACCAGCCGCTGACGAGGTGCGCGAGCGCTGCTGACAAGCCGAGGTGATCGAGCGCCGCCGGCCGGAGCTCCCATGTCAGAAAGTCGATGGCGCGATCGAGCTCTTCGGCCAGGGCCTCGGTGCGCGTGATCTGTTCTTCCGTGGTGACCGCCCCCTCGGGACGCGCGTGCAGCGCCGAGATGTTCATGCGCAATGCGGTGATCTGCTGTCCGAGCTGATCGTGGATGTCGCGCGCGATCCGCCGTCGCTCCTCCTCCTGCGCCGTCACGAGGCGAGAAAAGAGCGCCTTGATGTGTGCTTCGGCGGCGCGCCGCTCGCGGATTTGAATTTCCAGGGATGCATTTGTCGCGGCGAGTTCGGCCGTGCGCTCCTCCACCCGCTCCTCCAGTCGTGCATGCGCCTGACGCATCGCCGCCTCAGCGCGTGCGCGCGCGGCCGCAGCCCAGGTCCGCTCCGCCGTCTCCTGGACCAACGCGATGTCGGTGGCGGTCCAGCGGCGGGGCGCGGCGCTCTGCACGCCGAACTCCGCTATGAAGCGGCCGTCCTTGACGAGCGGCACGGTGATAGCGGCCCGCACGCCGCTCGCGGCCCACGCGTCGCGCTCTGCCGTGTCAAATTCCGGATCTGTCGCGACATCGGTGACGACGATCGTGTCTGCCCGCCGCCGGACGGGCATCACGCGCGCGCCGAACACGGCGTAGGTATGTCTTTCGGGGAACCGCGGCATCGCGGCATCGGCGACATACACGCCGCGGACGGTGCCGATTTCGGCTCCCGGTTCGCCATCGACTTCGACGTACATGGCGCGGCTTACTGCCAGGTGCTCGCCCACGACACGCGCGGCGGCGTCCTGGATGGCGGCGGCCTCACCCAGCGGCCGGAGCACATCCTCAAGCCGCACGAGGAATGCGTGCCGAGCCTCGCTGGCGCGAAGGGCCTCCTCCGCGCGTTTGCGCTCGGTGATGTCGCGGAGGCCAAGGAGGATGAGCTGCACGTGGTCGAGCCGCCGCGCGTTGACGAGCATGATGCGCTCGCCGATGTCGTTGAAATCGTGGCGGACCTCGAAGTCCCTGAAGACGTTGTTGTCCGGCAGCACCTCTTCGAGCAGGGTCCGGAGGGCGGGGATGTCCCACTGTCCGTTGCCCAGTTCGTAGACGAGCCGGCCAAGCGTATCCGCCTTGCTCACGAGGAACTGGTCGTAAAACGCCTGGTTGGCCGAGCGCACCCGGAGATCGGGATGGAGTACGAGGAGCGGCTCGTGCAGCGTCTCGACGATGCTCTCCGCGTAGACCTTCGCGTCCTCGACCTCCTGCTGCGCGCGTTTGCGTGCCGTGATGTCGACGAAGGTGAGCACGATACCGCCAATCCGGTCGTCGGTGGTGCGGTAGGGGAGCACACGGGTCATGAACCACCCGCCCCGCTCATCCCGAACTTCCCGCTCGACGGGCACCAGCGTGCGCAGCACCGTTTCAGCGTCGCTCTGTAGCTCGTCGTACCCGAGGCGGTGCGTCAGGTCGGATAACGGGCGGCCGCGGTCCACCGGGCGGACGTTAAAAATCTCGCCCACGCGCGGGGTGAAGCGCAGGATACGAAGAGTCCGATCCAAGAAGAGCGTGGCGATGTCCGTGGAGCTGAGCAGGTTCTGCAGGTCGCTGGAGAGCTGGCTGAGTTCCTCTACCTTGTGCCGGTTCTCCTGGTTAACTGTCTGCAGCTCCTCGTTGACGCTCTGAAGCTCTTCTTTCGAAGTCTCCAGTTCCTCCAGCGTGCTCCTGAGTTCCTCGTTCGAGCTTTGCAACTCCTCCTGGGAGGCGCGCATTTCTTCTTGGGTGGACTCCGAGGCTTCGATGATGGACTGCATGCGCTGCCGCGCCAGGTCCAGCTCCGTCTGGAGCTCGCCGATTCGGAGGTCCGGGCTCCCGTCTGACGGCGCCTCGCCGCTGACGCTCTCCACCGGCTCGAGCTCGTCGAAGATTACTAAGACGAAGCGCTGGTGTTCGTTCCCACTCTGTGGTCGCACGTGGAGCACGACCGGCGCCACCTCGCCGTTGAAGCGGACGGGGATAGGCTTGGACCGCGTTACCTGCCCCTTCTCCCGAGCGGCGTGAAGAGCGGCCCGGAGTTCAATGCGCAGCTCGTCTCTGACCAGCTTGAACGCGTTCGCGGTCAGCTCGCCACCGGGGTGCACCAGGTACCGCCCCACGTGCTCGGAGAGGTGCGCCACCTTGTCGTCAGGGGTCACGAGCATGCTCGGTGGGGCGTAGCGCTCGACGAGTTGCTGGTGTAACGCCCCGTACGACGTCGGCTCGCCCTGAGACGGCCGCTGCTTTCCGGAGCCGGCCAACGGTGCGCGTGCGTCCAGCGTTGGAAACGTCGGCAGGCGCGCCTCCCTATTCTGCACGCTGCGCTTACGCCACACACGGTGCGCTTTGTCCAAGAGCAGGAAGAACTCTGCGGAACCCTCGATCGTTTCGCTCGTGCCCAGCACCAGGTAGCCATCTGGCACGAGCGCGTAGTGGAAGACGTCTAGCACGTCCCGTTGGGCATCGGGCTGCAGGTAGATCAGCACGTTTCGACAGCTGATTAGGTCCATTCGCGAGAACGGCGGGTCGCCGAGTAGATTGTGCGGCGCGAAGACCACACGCTCGCGCACCTCCTTCTTTACGCGGTACCCCCCGTCGTCCTTGTGGAAGAAGCGCGCGAGGCGCTCCGCGGAGACGTCCGCTGCGACATCACCGGGGTAGAAGCCTTCCCTAGCCCTATCAAGTGAGCGCTCGTG
>DASUXT010000093.1:0-11641 GCA_036377775.1 Gemmatimonadaceae bacterium | reverse complement strand
CGGGGGGAGCGACGAAATTTTCAGGGGAAATAATGAAGGCCGATGTCGGGAGTTCTCACTACACTCCCGGCATTCGGCCTTTCCTGCCCACGGGGCTACCTCTTATCGCGTCGCTTCCGACTTCAACAACCCCAGCCTCAGGCAGAACTGCACGTAATCCGCCCGATGCGACAGGTGCAGCTTCTCGGTGATGCGCTGCTTGTACGTCTCCACCGTCTTCGGGCTGATGAACAGCTTCTCGCCGATCTCGCTCGCCGAATAGCCACTCGCCACCAGCACGAGCACGCCGCGCTCGCGCTCGCTGAGCTGCTGGTACTGCTCGCGCTCGTCGGCATGCTCGGCGCGACGGCTCACGGCGCGGGCGAGCGTCCGCGCGGCCGAGGCCTGCACGTACGAGTCACCCGCGGCCACGGCCCGCACCGCGTCGGCCAGCTCGCGGTCGGCGGCGTTCTTCACCAGGTAGCCCGCAGCGCCCGCCTCGAGGAGGGTCACGAGGTACTCCTCCTCCGTATGCATCGTGAGGATCAGGACGCGGGTGGGCAGGCCAAGCTTGGCCAGCTCCTTGGTGGCGGTGATGCCGTCCATCTGCGGCATGTCGAGGTCCATGACTGCCACGTCCGGCTTCAGTCGCTCGATGAGCGCGACCGCTTCTCGGCCATTCGTCGCCTCACCCACCACCTCGATGTCCTTCGTCGAGCCGAGCAGGGCCTTCAGTCCGGCGCGCACGACCAGGTGGTCGTCGGCCAGGATCACGCGGATCACGTCGGGTCGAGTCATGACCATAACCTACTTCTGAACGATGAGCGCCGTCACCATGCCGAACATGCCGTGATCGCTCTCGGCGTGCGGCAGGATATGGCAGTGGAATGCCCACGTACCGGGATTGTTGCAGTTCACGACCACGTCCCAGCGTTCCCCTGGGGCGATGTTCAGCGTGTCGCACTTCCACGGCTGCGGCTGCGGCCAGCCATCCTTGGCGATGACCGTCTGGTGCATGCCGTGGAGGTGCATGGGATGGATCATCATCCCCTCGTTCATGTACCGGATCCGCACTTTCTGGCCCAGCTTGGCCACGATGGGCTCGGTAGCCGGAAAGCTCTTGCCGTTGAGGGTGAACCCGTGGGCGCCATCGTTGAGGATGAGCACATAGTCCACGTCCGTCTTCGGCTCGCTCCCCTTGTCCTTCGGCTCCACGATGAACGCGCCCAGCAGGCCGAGCCCCACCTGCTTGGCCGAGTTGTGGTGCGAGTGGTACATGTGGGAGCCGGCATTGGGCACGGTGAACTCGTAGGTGTAGCTGTCGCCCGGCTTGATCGGCGGCTGCGTCATGAAGGTGACGCCGTCCTGGTCATTGGGCACCTCGAGGCCGTGGAAGTGAATCGAGGTGGACTCGGGCAGCTCGTTCTTCAGGTTGATGCGAACGCGATCGCCTTCCCGGACGCGGATCTGCGGGGCCGGCACCACGCCGTTGTAGGTCCAGGCTTCCACCTTGCGGCCGGGCTCCAGCTCCCACTGCACCACGCTGGCGGTGAGGTCGTAGATCTTCAGCCCCTTCTCGAGGCGCGGGGCGAGGACCTGGTTCCCTTTCCCCTCCGTCTTCGCAGGGAAGGACTTCATGACCTTCTCATGCATCGCGTCCATCGCGTCAGCGGCAGCGCGGGGCGAGAGGGGCGGGGGCGGGGGAGCGGCTGGCGTGGTTTCGGTGGCTGCTTCGGCCGGGGGCGTCTTGCCGCAGGCGGCCAGTGCACCGGCGCTCAGCGCCGTCAGCGAGGCAGTACGGAGGAAGCCGCGGCGCGAGGTCGGCGCGGCCGACAGCGCAGCAGGGAGGACGTCGGTGTCGTGGGTCTCGTTGGACATCGTCGATTCCGCGGGGGATGAGAGTTTCACGACCGGAACTTCGTCCCATGCGCCTCGCCCGACTGTCGGGCGGCCGCCGCTGCGTTTTTCGTGTGCACCCTACGGGGCGTCAGTAAAACTCCCGACAGCCGCCTTCGCTCCACGTCGCTCCCACGAATAGTTTTTTCAGCCATGGGAGCGATGCATACCCCGGCGCTGATCGAGGACTACGCCATTGTCGGCGACTGCGAGACGGCCGCGCTCGTCTCGCGAGACGGTTCGGTGGACTGGCTCTGCTGGCCCCGCTTCGACTCCGATGCCTGTTTCTCCGCCATCCTCGGCGGTCCCGAGAACGGGCGGTGGCGGGTGGCTCCCGCCAACGGCATCCGCGCCGTGACGCGTCGCTATCGCGACGACACGATGATCCTCGACACGACCTTCGAGTGCGAGGGGGGCACGGTCGTCATCACCGACTTCATGCCCACCGGGGGCCGGCGCGCGGGCCACAACTCCGACCTCGTTCGCGTCGTACGCTGCGTGCAGGGAAGCGTGCGCATGTGCATGCAGTTCGTGCTGCGCTTCGACTACGGCTCCGCCGTGCCGTGGGTGACCCGCCTCGAGGATGGGCGCCTCGTCGCCATCGCCGGACCGGACATGGTCACGCTTCGCGCGGAGGTCGAGTTTCATGGCGAGAACTTCACCTCCGTGAGCGACTGGACGATGCACGAGGGAGAGCAACGCGCCTTCGTGCTCACCTGGTCACCGTCCTACCTGCCGCCCAGCCCGCCTGTCGATCCCCTTCCGGCACTGGAGGCGACCGAGAAGTTCTGGCGCGACTGGGCCTCGCGCTGCACCTACCGCGGGGAGTGGCGCGATGCGGTGATGCGCTCGCTGCTCACCCTCAAGGCGCTCACCTACAGTCCCACCGGCGGCATCGTCGCCGCGCCGACGACGTCGCTCCCCGAGGAGATCGGCGGCACGCGCAACTGGGACTACCGCTTCTGCTGGCTGCGCGACGCCACCCTCACCCTGCTCGCACTGATGGACGGCGGCTACACCGGCGAGGCGGCGGCCTGGCGCGACTGGCTGCTGCGCGCCGCGGCGGGCAGTCCGCAGCAGGTGCAGATCATGTACGGCATCGCGGGGGAGCGTCAGCTCCCGGAGCGCGAGATCCCCTGGCTCCCGGGCTACGCCGATTCGCGGCCGGTGCGCGTCGGCAACGCGGCCCATGCGCAGCTCCAGCTCGACGTGTACGGCGAGGTGATGGACGCGCTCTATCAGGCGCGCCAGGCAGGGCTTCCCGAGGACAAGCAGGCGTGGGCCGTGCAGGTCGCGCTCACCGAGCACGTGGTCCGCATCTGGCGCGAGCCCGATCATGGCATCTGGGAGGTGCGCGGGCCCGCGCAGCACTTCACGCACTCCAAGTTGATGTGCTGGGTCGCGCTCGACCGTTCGGTGAAGAGCGTCGAGCAGTTCGGGCTCGATGGCCCGGTGGACGAGTGGCGCGCAGTGCGCGCCACGATTCACGACGACGTCTGTGCCAGGGCGTACAACGAGAAGCTCGGCTGCTTCGTGCAGGCGTACGGCTCGACGAACCTCGATGCGAGCACGCTGCTGATCCCGCTCGTCGGCTTCCTCCCGCCGGAAGACCCGCGGGTGCGCGGCACGGTGGAGTGCATCGAGCGCGGGTTGATGCGCGACGGGCTCGTGCTCCGCTACGACACCGGCGAGACGCTGGACGGCCTTCCGCCGGGCGAGGGCGCCTTCCTCGCCTGCAGCTACTGGCTCGCCGACTGCTACGCGATGCTCGGCCGGCGCGACGACGCGGCGAAGTTGTTCGATCGCCTGTGCAAGCTGGCGAACGACGTCGGCCTGCTCTCGGAGGAGTACGATTCGAGGAGCCAGCGCTTCTGCGGCAACTTCCCGCAGGCCTTCTCGCACGTGGCGATGCTGAATACTGCGTTCAATCTCGCTCGCAAGGACGAGCGGCAAGGGGAGAAGCCGACGGAGCAAAGAGGGAGGTGAGGATGTCGGGATGTCGGGATGTCGGGATGTCAGAGGCCGACCCGCGCGTTCCCGACCTCCCGACCTCCCGTAGTTCCGGGCACGTCCGATGCTCCTTCTGTGTCGCGACCCCAACCTGGAGCAGAGCGATATGGATCGCGACGAGCGGAACGAGGAACGCGAGCGGGAGCTGGAGCGAGAGCGCAGCCACGACGAGCTGAAGGCCGACGAGCGTGCGAACGAGCGCGACCGTAACCTCGACACCAACCCGCCGCGGACGACGACGGGGAAGATGACCTCCCCCAAGTTCGGCAGCGCCACCAGCGGCGGCGGCGAATTCGAGCCCGGGCCCGAACAGGACTGAGTTCGGTCTGGCTGATGAGCCGGAGCGCCGAAACGGGCGCTCCGGCTCTTCTTTTAGAGCATCATGACGCCAGCTAGGCTACAGAAGCAGGACATTAGGCTTGAACCCCAAAGCACCATCGAGCCGTACCACATACGAAGTACCAGGTACGCAGTACGTCAGTTGTAGTTGCCGTGTGAAGCAAGTAGGTACTTGCATACACATTCGTTTGCGTTAGACTGCGCACCCATGTCCGTCCCAGACCGGATACCAGTCTCCCGCGAACGCATCCTCGAAGCCGCCGCCCGCGTCTACGCGATGCACGGCTTCCGTGGCGCTACCACGCGACTCATCGCCAACGAAGCCGGCGTCAATGAGGTCACCCTCTTCCGGACCTTCGGCTCCAAGAGCGCCCTCATCGAAGCCGTCCTCGCTCAGTACGGCCACTCGCGTCCAGTCGTCTCCCTCCCCGATGAACCAGTCGATCCGTTCGTCGAGCTGACGACCTTCGTCGCCGAACACCTCGAACGCGTGCGCGAGATGCGGCCCCTCCTCATGCACACCATGAGCGAGGTGGACGAACGCCCCGAGGCCCACGAGTTCGCCTGTCGCGGACGCCACCACGTCCATGACACCATCACCGCCTACATCCGTAGGCTGCAGGCCAGTGGCCTCGCTGCGCGCGACGTGAACGTCGAGGTCGCCGCCGTCATGCTCACCGCCACCATCATGAGCGACGCCGTCTCGCGTCACATCGTGCCCGACGTCTACCCGCCAGTCGACACGGCGGCGGAGCAGTACGTGCGCGCCTTCCTGCGCCTCATCGGCGCGCCGGCGGCCAGCTCCGTTGCACCTGCCCCTTCCACGCCCGCTCCACGATGAACGTCGCCCAACCGCTCTCGTCGCTTCGCCGGGCGCACTTTCCTCGCCCGGCTGCACCACTGTTCGCGATCGCGGCGCTGCTCGCACCCGCGATCGCATCTGCCCAGCAGCCGACGTCGACGCCAGCTTCCGCTGTCACCGCACCTGCGCCGCGCCCCCTCTCGCTCGACGAAGCCATCCGCCTCGCCGCGCGCGAGAGCGAGGCGCTGCAGATCGCGCGCGCCGGGGTGACGCGCGCCGAAGGCCAGCAGAAGGAGGCGCGTAGCCTCTACATGCCGCAGCTCAACGGCAACCTGTCGTACGCGCGCACCCTGCGCTCGCAGTTCTCCGCGCTCGCCGGCGGCGCACCCGCCGACACCTCCACCGCGCCCAAGCCGCAGGCGCTGTGCACGCCCTTCATCGCCCCCGACGCCAGCCAGGCGGAGCGCGACGCCGCGCTCGCGCAGGCCCAGACCTGTGCCGCGCAGCAGGGCATCGACTTCAGCAAGGTGGGATTCGGCGCGAAGAACCAGTACATCTTCGGGCTCTCCTTCTCGCAGAGCGTCTTCAGCGGCGGGCGCAACGCCGGCCAGAATGCGGCCGCCACGGCGGGACGCCGTTCCGCCGAGGTGGAGGTCACGTCGCAGCGCGCGCAGCTCGCGCTCGACGTCACGCAGGCCTACTTCGACGCCGTGCTCGCCGACCGCCTGGTGGACATCGCCGATACCACGCTCGCGCAGACCGAGGAGCTGCTTCGCCAGACGCAGCTCTCGAAGCGCGTCGGCAACACGAGCGAGTTCGAGCTGCTCCGCGCCACCGTCACGCGCGACAACCAGCGCCCGGTCGTCATCCAGCGGCGCGGCGACCGCGACATCGCCTACCTGCGCCTCAAGCAGCTGCTCAACATCCCGCTCGACGAGCCGCTCGAGCTCACCACCCCGATCGACGAGCCGGCCACGATCTCTCGCGTCATCGCCGAGAACGCCGGCGTGCCGGCCACCAATGTCGCGGCGCTCTCCGCCACCGATACCGTTGGCGCGCTGGTGCTCCCCGACACCGCGACGACCAGCCGTGCTCCCGTGCGGGAGAGCGCGGAAGCGGTACGCGCGCAGGAAGGGCTGCTCAAGGTGGCACGCGCCGATCGATTCCCCACGCTCTCGCTGACGAGCAGCTACCAGCGGCTCTTCTTTCCGCAGAACTTCCTCCCCTCGCTCAACCAGTACAGCGAGAACTGGACGATCGGCGGATCGCTCGGCCTCTCGATCTTCAGCGGCGGCCGCGTGTCCGGACAGATCGAGGTGGCGCAGGCGAACCTCGATGAAGCGCGTGCCCGGCTGCAGCAGAGCCGCGAGCTGGCTGCGCTCGACACCCGTGTGGCGCTGAATCAGCTGACGCAGGCGGAGGCGGCGTTCGCTGCCAGCCGCGGTACGGCCGAACAGGCCCGCCGCGCCTACGCCATCGACCAGATCCGCTTTCGCGAGGGGATCTCCACGCAGACCGACCTGACGCAGTCGCGGCTGCTCCTCGAGCAGGCGGAGGCGAATCGCGCCCAGTCGGCGCGTGACCTCGCCGTCGCCCGCGCGCGCATCGCGCTGCTCCGCGACCTGCCCATCAACACCAACGCGCTGGGTGCGGCTGCCCAGCGCGCCTCGGCGCAGCAGCAACAGCAACAGCAGCAGCAACAGGCGCAGCCCCAACGCGCGCAGACCGCCGGCAGTTCCGCGGCGGCCGGACAATTCGGCACTCCCTGATCCCGATGACGACGATGATTTCGCGCGCGCGGCGCGCCTTGCCTGGTGTGATGCTGGTGCTCACGGCGGTCGGTGCCGCCGCGTGCAAGAAGACCGACACGAGCGCTGCCGCCACCACCCCCGAGACGATGCTCGTCGGTCCCGAAAACGTGACCGTCGTGCAGGCGCAGCAGATCCGCACCGGCCCGGCCATCTCCGGCTCGCTCGCGCCGGAGAAGTCGGCCACCATCCGGGCCGAGATGAGCGGCTCGGTGGTGCAGACCTTCGCCGAAGCGGGACAGCGCGTGCGCACCGGCCAGCAGCTCGCCCAGCTCGACGCCGCCGTGCTGCGCGACCAGCAGATCTCCGCCCAGGGCGCAGTGACCACGGCGCAGAGTGCCTACGACATCGCGCAGCGCGAGCTGAATCGTGCCACGACGCTGGAGAAGGCGGGCGCCATCGCCGAGCGCGACGTGGAGCAGGCGCGCAACGCGGTCATCGCCTCGCGCGGTCAGCTCGCCACGGCGCGTGCCCAGCTCGCCAACATCAACAAGCAGCTCGACAAGGCGAGCGTGCAGGCGCCGTTCGACGGCGTGGTCTCCGCGCGCTCGGTGAATGCGGGCGACGTGGTCACGCCCGGCACGGCGCTGTTCACCGTCGTGGATCCGGCGAGCATGCAGCTCGAGGCGAGCGTTCCCGCCGATGCACTGGGAGACGTGCGCGTCGGCATGCCGGTGGACTTCACGGTGAACGGCTACCCGAATCGGCACTTCACGGGCCGCATCATCCGCGTCAACCCGATCGCCGATCCCACGACGCGCCAGGTGAAGATCCTCGCCAGCATCCCGAACGTGGGCAACACCCTCGTCGGCGGCCTCTACGCCGAGGGCCGCGTGAGCAGCGAGTCGCACACCGCGCCCATGGTGCCGATCGCGGCGGTGGACGAGCGTGGCCTTCGCCCGACCGTCGTGCGCCTCAAGAATGGAAAGGTGGAGAAGGTGGAAGTCGCACTCGGCATCCGCGACCAGGCGGCCGAGACGGTGGAGATCACCAGCGGACTCGCGCCCGGCGATACGGTGCTGCTGGGCGCTGCCCGCGGCATCTCGCCGGGCACGCCGGTGAAGGTCTCGGCGCCATCGGATGTGAGGAAGTGAAATCGGTTCTTCGGCTCTTCGGTTTCTCGGTTCACGGCCGGCCTCAGTCCGCCTCTGCCTCCCGAGGCACGCCGTAAACCGAAGAACCGACAAGCCGACGAACAGTTCGTTCAGTAATCAGTACCTCTCCCTCGGGCTCCCCCATGTTCATCTCCGATTTCGCGATCAGGAAGCCGCTCATCACCGTCGTCGCCATGGTGACGCTGGTGGTGTTCGGTTTGTTCGCGCTCTTCAAGCTCAAGACGGACGAGTTCCCCGACGTCGCGCCGCCGGTGGTCACGATGGGGATCCCGTATCCGGGCGCGTCGCCGGAGGGCGTGGCGAAGGAGATCCTCGACCCGATCGAGGAGCAGATCTCCTCCATCAGCGGCGTGAAGCACGTCTACGGTCATGCGTACGACGGCTACGGCTTCATCATGGTGGAGTTCCAGTTCGGCAAGGACCTGATGGAGGCCACGCAGGACCTGCGCGACGCCGTGTCCATCAAGCGCGCCGACCTGCCGACCGAGATGAAGGAGCCGATCATCCAGAAGTTCAACGACACGGATCGGCCCATCGTGTCGCTCGCGCTATCGTCCACGACGCTCAACCAGGCGGAGCTCACGCGGCTCGCCGATCCGACCATCACGCGCGAGCTGCGCTCCATCCCCGGCGTCGCCGAAGTGGCGGTGAGCGGGAAGGTGGAACGCGAGCTCACCGTGGAGCTGCGACCCAGTGACATGCAGGCTGCGGGTGTGAGCGTGGGGCAGGTGGTGCAGGCGCTGCAGCTGCAGAACCTGGCCGCACCGGTGGGCCGCGTCACGGGTGACATGGACGAGCGCTCCATCCGCCTCAAGGGACGCATCGACCAGGCGCAGGACTTCGCCCAGCTCGTCGTCGCCGAGCGGGACGGACAGCTCATCCGGCTTGGCCAGATCGCCAACGTGCGCGACGGCACCGAGGAGCCGCGCACGCTCGCGCTCTACAATGATCGCGAGGCGGTCGGCATCGACATCAAGAAGTCGAAGGGCTACAGCACCACCGAGGTCTCGGACAAGGTCCGCGAGCGCGTGCAGGAGATCGCGAAGACGCTGGACAAGGGGACGTCGCTGGAGCTGGTGAAGGACTCGGGCGTGCGCGTGGAGCACGCCGTGCGCAACGTGGAGGAGGCGCTGCTCGAGGGCGCGGTGCTGACGGTGCTCGTCGTCTTCCTCTTCCTCAACTCGTGGCGCTCCACCGTCATCACGGGCCTCGCGCTGCCGGTGTCGGTGCTGGCGAGCTTCATCGCCGTCTGGGTGATGGGGTTCAAGCTGGAGACGATGTCGCTGCTCGGCCTCTCGCTTGCCATCGGCATCCTGATCGACGACGCCATCGTGGTGCGCGAGAACATCGTGCGCCACGTGGAGATGGGGAAGGACCACTATACGGCTTCGCGCGAGGGAACGGACGAGATCGGCCTCGCCGTCGCGGCGACCACCTTCTCCATCCTCGCCGTGTTCGTCCCGATCGGCTTCATGCCCGGCGTGGGTGGCCAGTGGTTCAAGCCGTTCGCCCTCACCATCGCCTGCGCGGTGTTCGTGTCGCTCTTCGTTTCCTTCTCCCTCGACCCGATGCTGTCGGCGTACTGGGCCGACCCGCATGTCCCCGAGGAGAAGAAAGCGTGGATCACCAGGAAGCTCGACCGGTTCAATGCCTGGTTCAACCGGCAGGCGCAGAACTACCGCTCGGTGATCGCGTGGGCGCTGGACCATCGCTCCGCGATGGGTGCGCTCGCCATCGGCACCTTCTTCGCCTCGTTCACCCTGTTCGCCGGCGGCCTCACCGGCCTCCTGGCGGCGTTCGTCGGGCTCGGCGTGATCGTGTGGGCGCTCACCAGCAAGCGCCTGTCGCGCTGGCCGCGCGCCGGGGTCGCGATCATCGGCCTCGCGCTGTTCATCGGCCTGCCGAAAGTGGTGGAGAACGCCGGCCTCGCGGCGCGCACGGTGGGCGTGTCGTTCTTCCCGATCGACGACCAGGCGGAGCTGATCATCTCGCTGGAGACGCCGCCGGGCTCGAACATGGCGTACACCCGCCTCAAGGCGCAGGAGGCGGCGCGCATCACTCGCGCGCACAAGGAAGTGAAGTACACCTACACCACCCTCGGCGGCGGCGCCACGGGCACGGTGGACGAGGGCAACATCTATGTCCGCCTCGTGCCCAAGAACGAGCGCGACCTGAGCGCCGAGGAATTCGCGAGCCTGCTGCGCGCCGAGATGAACAAGGTGGGTGGTGTGACGCTCGCCGTGTTCACGAGTGACTTCGGTGGCGGGCAGAAGCAGCTCCAGTTCCAGCTGAAGGGGCACGACCTCGCCGCGCTCAACGTGGCGGCGGAGCAGGTGCTGCAGGTGGTGCGGGCGACACCGGGCGCGGTGGACGTCGGCCTCTCGACGAAGGGACAGAAGCCGGAGCTCGAGGTGGACCTCGACCGCGGCATGGCGGGGACCCTCGGCGTGACCGTGGGCCAGGTGGCGCAGTCGCTGCGGCCGGCCTTCGCCGGCATCGAGGCGGGCAACTGGCAGGACCCGAGCGGCGAGATGCGGAAGGTGCAGGTACGCCTCGTCCCGGAGGCACGGCGCAACGCCGACGACCTCCGGCAGCTTCCGCTCGTGGTGCTCGGCCCCAACGGCGTGCCGACCACGATGCCCCTCGGCCAGGTGGCGACCGTACAGCAGGGGATGGGACCGGCGATCATCGACCACCTCGATCGCGACCTCGTCGTGACGGTGGAAGCGAACACGTCGGGGCGCGCCACCGGTGACGTCACGGCCGACGTGCAGTCGCGTGTGGCGAAGCTCACGCTGCCGCCCGGCGTGAGCATGTCGCTGGGTGGCGACGCACAGGCGCAGCAGGAGGTGTTCGGCCAGATCTTCTTCGCCCTCGGCGTGGCCGTGCTGCTGATGTACCTCGTGCTGGTGGTGCAGTTCGGGTCGTTCCTCGATCCGCTCGCCATCCTCATGTCGCTGCCCCTATCGCTGATCGGCGTGCTGCTGGCGCTGGCCGTGAGCAACATGACGGTGAACCTGATGTCGCTCATCGGTGTGATCCTGCTGATGGGGATCGTGGCCAAGAACGCCATCCTGCTCATCGACTTCGCCAAGTGGGCGCGCGAGAAGGAGGGAATGCCGCTGCGCGAGGCGCTGATCGAGGCTGGCGCGATTCGGCTCCGTCCGATCCTCATGACGACGTTCGCGCTCATCGCCGGCATGGTGCCGGTGGCACTGGGCCGCGGCGAGGGCGCACAGTTCCGAGCCCCGCTCGGCATGGCGATCATCGGCGGCGTGATCACGAGCACGCTGCTCACCTTGCTCGTGATCCCGACGTTCTATGAGGTGATGGACGAGTGGCGTCGCGCCCTCGCGCGCCGCTTCGGCTTCACGCCGCCGATGACGGCGGAGCACCCGGTCCCGGAAGGGCTGCCGGCGTTGGGGGACTGAAGGGCCCGTGAACCGTGAACCGTGAACCGTGAACCGTGAACCGTGAACCGTGAACCGTGAACCGTGAACCGTGAACCGTGAACCGTGAACCGTGAACCGTGAGACCTGGAGATGATCAGTGAGCGAAAGGCCGCCATGCGGCGCACGACGCTGCACCTGGTACTCGGCGTGGTGCTGCTCGATGCAGTGGCGATCGGGGCGTATTACCTGTCCGACATGGCGCACCGGCCGCAGGGGACGCAGACGATCTTCGTCGTCGTC
>DASUXT010000092.1:0-7519 GCA_036377775.1 Gemmatimonadaceae bacterium | reverse complement strand
CTGCAGCCCGATGGTGTGGCCGATCTCGTGCGCCACGACGAACTCGAGCAGGCGGCCCATCAGCGAGTCGGGCATCGGCCAGGTGCGCGCACGCGGGTCGAGCTGCGCCGCCTGGGTGAAGTACCAGTCACGCTGCAGGTTGAGCACGTTCTGGAACATGCGCACCGAGCCGTTGAGGATCTCACCCGTGCGCGGATCGCTCACGTGCGGACCGACGGCGTTCTCCGTCGTGCTGGGGAGCCAGCGGATGGAGGTGTGGCGGATGTCCTCGAGCGACCAGTCGGGATCGTTCGTCGGTGCATCCTTGGCGATGATGGCGTTCCGGAAGCCGGCCGCCTCGAATGCCGGCTGCCAGTCGGTGATCGCCTTGCGGATCCACGGCTTCCACTGGTCCGGCGTGTTGGGATCCACGTAGTAGACGATCGGCTGCTTCGGGTTGCAGAGGCCGCTCGCATCGGGCGCATCGGCGCACTCGAGCCGGTAGCGCGTGATGTACCGCCGCTGCGCGGCACGCTGCTCGGCGCCGAAGTCCACCTGGCGGATGGAGAAGAAGCCGACGCGCTCGTCGAAGCGGCGCGGCATCATCGGGTTCTCGGGCAGGCGCACGATGCTCCAGTGCGCGAGCACGCTTGTGGGCGGACGCGGGACGCCAGGTGCGGCGCCACCGGCGCCCGGGCCGCTCGGCGTGAGGGTGCCGGTCTGCGTCGCTTCCACTTCCACGTTGTCCGGGAAGGCGACCGCGCGCTCGATGTACGACCGCGCGGGGTCGATCTGGCCGCGGATGGCCGCGATGTCCGGCACGCTCGTCGTGAAGAGGCGCGTCACGTCGATCACCGGCGCGCTGTCGCGGCCGTAGGCCTCGACGTTGAAGACGGCGATGATGGGCGGATAGTTGGACGCCTGCACCGCGCGGAACACCGAGAGGGTGGTGTCGGCCGTGATGGCGAACGACGGCGAGCGCAGGATCACCTTGTTCCCCTGCCGGTCCCAGCTCAGGGTCTGCTCGGCGAACTGGTCACCGCCGTACTCGCCGAACTGGCCACCGGGGAGATTCGGGTCGGCCGCCGCCGCACGGTCGTAGCGACCGACGAGGAGCATGTCCTTGTTCAGCTCCTTCGAGGGAATCTCGAAGTACAGCTTGTCCCCCACCTGGTGCGTGAGGAACATGCCGCGCCGCGTCTTCGCCTCCGAGGTGATGACGCGGTTGTACGGACGCGGGGCGGCCGCGCCGGGGCCGCCGGCGCCGCCGCGACCGCCGGTGGTATCCTGGCCCGCGGCGGCCACGCCGTTGGGGCGCTGCGCCGGCGCCTGCTGCCGGTTCGGCGTGGCTGCCGTTGACGGTGCGGGCGTCTTGCCCGCGCAACCCGCCAGGGCGACCGCTGCCGCGATGGGGATGAGACGGTTCTTCATCATGATGGTGTGAGTGCCACGGGAAGGACGGGCGCCGACGGCCGTCGGCGCCCGGTGGTACCGGACTCTATTTCCTTGATACGCCATGCATCGCGCGAACGCTGGACACTCAGAGGGCAACGTCGCCGCCCCGGTCGCGCTTCCGGGATTGCGCCATGGCCCGGGCCATGGTGGCCTTCGACTTCGCCAGCGATTCCGCCGTCGCCGCCTCGTCTGCCGCCACGGTCACGACGAGGGTGCCCTTCTCCTTGCCGACTGCCGTCGTCACGTCGAGAATCTGCCCCTCACCCACGCCCGCCGGCAGGAGGTAGACCGGAACGGTGATCATCCGCTCCCCGTCCTCCTCGATCCGCGCCATCCCCTCTTCGATGGCATCGATCGCCCAGCGGTGCGATTTGAGCCTTGGCATGAGGGGGAAAGTGCATGGGAGGCGGGAGGACCGGAAGACCGATGGACCGATGGACCGGACGGTCCTCCGGTCTTCCCGTCCTCCGTCGGTCCGCCCCCTGCATCACCCCCACTCATCCACTCATCACCACGGCCCCCATGCCCGGACCCACCACTTCCCTCTGGCACCAGACCTTCTCCGTCCCCTCGCGACCGGCGCTCGACCGCGACCTCACGACTGACGTCTGCGTCGTCGGGGCAGGGATCGCCGGACTGAGCGTGGCCTATGCCCTCGCTCGCGCCGGCAGGAAGGTCGTCGTCGTCGACCTCGACCAGATCGGCGCCGGCGAGTCGGGGCGCACCACGGCGCACCTCTCCAACGAGCTCGACGACCGCTACTTCCGGCTTGAAAAGGCGCGCGGCCTCAAGGACGCGCAGCTCGCTCTCGAGAGCCACTCGGCCGCCATCAACCGCATCGAGGAGACGATCCGCATCGTCGGCATCGACTGCGACTTCGCTCGACTGGACGGCTACCTCTTCTGCGCGCCCGGCGATTCCACCGAGACGCTCGACCAGGAGCTCGAGGCGGCGCAGCGCGCCGGGTTCGCCGACGCGACCCTCGTGGACCGCGCGCCTCTGCGTGGATTCGACACCGGAGCCGCCATCCGCTTCCCGAGGCAGGGACGCTTCCACGTGCTCAAGTACCTCGCCGGCGTGGCCGACGGCATCGAGCGCGCCGGCGGCACGATCCACTGCGACACCAAGGTGGAGTCCATCGAGGGCGGCACGCCGGCGAAGGTGAAGACCGCCAGCGGCCACACCATCACGGCGACCGACGTCGTCGTCTGCACCAACGGCGCGATCAGCGACCTCGTCGTCACCCACGCCAAGCAGGCGCCGTATCGCACGCTCGTCGTCGTGCTGCGCGTGCCGAAGGGGAGCGTGACCGACGCGCTCTACTGGGACACGGCGAACCCGTACCACTACGTGCGCCTGCAGCCGCTCGACGACGCGAGCGATGCGCTCATCGTCGGCGGCGAGGACTTCAAGACGGCGCATGACGACGACGCCGGCGTCCGCTTCGAGCGGCTCGAGCAGTGGGCGCGTGAACGGTGGCCAGTCGCAGGCGACCGGCTTACCCAATGGACGGGCCAGGTGCTCGAGCCGAACGACTACCTCGCCTACATCGGTCCCAACCCGGACGGCTCGAAGCACGTCTGGCTCGCCACCGGCGACTCGGGGATGGGCATGACGCACGGCACCATCGCCGGCATCCTGCTCGAGGCGCTGATCGCGGGGAAGGATCACCCATGGGCGAAGCTCTACGATCCCACGCGCATCACGCTGCATCCGCGCGAGCTCGCCGAAGTCGCGAAGGAGAACATCGACGTCGCCGCACAGTTCGCCGACTACGTGACGCCGGGCGAAGTGGACGACGTCTCGACGATCAAGCCGGGCGAGGGACGCGTGATCCGCCGCGGCATCCACAAGGTCGCCGCCTACCGCGACGAGGAGGGCGTGCTCCACGAACGCTCCGCCGTCTGCACGCACGTCAGGTGCATCGTCGGCTGGAACACGGCCGAAAAGAGCTGGGACTGCCCCTGCCACGGCTCACGCTTCGACGCGTACGGCAAGGTGATGGGCGGACCGGCGATCGAGGACCTGGGGGAAGCACCTGACTGACCGTTAACCGATGGACCGTTAACCGTTAACGACAACGGCACACCGGACTCAGCTCGGTGTGCCGTTGTCGTTAGCGGTCAT
This sequence comes from Gemmatimonadaceae bacterium, assembly GCA_036377775.1. Lineage (GTDB taxonomy): Bacteria > Gemmatimonadota > Gemmatimonadetes > Gemmatimonadales > Gemmatimonadaceae > AG11. The sequence continues at coordinate 3,958 of DASUXT010000092.1, read as the reverse complement.
CCGGTTAACGGTTAACGGGTCTTTCCCGTTCCGCCGGCTTCTCGAGCCTCTTCCCGCCGTTCCCCAGCACCTGCGCCGCGACCTGCGACGGCATGTACACCGTCTCTTTCGCCATCTTCGGTGAGACGGCGAGTGCGGGGAGGGAGATGCTGTAGGCGGCGAGCTGGCGGAGTGACTTGGGGCGAATCATGGGAGCCTCGGGTCCTTTCGTGCATTCGACACGACGAGCGCCCCAAAGGTTTGCCTGAAACCGGAAACTCCCGACACCGTTAGGGGAGGTGCCCGCTGGCCCGGCGCCAGAAAGGCGCTACTATATTTGGAATACCCATGACCCGCCGCGCTCGCTGGACTCGCCCGCTTGCCGCGCTCTTCGCGCTCTGGTTCGCCTTCGTCGTCGGCGATCCGGGGCTGCTGCATTTCTGCCCCATGCACGGCGGACATGCGATGGCGGGAACAGCGGCACCTGCCGGCATGCCGCATCACTCGGCTCCAAACGCCGAGCACGCCTCCATGGATCATGCGGCGTCGCAGCATGCGACCTCGCACGATGCGTCGCATCATGGCGGCAGCGGCCCGTGCACCTGCGTCGGCTCCTGCTGCGTGGCGCCCGCCGTCGCACCGCTTCCCATGGTGCCGGCGATGCACGTGCCGGCTACCGTCGCGCACGCCGAGCCGGCCGAGCGCGTCGCCTTCGTCGTGGCGCCCGCCGCGCCCGACACTCGCCTCCCCTTCGCGAACGGACCACCGACCGCCTGACCTCGTCCGCGCCTCGCGCCGGACGCTCACGTCACGCGTTCACCGACGTCGCCACACCGTGGCGCGCGTCTGCATGGTCCAACCGAAACGTCAGGAGGCGTCATGGCACCCCGTGCCCTGGCCCCGCGTCGCCGCACCGGCGTCGCATTCTTTCTCGCAGCACTGATCGCCGCGATCGCTGCATCGCCAGCGCGCGCCCAGGAAGCCGCCACCATCACGGGGCGCGCCACGGTTGACGGCGCACCCGCAGCCGACGTCGCCATCTTCCTGCAGGGCACCACCCGCGGCACGATGAGCGGCGACGACGGCCGCTACCAGATCGCCGGCGTCACGCCCGGCACGTATCTCCTCGTCGCGCAGCGCATCGGCACCACCACCAGGCGCGACAGCATCACCGTCGCCGCCGGCCAGGTGCTCACGCTGGACGTCGCGCTCACGAGCGCCGCCACCGTGATGGCGCCGATGACGGTCAGCGCCACGCGCGAGATGCGGCGTCGCAACGAAGGCTCGGCAACGATCGACGTCCTCGACGGCGCCGAGCTCCGCAACACCCACGAGACGCATCCGGCCGACGTGATGAACCGCCTCGCCGGCGTGCACGTGTCCAACCTCTCCGGTGAGGGACACAGCATGGCGATGCGCCAGCCGATCACCACGAAGCCGATGTACCTGTATCTCGAAGACGGCATCCCGACGCGCGCCACAGGATTCTTCAACCACAACGCGTTGTACGAGGTGAACCTCGCGCAGGCGGGCGGGGTGGAGATCCTCAAGGGTCCCGGCACCGCGCTCTACGGCAGCGACGCGATCGGCGGCGTGGTGAACGTGCTCACGCGTCCCGCGCCGCTCACTCCCACCCTCGAGGCGAGTGTCGAGGGGGGCGCGTACGGCTACGCACGCGTGCTCGCCTCGGCCGGCGGCACCTTCGGCCACAACGGCATTCGCGCCGACCTCAACCTCACGCGCAGCGACAACTGGAAGCAGGACGCCCCATTCAAGCGCCAGAGCGGCACGGTGCGCTGGGACCTCGTCGCGCCGGGCGGCTGGACGGCGAAGACGGTGCTCACCGGCACCCATGTGGACCAGCAGGACGTCCCCGCGCTCTCCATGGCGCTGTTCGACACGAGCCGCTCGATGAACCTCGCGCCGATCGCGTATCGTCGCGTGAAGGCGCTGCGCGTCTCATCTGCCATCGAGCGCGATCAGGGAGCCTCGCTCTGGAGCTTCACCCCGTACGCGCGCTACGGCGACATGCAGCTCCTTCCCTGGTGGCAGCTCACCTACGACCCGCAGACGTGGGACACCCGCAACACGTCGCTCGGCATCCTCACGCGCTACCGCCATGACTTCACCCCGTTGCGGAGCCAGGTCATCGTCGGCGCCGACGCCGAGGTGAGCCCGGGCAGCTTCATGGCGCAGCGCGCCATGGTGACGCGCACCGGCGCAGCGAACGCGTTCACGTCGTACACCACGGGCGCCACCCAGTACGACTACGACGTCACCTATCGCAGCGCTTCGCCCTACCTGCACGTGGAAGGTTCGCTCCTCCCCGCGCTCCGCGTGGAGGCCGGCCTCCGCGCCGACTTCGCCGGCTACGCCTACGACACCCACCTCGCGCCCCTCGACACCGGCACCCACCGCCGCCCCGCGAGCACGACGCGCAGCTACGCGCACCTGAGCCCCAAGCTCGGCGCCACGTACGCGGTGGATTCCTCCACCAGCATCTACGCGTCGTACCGCCACGGCTTCCGTGCCCCGTCGCAGAACCAGCTGTTCCAGCAGAACTCCGCCGCGAACACGGTGGACCTCGCGCCGGTGAAGGTGGACTCGTACGAGCTCGGCCTGCGCGGCCAGGTCGGCCCACGCGTGAGCTACCAGCTCTCGGCGTACGACATGACCATCCGCGACGACATCCTCACCTTCGTCACCGCGATCAACACCCGCGAGGCGAGCAACGCCGGCCGCACCCGGCATCGCGGCATCGAGGCGAGCATGGGCGCGTACCTCACGCCATCGCTGCGCGTTGACGGCAGCTACTCGAACGCGATCCAGCGCTACGTCACCTGGGTCCCGCAGGCGGCAACGCCGACGAAGGCGGGCGTCTCGTACTCCGGCAACGCCATCGAAGCCGCGCCGCGCGACCTGGCGGACCTGATGGTGAGCTGGCAGGCGCCCGTGCTCGATGGCGGGCGCGTGGCGCTCGAGTGGTCGCACACCGGCAGCTACGCCACCGATCCGGCGAACACCCACCGCTACAGCGGCTACGAGCTGCTCAACCTGATGCTCGACGCGCACGTCGGCTCGCGCACCGAACTGTTCGGCCGCGTGAGCAACCTCGCCAACCGCACCTACGCCGAGCTGGTGACGTACGACCAGTTCCAGAAGACCCAGCTCACGCCGGGAGGACCGAGAGCCGTGTATCTCGGCGTGAAGACGACATGGTGATCTGCGCTCGGTCTGGCCACTCAGTCGAAGGGAATACGGATCATACGGATTCTTCGGATTACACGGATTCGCTCCTCTACCCAGAGGGCTCCGTGCGCACTGGAGTGTCCCGAGGCCGTTCCAATCAATGCAGGAGCTTTGGGGCTGTAGCGAAGAGCCTCGGCGCGCGGAGCAACGATCACGAGAGGGACAGATCCGTAGCATCCGTAAGATCCGTACGATCCGTATCCCCTTCGACTGAGCGGCCAGCCTCGGAAGAGAAGGGTAGATCCAGCACGAAGGCCTCGACCAAATCGACCATGTCACGTACGACACCAATCATCATAGCCCTCTCCGCGCTCGCCCTCTCCCCTTGCACCCACCAGCGTGCACCGGAGTTCAAGCCCGCCGAGGAGCTCAGCGTGGCGGGAGACGTCGGCACCGCGCCGATGTTCGCCGTCGCGCCGAACGGGACCGAGGCCGCGGCGTGGGTGTCGGCGCCGAATGGCGGCACTGATGGGCGGCTCTACGTCGCCGTCAACGGCAAGTCACCGATCGAGCTGCGCGACTCGCTCGGTCCCATCGAGCCGCACGGTGAGTCGCCGCCGAAGCTCGCGTACTCGCCCGACGGCGCGCTGAACGCGCTGTACGTCGTGACGCGGCTCGAGCCGGGCCGGCGCTTTCCTGCCGCGGCGCTGCGCTTCGTGCGCTCCACCGACGGCGGCGCGCACTGGAGCACTCCGGTGAGCGTGACCGACGACTCCACCTTCGGCTCGCA
>DASUXT010000091.1:0-12466 GCA_036377775.1 Gemmatimonadaceae bacterium | reverse complement strand
CTCTTCGCCACGGCGCCGAGCAGGTCGCGGAACTTGCCGAGTGCGTGCGGACGGATCACGTCACGATCGTACGAAGGCAGGAAGAGCCGCGTCACACCCTTGCCGGCGAAGACGGAGAAGTGGTTCTCCCAGAAGTCCGTCATCACTTCCTGCAGCTGCCGCTCGCTCCCCACGGCGCGCGCCAGCTTGGCGGACTGCAGCTCGCCCAGGGCGCGCTGGCTGCGGCGAAGCTGGTCGCGCAGCTCGGGGTTCTGCCTGAGGACCTCGGCACGGAGGTCCTTCTTGCCGCTCGAGTCACCACCCTGCGCGAGCTGCGCCTGGGTGCGCCGCAGCGCCTGCTGGCCCTTCACGTAATCGGCGACGATGTCATTCGTCGAGCGATCGAGCCCTTCATATGAAGTGGCGACGATCGAATCCATCAGGTGGTCGTCGATGCGGTCCGGGGCGAGCTGGAGAGCGATCCAGCGGTCCACCCCCATCTCGCGCACCCGGGCCACGTCTCCCGGGCGCGGACCGAAGGCGAGGCGGTTGAGCACCTGCTGCACCTGCTGGTCGGCCGTCTGCTCGCGCGGCTCGGTGGGCGACACGACGACCAGCGGGGCGGGCGCGATCTGGCTGCCCTCCGGCCACTGGGTGGCAGGCGACGCGCAGGCGCCGAGGAAGAGCACGAGGGCGACGAGGGACCGTCGGCTGGACATGGGATCCGGTACCGGCTGGAGACGACTGGAAGACGACGGCGGCGCGCGATGGTTAATTCCCGCCGCGCACTGTCCCCGTTTGCCCTCGCGCTTGCGGAACGGCCGCGCGTTCGTCTAGGGTAGTGAGCCGGCGCCGCCGCCGCTCCTCCCTCCCTCCGTTGTTGAAGCGTGATCGGACCGCTCACCCCCGCCGACGACTTCGCCCGGCAGCTCTCCTTCGACGAGCTCGCCGCCCTCGCGACCGCGACGATTGCCGACCGAGGTGGCGTCGTCTGCTCGCTGGCGCCGAACGGCATCGCCGGCATCCGCCGCGAGCTCGGCGAGACGCGCACCGAGGCGCTGCTGCGCGAGCTCAACCTCTTCGTGCGCCGGAACCTCCGTGGCAGCGACGCCGTGGCGACGGTGGGCGACGAGCTGGTGCTCCTCCTCGGGGCGGCCACGCCGCTCGCCGAAACGGTGGGACAGCGCCTCCTCTCCGCCAGTCGCGGCCATGTGTTCTCGGGCGGTGCCACGGATCGCTCACTGCGGCTCACCCTGTCGCTCGGCATCGCCTCGTCACCAGCGGACGGACACGGATTCGAGGAGCTGCTTTCGGCGGCTCGCCGCGCGCGTCAGTCGGCCGGGGAGGACGCGCTGGGACTCGCCAGCGCGCGGCGTGCGGGCGCCCTCGAGCTGGCGCGGTTCGTCGGGCGCGGCGAAGAGCTCTCGCGGCTCACCGACTACCTGGAAGACATGGTGCGCGGGGTAGGACGCGTGGTGGCGGTGATCGGGGAGACGGGAGTCGGCACCAGCTCGCTGGTTCGCTCGCTGGAGCCCGAAGTCCGCATGCGCGGGGGTTCCCTGGTGGTGGCCGCGGCGCGCGAAGGAACGCTGGCCGCGCCCTATGCGGTGTGGAGTGAGGTGCTGCGCGGCGTGCGCCGGCTGCCCGTGAAGAGCACGCGCGGCTGGCGGGAGCTTCCCTCGCTCGACGGCTCGCTCGAGCGGCCCGCGAACGATCCCCCCCGCGGGCGCAGCAAGATCCGCCTGCTCGAGGAGCTCGCCGATTTCCTGCGCCTCGCCGCACAGCAGCGCCCACTGGTCATCCACCTGGAGGAGCTCCAGTGGGCGGACGGCGCATCCTGGGATGCGCTGGAATACCTCATCCCGCAGCTCGAGAATGAACGCATCCTCATTGCGCTCAGCTTCCGCACGCGGGAGGAGGACGATGATGCCGCGGAGCGATGGAGTCGCCTCGCTTCGCGTCCTCGACATCACGAGATGCGCCTCACACGTCTCACCCGCGACGACGTGAAGCGGTGGCTCGAGGGCTCCATGCGCGGCGACGAGGTGGGCCGCGACCTGCTCACTTACGTCTACCGCACCACGGAGGGGAACCCGCTGCTCGTCGCTCACCTGCTGCGGGACCTGGAGGAGAGCGGTCATCTGGCTCGCGAGGGAGGACAGTGGCGCTGGAGCGCACCCGCCAGCCTGCCGCCGCAGGCCACCCTTCACGAGCTGCTCGGCCGCCGAGTGGAGCGGTTGCCTTCGACCGCCCGGCATGTACTCGAAGCTGCCGCCGTGCTGGCGCGCGACTGCGACGAAAGCCTCGTCGTGGAGATGACGGGCCTCCCCGCGGAGGAGGTCGCCGAGGGGCTTGCCCGTCTCTCTGCGGCCGATCTGCTGGTGCCGACGTTCGAACGCGTGAAGGGCGCGCTGGCCTTCGCGCACGAGGAGATCGCGCGAGCGGCGCGGCGGCTGCTGAGCGAGGACCAGCGTGTGGCCCTCCACCTGCGTGCGGCGCGCGTGCTCTCTGCTCGGCGTGGCGTATCGCCCACGGAGATCGCGGCGCACTACGAGGCGGCGGGTGCGAGCGTGGAGGCGCACGAGCATGCGCTCCTCGCCGCCGATGCAGCGCTCGCGTTGTACGAGACCGGGGCGGCGGCCGAGCTGCTCGCCTCGGCCGAGCGCACGGCGCCCTCGGCCGAAGCGCTGGCGGACGTGCGCGTGCGCATGGCGTCGCTCGCCGAAGTGGCAGGACGCTATGAGGAAGCCGAGGCGCTGTGCGAGCTGGCACTCGCGTGGTACGAGGGGCAGGGTGATCGCCTGCGCGCGCTGCGCGTGAAGCGCACGCGGATGCTGGTCCGCATGACGCGGGGCCAGTCGGCGCAGGACACCCTGGAGGGGCTGCACGCGCTGGAGCAGGAGGCGCGGGAAGTGAACGCCGATCCGGAGCGCGCGGCCATCCTGCTGCTCATCTCGCAGACGCATTGGCGGCTCGGCGACCCGGTGGCTGCGAAGCGCGTGGCCGAGGAATGCGTGGAGATCGCTGAACGAGTGGGGGATCCCGCACTGCTCTGCGATTCGTGCAATCGCCTCGCGATCACGGTACAGCTCGAGGACGCGCCGCACGCGAGGGCGCTGTTCAATCGGTCGCTCGTGCTGGCCACCGACATCGGCGACGTGGTGCGTCGCGTCGGGCGGCTGAACAACCTCGGCATCCTGGAGCTGATCGAGAACAACTGGGACGAGGCGCGAGCCGTGCTTCGCACGGCGGTGGACGAGGCGCGCACGGCGGGACTCACCGAGTTCTGGGGGCGCGCGGCGCTCAACTCCGGCGTGCTTGCGGCGCGGGTGGGGGAGTACGAAGCAGCGGCGGAGTATCTGGGGGACGCCCTCCAACTCTGCGCGAACGTACAGAACAGCGAGCTCCAGCTCTATGCCACCTACAACCTGGCGCACCTGGAGCGCGATCGGGGGCGGAACCGGGAGGCGGGGGAGACCTACGAGCTGGTGATGGCGCTGGCCCAGCGCATCGGCCAGGCGGAGGTGGAGTACGGGGCGAGGGCCGGCTTCGGGTTGTGTGAGCTGTCGAACGGGGCAGTGGAGTCGGCGCGAAAGGCGGCGGAGCAGGTGGAGCCGTTCCTGGCGAGTCGGACGGATTGGTTCCAGGGGCGGGAGCTCGGGGAGGCACTGATCCTTCGGCTGGCCCTCCTCGACCAGCATCCCGATCAGGCGGTGGATCGGATGAGCCGGGCGCTGGCGCTGGCCGCGCCGAGTGATGTGTATGGGGCGGCTAGTCTTACGGCGGAGCTGGGGGAGGAGATGCGGGCGTACGCCCCCGAGCTGGTGACCGAAGCGTTGAATCGATACGCGAGCCGTCCGGAGGTTTTGGCCAACCCGCGGATCCGTGATCGGTTCACTGTATTATTATTTGACAGCAAATCCACCATTGACCGAACTGGAAGAGGTCGGTAAACTGGGGCCACAGGAAACAGGGCCGGCGATGCAGCCGGTTCGGGTAGGATCAAGTCCTGGAATGCACCGCTCCGGAAGCCCGCCGTCGGTCCACATGGGGGGCACGCCCGAGCGCCATCCGCGTCTCGCGGGGTTATCTATGCGTCAGCGTAACTACTGGGTCGTCGTTGCCAACGTGGCGGTGATCGCCGCGCTCGCCGGCTGCTCCGACAACACCTTTGTCGCTCCCACGGCGCAGCAGAGCGCGACCACTGCGAGCGCCCCGGTCACCATGATGATGGCCCCTCAGGGTCGTCCATCGCTCAGCCTCATGGGCGCCGGACCCACCAACACCTCGGTCGATTTCACCGTCGGTCCGCAGGGTGGCGTCTTCTTCGTCGGTAACCACGCCGTGGTCTTCCCGAAGAAGAGCATCTGCGATCCTGCGCGCAGCATCTATGGCGATTGGGACTCGGCCTGCCCGACGATCGGGAAGCCGATCCAGATTCACGCCGTGGTTCGCAACGAGGGCGGCCGCACCTGGGTGGATTTCAGCCCCGAGCTGCGCTTCGCTCCCTCGGCTGATCCGTCGCGCTGGGTGTGGATGTTCATGTACACGCCAGATGCGCGTGGCGCGACTGGCGACCTGTCGCGGTTCAACATCCTCTACGCCCAGAGCATCGGTGGCTTGACGGTGGATGACGCCGCGGCTGACCCGACGCTGCGCACCTACGTGGATACGCGGACGGGTGTCTCGGTCCGCCGGATCAAGCACTTCAGCGGCTACACGGCGTCGGCCGGCCGTAGCTGCGACGGTGTCGCCGGTGATTGCAGCGACAGCACGAATACCAGCGGCTTCTGAGCCGCCGATGATGTGGAACGACGAACGCGCCCGCCGACCAGCGGGCGCGTTCGCGTTCTGGGGAATGCTTCCACGGCGCGCGCTGTACGCGGGTCTCGTCAGCTTCGCGGCAGTGACGGGTCTCCTCCTCGGTCTTGGGCGCCGCGCCGGCACGATGTGGCGACCGCTGAACGCGGCGGCGCACCTCGTGATCGGGGATCGCGCCGACAACGTCTGGAATTTTCAGCAAGGTGTGACGCCGACGGGGGGTCTGGTGGTTCTTGTGTTGAGCATGATGGCGGGATTCGCCGCCGCGTGTGCAACTCCGTCGCGCCGAACCTCGTACATCGTCCTGGCAGCGGCCAGCGTGGCGATTGCTGGCTACCTGCTGCACGTGCACGTCATCGCCCGTACGCCGGGCGGACTCGCCGCGCTCCTCACCGTGGGAGAGTTGCGGGCGCTCTACGTCACACTGGGAGTCGCACTCGCGGTTGGTATACGCCTTGCCCTTCTCCCTTGGGAGCAGGACGCAGGTGCTGGGGTAGTACTGTAGTAATCTGACGTCGCAGTCGAGCAGCACCTTTTCCTGGAGGGAACATGGATATCCTCGTGATGCTCGAGGACACTCGGGACCACGCTCCGGTCCTCGCGCACGTGAACTCCGTTCCCTCACCGGTGGCCACCGAGCGCCCGGCACGGGATATCGTGACGCTGTACGGCGCCCCGGACGCCGAGTCGCTGGCCCTCGCTCTCGCCGCCGCGGTCGAATCGCGTCGTCGTGGCGATGGTCATGACAACGCCGGTGCGATTCGCCACCTGGGGGTGACCACCGAGCACGGCGCCATAGGCGACGCGGCGTGGCGGGATGCCTGCACCGGCGAGCTGGTCACGCGTGACCTCGAGATCCCGTTCGAGATCCTGCAGGGCACGGCCACGCAGCTGCTGGGCGAGTGTGGCCAGATGATCCGGCGCCTGGTCGCCGGCCTGGCCATGCCCGACTGGCCGGACGGCGCGCGCCGCGCGCTCACGATCTCCATCGGTCCCGTGGTCGGGATTGCCGCCCCCATCCTCGCCCCGCTCGAGTCGCTGCTCGACCGGCTTCGCGAGGGGGAAGGGATGGCGTACGAAGGGGACTAACTACAACTGAAGTACTGCGTACCTCGTACGTCGTATGGAGACCCAGGGGGCTGGCCATTCCAATGAGTGGTTGGCCCTCTTTCCTTTGGCGGGAGCTGGAGCTGCCTTGGACCCAGCGTGCGCCAGGTCCTCGTACGAGGTACGGCGTACGCCGTACCTCAGTTGTAGTTGGTGGCGGAGGACTATCCCCCACGCACAACCCGCGGATCACCCTGCTTGACACCCTGTCCCTTCGGCGGCATCTGTTAGGCGCAAACCGCGGGGACCCCCGGCTCTCCCCCCGCCTTCGCCATGCCCCCGACGACCGCGTCGCGAGCGGGCCGGCGGCGCCCCCTGCATCGTCATCCTCCCGTTCATCGAGAGAGGTACGCGCATGCGAGAGTACCGGGGATCCGAAATCCGCAACATCGCGGTGGTCGGACACGGAGGGAGCGGCAAGACCAGCCTGGTCGACGCCCTCGCCTTCGTGTCCGGCTCCAGTAAGCGCCACGGCAGTACCGCCGATGGCACTGCCCTCACCGACACCGCGCCGGAAGAGATAGAGCGCGGCTACTCCATCAACCTCGGCTGCGCATTCGCCGAGTGGATGGATACCAAGATCAACCTGCTCGACACGCCCGGATTCCTCGACTTCCAGGGCGATGCGATCGCCGGCCTCGCCGCCGCCGACGGAGCGCTGTGCGTCGTGAGCGCCACCGCCGGTGTGGAGGTCGCCACCGAGCGCATGTTCGCCGAGGCAGTCCGGCGCAAGGATCCCGTGCTCTTCGTCGTCACGATGATGGACAAGGAGCACGCCGACTTCGACGCCATCTACCAGCAGATCAGGACGAAGCTCACCGCGCGCGTCATTCCGATCGAGGTGCCGGTGGGCCAGGGCCCCGACTTTCATGGCATCGTCAACCTGTTCGACAGCCGCGCCCACGTGTACGCGCGGGGCGCACGCACGGGCGAGTACGAGGAGACCGACGTTCCCGACGAGGTGACGCCGCAGTTCGAGCGCTATCGCGCCGACCTGATCGAGACGATCGCCGCCACCGACGACACGCTCCTCGAGCGCTACCTGGAAGGGGGCGAGATCTCGCGCGACGAGGCCGTGGGCGCCATGAAGGAGGCGATGAAGCGTGGTGAGCTCTTCCCGCTCTTCTGCGTCTCCTCCACCCTCAACTACGGCACGCGCGCCGTGCTCTCCACCATCGTGGAGCTCATGCCCAACGCCTACGAGATGGAGGAGCTGCACGCCTTCACGGGCGCAGAAGGCAACGACACGGTGGAGATCCACGCCCGCGACGACGCACCCTTCGCCGCCCTCGTCTTCAAGACGCAGAGCGAGCCGCATGTGGGGGACGTGAGCATCTTCCGCATCCTCTCCGGCTCGGCGAAGAACGGCGACGACCTGTACAACGTGTCGCGCGACGCCACGGAGAAGCTCAACCACCTCTCCGTGACCCAGGGGCGGGAGCGGGCCGAGGTGGCCTGCCTGCATGCCGGCGACATCGGCTGCGTCGCCAAGCTGCGCGATACCCACACGAACGATACGCTTTCCACGCGCGCACACCCGGTGCGACTGCCCGAGATCGACTTCCCCGACCCGCTCGTCGAGATGGCGGTGCATCCCGCCAATCGCGCTGACGAGGAGAAGCTGCAGGCGGGACTGCATCGCCTGCACGAGGAAGATCCCTCGTTCCACATGCGCTACAACGCCGAGACGCACGAGACGCTCGTCTCCGGGCTCGGCGAGCGGCATCTCGAGGTGGCGTTGGCGAAGCTGAAGCGGAAGTTCGGCGTGGTCGCCGAGCTGCGGAAGCCACGCATCGCATACCGCGAGACGATCCGCGCTCGCGCCGAGGGGCAGGGCCGCCACAAGAAGCAGTCGGGCGGACGCGGGCAGTTCGGGGACTGCTGGGTGCGCATCGGTCCCGCCCAGCGGGGCGACGGAATCCGGTTCGAGGATCACATCGTGGGCGGCGCGATCCCGAGCAAGTTCATTCCGGCGGTCGAGAAGGGCATCCACGAAGCCGCCGAGCGCGGCGTCGTTGCCGGATTTCCGCTGGTGGACTTCGAGGTGGAGCTGTTCGACGGCTCCTTCCACACGGTGGACTCGAACGAGATGTCCTTCAAGATGGCTGGCATCCAGGCGTTCAAGAACATCGCGCCGAAGTGCAAGCCCGTGCTCCTCGAACCGCTCGACGAAGTGGAGATCACCACGCCGGACGAATCGCTGGGTGACGTGCTTGGCGACCTTTCGTCCCGCCGTGGCCAGATCCTCGGCACGGAATCGGCCGCCGACGTGGCCGGCACGCGGGTGCGCGCGCTGGTGCCGCAATCGGAGCTGCACCTGTACGCGAGTGCGCTGCAGTCCATGACGCACGGCCGCGCCACGTTCCGGCGGCAGTTCCGCGGGTACGAGGAGATGCCGGCGGAGGCGGCGCAGAGGGTGGTGGCGGAGGTAGCGAAAGACTCCGAGGCAGGGCTTACGGCCGAACGGTAAACGGTACGCGGTATCGGGTACGAGGTACCGGGTACTGTACCCGGTACCTCGGACCATGTACGGGATACCTTTTTACCGTACTGCCGTTCCGCGCCCTATCTTTGACCCGTGCCGCCTTCAGATCAGCTTCCCGACGGGTTCATCGACATCATCGGCCGCGGCCGCATGGGTGAGGCGCTGACTGCCGCGCTCGACCGCGCGGGCGTGGCGGTGCGCGGACCATTCGGCCGCGGCGCGACTGGCGAGGGGGCAGACATCGTCCTGCTCTGCGTTCCCGACCGCGAGATCGCGAATGCGGCTCGCCTGGTTGCGGACGGTCCGGTGATCGGGCATGTGAGCGCCTCGGTGCCGCTCGACCTGCTGGGGCCGCGCGAGCGGTTCGGGCTGCATCCGCTGCTCAGCGTCGTCGGGCGCGGGGCCGACTTCCTCGGCGCGACCTGTGCCATCGATGGCAGCAGCGAGCGCGCCGTGGGCATCGCTCGCGCACTCGCGGCACGGCTCGGCATGACGCCGCGCGTCATCGCCGCCGAGCAGCGCGCGCTGTACCACGCCGCTGCATCGGCGGCGTCCAACTTCCTCGTCACACTCGAAGGGATGGCTGAGCGACTTGCGGCACAGGTCGGGATCGATCGCGCGGCGCTCGCGCCGCTCGTTCGAGCCTCGATGGAGAACTGGATCGAGCGTGGGGCGCCTGCGGCGCTCACCGGTCCCATCGCCCGCGGCGACGAAGCGACGGCGGCGCGGCAACGCGCCGCCGTCGCGACGAGTGCGCCCGACCTGGTGCCGCTGTGGGATGCTCTCGCCACCGGCACCCGCGAGCTCGCCCAGGCCCCGCGACGCGCATGAAGATCATTCGCACGGTGGGCGCGCTGCGCCAGGAGGTGGCCATGGCGCGTGCGGCGGGGAATCGCGTGGGGCTCGTGCCCACGATGGGCGCATTCCACGACGGGCACCTGAGCCTCATGCGCCGCGCGCGCGAGCGCTGCGGATTCGTGGTGGTGTCGCTGTTCGTGAATCCCACGCAGTTCAACGAACAGTCCGATCTCGATCGCTATCCGCGCGACGAGCGGCGCGATGCGGCGATGGCCGATTCGGTGGGAGTGGACGTCCTTTTTGCGCCGCCGGTGGACGAGGTCTACGGCGACGGCTTCGCCACCACGGTGGAAGTGTCCGGGGTGTCGGAGCCGCTGGAAGGGGCGATGCGCGGGACGGCGCACTTCCGGGGCGTGGCGACGGTGGTGGCCAAGCTGTTCAACATGGCGCAACCCGACGACGCCTTCTTCGGCCAGAAGGATGCGCAGCAGGCACTGCTCATCCGTCGCATGGCGCGCGACCTCGACTTCCCGGTGTACGTGGAGGTGTGCCCGACCGTGCGCGAAGGGGACGGACTGGCGATGTCGAGCCGCAATGCGCTGCTGGACCCCGTCTCGCGCCAGCGGGCGACGGCGCTCTCGCGTGCGCTGTTCGCGATCGAGCGCGCCGTGGCGAATGGCGAGCGCGATGCCGAACGTGCGCTCGGGGCAGGGCGCGAGGTCCTCGCGACGGAAGGGATCGAGCCGGAATACCTGGCCGCCGTCGATGCCGACAGCCTGGCGTCCGTGAAGACCATCACCGGCGAGACGCTCGTCCCGATTGCGGCGCGAGTGGGCAACGTGCGGCTGATCGACAACGTCACCGTGCGTCCGGAGCCGGCGGCATGACCGCGCGGCGACCGGCTCGTGGCGCCGCCGCGCTGCCATCACTCGCGGCCCTCGCGGATCGCGGCGCGCCGATCGTGATGATCACGGCGTACGACTATCCCGGCGGTCGCATCGCCGAGCAGGGGGGCGCCGACGTCGTGCTCGTGGGCGACTCGGCGGCGAACACGGTGCTCGGCTATGCGACGACGCGCGAGATCAGCATGGACGAGCTGCTCGTGCTCACGCGAGCGGTACGCCGCGCGGTGCGCGACATTCCCGTCGTCGGCGACCTGCCGTTCGGCAGCTACGAGTCGAGCGACGAGGTGGCCGTGGCGACGGCGAAGCGGTTCGTGGACGAGGCCGGCTGCGATGCGGTGAAGCTCGAGGGAGCGGGCGAGATGGTGTCGCGAGTGCGGGCCATCATCGCCGCCGGCATCCCGGTGGTGGGGCACGTGGGACTGCTGCCGCAATCGGTGACCTCACCCGACGGCTATCGCGCGCTTGGCCGCGACGTGGCGCAGGCTCTCGGCATCGTGGCCGACGCGGAAGCGCTGGCCGACGCCGGGTGCGCCGCGATCGTCGTGGAGGCGGTACCGTCGGAGGTCGGTGCGCTGATCACGGAGCGGGTGTCCGTGCCGGTGATCGGCATCGGCGCCGGGTCAGCGACGGACGGACAGGTGCTCGTCTATCATGACCTGCTCGGCTACGGCGAGAGCCGGCCGGCGAAGTTCGTGCGGCGCTACGCGGCAGCGCACGAGCTGTTCGTGGACGCGGTGCGGCGCTGGGGTGCGGACGTGCGTGCGCGGACGTTCCCGTCGCGGGAGGAGGGGTACGGGATCACACCCGACGTCCTCGACGAAGTTCGATCGAAGTTGTGAGTTTGCAGTCGGGGGTGCGCACGGCGCAGCTGAAAGTGAAAGCTGTAGGCTGTCAGCTTTGATCGTAGTCACTCACCGACTGAGAGCTCCGCATGCCGCGGCGGGAAAGGACCAACTGACGGAATGGCAACGGCGTTCCGGAATCGTGGCCACTGAAAAGCAGTGGGGCGGATCCGCGGTAGCGCGTCGCAACGCCCTTCGCAGTTCCGCCCCACCGTTCCATCGTGACCCTGACGCCAGGTACTCTCGCTGCAGAATGCGCTACGAGCGCAACAGTCAGCCTTCAGCTTTCACTTTGAGCTGCGCCGTGCGCACTCCCGACTGAGAGCTGTCAGCCGACATCTCTCAGCCAGTCGCCGACCGCCGATTCGCCTTTCTCTTCTTCGCCACCTTGCCCACCTCGATCGGCACGATGTCCGGTTCCTCGGCCGCCACGGCGGGCAGCACGTCCGGCGAGGGCGCCTTCGGCTGCTTGTAGGTGAAGCGCTTCCCCTCGTAGTTGCGGAAGATCACTTCGTCGTCGGTGATCTCCTCCACGTACTCGGGGAGGAGGGGCACCTTGCCGCCGCCGCCCGGGGCGTCGATCACGAAGTGGGGGACGGCGAGTCCCGACGTCCAGCCGCGGAGCGCCTTGATGATCTCGAGCCCCTTCTGCACGGTGGTGCGGAAGTGCTCGCCGCCGGCGACCTGGTCCGCCATGTAGATGTAGTAGGGACGCACGCGCGCCTTGAGCAGCTCGTGCATCAGCTTCAGCATCACCTTCGGGTCGTCGTTCACCCCCTTCAGCAGCACCGTCTGGCAGCCGAGCACCACGCCGGCGCGCGAGAGGCGATCGAGCGCGGCCACCGAGGCGGGGGTGAGCTCGCTCGGGTGGTTGAAGTGGGTGTTCATGTAGATCGGGTGGTACTTCTGCACCATCTCGCAGAACTCGGGCGTGATGCGCTCGGGGAGGTGCGAGGTGATGCGGCTGCCGAGCCGGATGATCTCGACGTGCGGAATGGCGCGCAGCCGCTGGAGGATGTACTCCAGCCGCCGGTCACTCAGCATCATCGGGTCGCCGCCCGACATGATCACGTCGCGGATCTCGGGGTGCGCCGCGATGTACTCGAACGCCGACTCGTACTGGTTGAGCGGGATCTTCTCCGGGTCGCCGACCTTGCGCCGCCGCGTGCAGAAGCGGCAGTAGCTGGCGCACACCGGGCTGACGAGGAAGAGCACGCGATCGGGATACCGATGCGTGATGTTCGGCACCGGGGAGTCGCCGTCCTCGTCGAGCGAGTCGATCACGCCGTCGACGATCTCCAGCTCCTGGACCGTGGGGATGAACTGATTCCACAGCGGGTCGCCGACTTCCTTGATCTGCGACAACGACTCGCGTGTGATGCGCATCTGGAAGTTGTCGAAGGCGGGCCCGAGGGCCTCGACGTCGATCTCCCGCTCGGCGACTTCGGCGCCGAATCGTTCCGCCACGTATGCCTTGAGCTCATCGAGCGTGCTGATGCTGTCGTCACGCAGGATCTTCTGCCAATCGC
>DASUXT010000090.1:0-23428 GCA_036377775.1 Gemmatimonadaceae bacterium | reverse complement strand
GCGACTTCGCGTTGCGCCATCTGCCTGAACAGGCGCGCGAACCGCGCCTGTCCCAGGTGCGCGAGCGCCGCGCGCAGCTCCGGCGCGAACACCACGAGCAGCGCAATCGCGCCGTACTGGAAGACGAAGCCGAGCACGTAGGTGATCATCTCCAGCTTCAGCACCCACGCCGCCGAGTAGATGGCGAGCAGCATCACCAGGCCAGTGACGATCTGCAGCGTCCGCGTGCCGTGGAAGAGCAGCAGGACGCGATACAGCGCGTACGACACGATCAGGATCTCCAGCACGTCCCGCCACCCCGGGTGGAGGAGCCGAAGCTGGGCCAGCTCACTCATGCGCCCACCTCGCCGGCGGCGCGGATCGCCGCCGCCACGTCGAGCGCGTGGCGCGTGGGCCCGACGTCGTGCACACGGAACACGCGTGCTCCCCGGTCGTACGCCGCGACCGCGGCACCGAGGCTTCCGTCGCGCCGCTGCGCCGGTTGCGTGGCCCCGGTCAGCTGGCCGATGAACCGCTTGCGCGACACGCCGACCACCACGGGATATGCCCAGGCAGCGAGGCGCTCCAGGCACGCCAGCGCCAGCAGGGAATGCTCGGGCCGCTTGGAGAAGCCGATGCCCGGGTCCACGGCAATGTGATCGCGACGGACGCCCGCCCGCTCCACGGCGTTCACCCGTTCGCGCAGCTCACCGAGCATCTCGTCCAGGAAGTCGCCGTACTCGGCGTGCGCATAGGTGGCCATGTCGCTCACGCCGCCACGCGAATGCATCACGACCACACCGACGCCCGTGCGCGCGCACACGTCCGCCATCGCACTGTCCAGGCGCAGGCCCGAGACGTCGTTCACGATGTGCGCGCCGGCCTCGACCGCGGCCTCGGCCACGGCGGCCTTCACCGTGTCCACCGAGATCACCGCCTCCGGGCATTCCATCGCCAGCGCCTGCACCACCGGCAGCACGCGGCGAAGCTCCTCATCCACCGGCACCTGTCGGGCACCCTGCGGCCGCGTGGACTCCCCTCCTACATCGAGGAGGTCCGCGCCTTCGGCGAGCAGCGCACGCGCATGTGCCACCGCCGCATCGGGGTCGAGAAACTGTCCACCATCGCTGAAGCTGTCGGGCGTCACGTTCACGATCCCCATCACCAGTGGGCGGTCGAGGGGAAGCGCGCGGGCGCGCAGCTGCCAGGCGGTGGACATAGTCCGCAATCTAGCGTCCGAGAGTGGTGAGTTGCGAGTTGTCAGTCGGGGGTGCGCACGGCGCAGCTGAAAGTGAAAGCCGTAAGCTGTCAGCTCGACTCGTGGCTCCTCACCCATTGACTGCTCGTCTCGCCACGGCGGGACAGGAACGAACTGCGGCAAGGCCAACGGCGTTACACGCATCCCTGAGAATGAAAAGCGTGGGGCGGAGCTGCAGTGGCGTATCCAACGCCGTTCGCAGTTCCGCCCCACCGTTCCATTGTGACCCTGGTACCGTGTACGCTCGCCGGAGAAGAAGCTACGAGCAGAACCGCCAGCTTTCAGCTTTCACTTTCAGCTGCGCCGTGCGAACTCCCGACTGCCCACTGACCACTGTCTGCGGGTAGCGCCGGGTAGCGAGTTCACGCCGGCGCCGGCTCCGGCCCGCCGAGCAGCGGCGGGTTCCGGCGTGGCTCGTGCAGCGGCGTCGCGGCCGGCGCCGGGATCGGCGGGGCGGGCGGCGCACCGCTCGTGCGTGGCGGGAGCTTCTCGCCGCGCGCGATCATGAGGATGTCCTCGCGCGTCAGCGTCTCACGCTCGAGCAGCGCCGCGGCGATCGTGTGCAGGAGCTCGATGTTCTCCGACAGCACCTCCTTCGCCCTCTCGTAGGCCGTGGTGATCACGCGCTTCACCTCGGCGTCCACGAGCTGCGACGTCTGCTCGCTCACCTCGCGGCGATGCTGGATCTCGCGGCCGAGGAAGAGCTCCTGCTCGTTGTCGCCGACGAGGATCGGACCGATGGCATCCGAGAGTCCCCACTGCGTCACGTAGCGACGCGCGATGCTCGTCGCCTTCTGGATGTCGCTCGACGCACCTGTCGTCACGTGGTCGTAGCCGAACACCAGCTCCTCCGCCGTGCGGCCACCATACGTCATCACGAGGTTCGCCTCGAGCTGCTGGCGCGTCACCGACACGCGGTCGTCCTCGGGCAGCGTGAAGGCGAGGCCAAGCGCGCGGCCGCGCGGCACGATCGTGACCTTATGCAGCGGATCGTTGCCGATCACCTTCATCGCGCACAGCGCGTGACCGGCCTCGTGGTACGCCGTGAGCCGGCGCTCCTCGTCCTTCATCACCATCGACTTCCGCTCGGCGCCAAGCATGACCTTGTCCTTGGCGTCCTCGAGGTCCATCATCCAGATCTTCTCGTGGCCGCGGCGCACGGCGAGCAGCGCCGCCTCGTTCACGAGGTTCGCCAGGTCGGCACCGGCCATGCCCGGGGTCCCGCGCGCCAGCGTGGTGACGTCCACGTCGTCGCCCACCGGCTTGTTGCGCAGGTGCACCTTCAGGATGCCCTCGCGACCGCGAAGGTCCGGGGCATCGACCACGATCTGCCGGTCGAAGCGGCCCGGGCGCAGGAGCGCCGGGTCGAGCACGTCGGGACGGTTCGTCGCGGCGATGAGGATCACGCCGTCGTTGCTCTCGAAGCCGTCCATCTCCACGAGGAGCTGGTTGAGCGTCTGCTCGCGCTCGTCGTGGCCGCCGCCAAGGCCGGCGCCGCGGTGCCTGCCGACGGCGTCGATCTCGTCGATGAAGATGATGCACGGCGCCTGGGCCTTCCCCTGCTCGAACAGGTCGCGCACCCGGCTCGCACCCACGCCGACGAACATCTCCACGAAATCGGAGCCCGACATCGAGAAGAAGGGACGACCCGCCTCACCGGCAACGGCACGGGCGAGGAGCGTCTTGCCCGTGCCCGGCGGGCCGACGAGCAGGCAGCCCTTCGGCAGGCGGCCGCCGAGGCGCGTGAACTTCTGCGGGTCCTTCAGGAACTCGATGATCTCCTGCAGCTCCTGCTTGGCCTCGTCCGCGCCGGCCACGTCGGCAAACGTCACCTTCGGCGTGTCGCCCGTGAGCAGCTTCGCCTTCGACTTCCCGAACGAGAAGGCCTTGTTGCCCCCCGCCTGCATCTGGCGGAAGAGGAACAGGTAGAACCCGATGAGCAGCAGCCAGGGCAGGAAGTTGATCACCCACGCCATCAGGCTGGGCTTCGCATCCTCGGAGTGGATCTTCACGTCATGCGCGCGCAGCTCGTCGATCTCGGCCTGCGAATTCGCCACCGGCAGCTGCACGGTGAACTTCTTCGCCTCCTTGCCGCCGATGATCTCCTTCTGCTTGAAGTCGCCGACGACGTTCTTCCCCGCCGTGACGGTGACCTCGGCGATGTTGTCCTGCCCGAGGAGCGCCTTGTATTGCGTATAGGAGATCTCCGGCGCGGCGTCAGCGCGCGCACCCGAGAGCTGCACGAGGGCAACGGGGATCATGATCACGAGGATCCAGAACGAGAGCGTCTTGGACAGGCGCCCCCAGTTCGTCCCCTTGTTGTTGCCCTTGTTCTGCTTGTTCTTGTCGTTCTTTGGCGGCATAGGTACCGGCATTTACAGCAGGCTCGCGATGTATGGCAGGTGACGGAAGCTTTCGGCGTGATCCAATCCGTACCCGACCAGGAACTCGTGCGGTGCGTCGTACCCGATGAACTTCGTGTCGTACTTCAGCTCGTGTGCGATGTGCTTGTGAAGGAGCGCACAGATCTCCAGGGAACGCGGATTCCGTGCCCGGAGAAGGTCCATCAGGCGGTTCAGCGTCCGGCCCGTATCCACGATGTCCTCCACGAGGAGGATGTGCTTCCCCTCCAGCTTGGTCTCGGGGTCATACACCAGACGGACGTTTCCGCTCGATACGGTCCCCTCTCCGTAGCTCGAGGCGACCAGGAAGTCCACGTGCAGGGGCCGCGTGATCTCACGCACGAGGTCGCTCAGGAAGATGAAGCTCCCCTTGAGCAGCCCCAGCACCAGCAGCTCGCCGGTGGGATACGCGGTTGTGATCTCGGCACCCAGCTCCTTCACGCGTCGCGCGATGGTTGGGGCGTCGTACACGATCCGCCGAAGGGTCCGCCCCTCGAGGCGCGGATCAACGGGCAATGCGCTCACAGATGTAGTGTCGTACCGGTCTCCCGGACCGCTCGGTTGCCGCATCGGCGCGGCGCACTCCTGGAATCCAGACGACGTCTTCCCGCTCGTCCACCACCACCGGCCAACCTCGCCGGTCGAGGCCTCGTACGCCGGCCTCGGAGAGGTAGCGCTTCACCCGCCTAAGGCCCTGCCCTCCAGACCTGGCCAGCCGGTCACCGGCGACCCATGCACGAACCGTCGCCACCGCGTGGCTCGGCAGTTCGGCGCGCCATGGCCCCATCACCATCTCCGAGCCAGCATTCCCGGGCGCCGTCTCCACCACCCGGAAGCGGAACTCGCCCCATCGCAGCTCACCGGCGGCCGGCAATGGCGTCGGCCACGTCGCCACCAGAGAACGCTTCCCCAGAATGTAAACGCCGCCACGGGCTTCCAAGTACCACCCACCCGATAGCGGCACCGATCCGGACTGAGGCTCGGTGATTGTAAACGCCGCAAGCCGTCGGGTTCCGCGCCAGTCCAGCGCCAGCCCGACCCGCGCCGCCATCGCACCCCAGAGTACGCTGAGCGAATCCCGATCATAGCCCGCCAGTTCCCGCGAGGCAACGCGCAGCGCGCCGTCGGGATCCACGTCGCTACGCATCCGCGCCGCAACGCCGTCCACGGCCTCGCGCCACGAAGCGGCGCGGCACGCGACCTCCAGGAGCTCCGACTCGATCGACGGATTCACCCGCCGCAACGCGGGGAGCAGGTCGAGACGCACGCGGTTCCGCAGGAACTCGCGCGAGCGATTCGTCGGATCGTCGCGCCACGCGACACCGTGCTCGCGCGCGAACGCACGCAGCACCGTGCGCCGCAGGTGCACGAAGGGTCGGAGGATTGGCCCCCTGGCGTACAGTCCGGCCAGGCCGCGCGTACCGCTGCCACGGAGCACGCGCATCAATACCGTTTCAACCTGGTCGTCCTCGGTGTGCGCCGTGACCACCTGGCCGCCGACCGCAGCCGCGACGGCGCGCAGGAACTCGTGTCGGTCGTCCCGCCATGCGGCCTCGCGACCATCCTTCACGCGGGCACCGGGCGTCGCACGCCCGAGCGCGGCCGGAAATCCCAGCGCGGATGCCTCCCGCGCGACGAACGCCGCGGCGGCGCTGCCGGCGCGACCACTGCCGTGATCGAAGGTGGCCACCATCGCCACGCGCGCGCGGGCCACGCGCGCTGCGGCATGCAGCAGCACCATGGAATCCAGTCCGCCGGAGACGGCCAGCACGAGCGGGACATCGCTGGCGCGGATCGCGGCACGGACCGCCTGAAGCACCGGACGCGTGGGATCGTGATCCATCCTGCCGAAGTATACTCCGGCCATGCCGGCGACGGAGCGCCGCTCCTCTGGCTCATGGTGCGGCGCATCACTATCTTGCACCACGTTGCCCCGGTTTTTCACGGCTTCAGGAGCGTTCCTTGGAAACTCACGGTCCCCTCGGCATCCTCTGGGTTGGCATCGGACTCTGCGCCTTCTACATCGCGCTCGTCTGGATCAACACCCTGCTGGGCTTCATGCTCACACCGCTGTTCACCCTGCCCGCCACGCGGCTGATGGATACCATCAACAAGAGGAAGGCGCGCAAGCGTGACTGACGGCGCGGGCCTGCGCACCGCTGCCACATCCGGGAGGGACGCGTGCCGCTGGCGCGCGTCCCTCGCGCGTTTTGCGACGTGCTGCCGTCCGTTGCTCTTCATCACCACGCTGTACGCCGCCCCGGCTCTCGCGCAGCCCGCTCCGCGGCCATGGCTCGACTGGCGCACGGCGGAGACGGAGCACTTCGTCCTCCACTACCCGGTCGAGTACCGCGCGTGGACGCTTGCCCTCGCGCAGCGCATCGAGGGAATTCGCGACCAGGTGACGGCGATCGTCGGGTTCTCCCCGGGCCGCCGAGTCCACATCGTGGTGGACGACCCGGTGAACGACGCGAATGGCTACGCCTTCCCGGCCCTCGACGCGCCGACGATCGTGCTCTGGCCCACTCCCCCGGACCCGCGCTCCGAGATCGGGAACGCGAGGGTGTGGGAGGAGATGCTCGCCACCCACGAGTTCACCCACATCGCCCAGCTCACGCGGCCGTCACGAAACAAGTGGAAGCGGCTCCTCTGGTCGCTCTCCCCCGTGCCGCTCGGGCCGATCACGACGAAGGCGCCGCGCTGGGTGCTGGAGGGGTACGCGACCTACGTGGAAGGCAAGGTCACCGGCAGCGGGCGGCCGAACAATGCGTGGCGCGCGGCGATCATCCGGCAATTCGCCCTCGAGGGGAAGCTTCCCAGCTACACGACGCTGAGTGCGACCGGTGGCTGGGAAACGGGAAGCTTCGCCTACCTCATGGGGTCGGCGTACCTCGAGTGGCTCGCTCGCCGCGGCGGCGATTCCAGCCTCGTCGCGCTCTGGCGGCGCACCACGGCCGTCACCGATCGCTCATTCGACGAGGCGTTCCGCGGCGTGTACGGCGAGACGCCGGCCGACCTGTATGGTCGCTTCGTCGCCGAGGTGACGGCGAACGCCATGGCCGTCGATCGCGCGCTCGAGCACGCAGGGCTGGTGCAGGGAACGATCGTGCAGCGACTGATCCGTACACCCGGCGATCCCGCCGTGTCGCCGGACGGACGGCACGTGGCCATCACCATCCGGCGCGTGGACGCACCGAGCCAGCTCGTCGTCTGGAAGACAGCCGCCGAGCCGGACACCATCGCCGATCGACGGCGGGCTCGCCAGCTCGCCCGCGATCCGCAGGACGTGCCCGACCGCGAATTCTACCCGCCACCGAAGAAGCCGGTCATCACGCTCGTTGCCGACGATGGCGCGCCGTACGAGCAGCCTCGCTGGCTCGGCGACGCGCGACGCCTGCTCGTCACGCGCCGGACTCCGCTCGCCGACGGCACCCTGCGCGGCGATCTCTACGAGTGGAACGCGGAGAACGGCGACCTGCGCCAGATCACCCATGGCGCCGGGGTCCAGGACGCCGACCCTTCGCGCGACGGTACCTGGGCCGCGGCGACGCGCTGTGCGCACGGCTGGTGCGATCTCGTGCGCGTGGACCTCGCCAGCGGCGAGATCAGCGTGTTGAGACCGGGCAGCACGCTCACGACCTACTATCATCCGCGCATCTCTCATCGCACGGGAGAGATCCTCGTCGGCGAGCAGTCCGGTGATCGCTGGCGCATTGCGCTCGTGTCGTCCACATCGGGCGAGCTGCGCTACGCTGACCCCGACGACGGCATCACGCGCTACGACGCCACCTTCGCGCCTGACGGCCGTACCATCGTGGTGACGAGTGAGGAGGGGGGAGTCCCGAACCTCGAGCGCATCGCTCCCGACGGGACGGTCACACGGCTCACTTCCACCACCGGCGCTGCCGTCGCCGCCGACGTCGCCCCGGATGGCGCGGTGTGGTTCCTGGATCTTGAAGGCAAGGGCTACGACCTGCGTCGGCTGTCCGACAGCGCGCCCCCCGCGCCGCAGTTCCCGCTCGCGTCGGTGCTCATCGATCCGGCGTCACCGGTGCTTCCACCGCGCATCGCGCGCAGCGCCACCGATTCCTCGCGCCGACCGTCGCTCGCCGCGCTGCCGACCGAACGACCCTACACGCTCGGTCCTTCGCGACTGCGCTACTTCCCCACCGCCACCGATGGCCCCGGCGGCTCCTCGGTCCAGGTCGGGCTTCTGCGCACCGATCCGGTAGGCCGCTATGGCGTCCTGCTCCTCGGCTCGGCCGGATCGCCCACCCTGCCGCAGGGGACCGCGCTCGTGCTCACGTCGCATGCGGCGCGTACCTGGCTCACCGCGAGCGGATGGACGTCTCATGAAGCGCCCTCGCGCGAGCTCGGCGCGGCGCTCGCGCAGGGACTCGACGTCTCTCGCATCGGCGGGGCCATCCGCCTCGACCGGACCCACATCGGAGACGGCTGGGATGCCAGCGGTGCCGTCGCCACGCTGGGTGAATCCCAGTACGCCAGCACCTTCGGCCGCGACAGCCGCTTCGCCGGCATCGCCGTGCTCGGGGGCAGCGCTCGACAGCGCGACAACGTCACGCGCTACGAGGAGCGACTGACGATGCTGGGCGAGGCCGGCCGCGTGGACAGCGGCTCGTACCTCCGTCAGCGCGGCGCATTCGTGTTCGGCGCCGGCGTGGGCACCCAGCCACTGACCACGCTGCGGGTGTCGTTCGGCAACGTCAGCGGGCGCGGCGCGCCGCACGAACGCTTCGCCATCGGCGGCATCATGTCGCCGCTGATCGACTCGACCTACGACGCGCGGCGCGTCCCCCTTCCCGCGTATCCGCTCGGGAGCATGTCGGGCACGAGCTTCACCGCGTACCGGGTGGGGGTGCCCTTCTCGATCGCCGAGCTGTTCTACGCCAGCGCGACGACCGATGTCTTCCGTCACCAGCTGCGCAGCTTCGGGGCCGAGCTACGGCAATCCGTCCCCTCCATCGCTGCACTCGGCACGCCGGCACTGGACGTCGCCACCGGCTTCGCCCGAGCCGTGGACGGGCCGGTGAAGGGGCGATGGCAGTACTTCATGAGCGTCAGGGTGGGGCCTTGAGTTACGGCAACTGAAGTACGACGTACTTCGTAGTTCGTAGCAGGACCCAGGGAGCTGGCCATTCCAATGAGTGGCTGGCCCTTTTGGCATTCAGGCTCTCAAAAAGAAAGCGAAGGGAGCGGAAACGGCCGGATGCACGGCCTGAAACGGCAGGATTCTCTCCTCTGCATCGACGCCTCCATGCGCTGAGGCGCGTCCCGAGGCCGATCCAATCCATTCAGGAACTTCAGGGTGTGGGGGCCAGTCTCGGTGCGCGGAGCGCAGATCGTGCGAGGGACAGATCCTGTCGTTTCCGTCACGATCCGGCTCTTTCCGCTCCCCTCGCTGTTCATGTCGTTCGCCAATTCGTCCCGAACGAGAAACGGGCCGCGCCTTGGAGAGCGCAGCCCGTCGGTCCCGATACGAAGTACGAGGTACGCCGTACTTCAGTTGTAGTGATTCAGCCCGCGTACAACGGCCCCAGGTCCACGTAGATCCGGCACTCCTTCGCCTGCGGCGTGCCGTCGTTGCCCGGAGCACCAGCGAGGCGGAAGATCGTGCACGCGGGCACGGTCACCGTGCGGCCATCGTGACGCAGGTACGTGACCTCCGCCTCGAGCACCAGCGTCCGACCGTCGAGCCACTGGCCAACGGAACGGTGGCTCAGCGACTGGAACCCGTCGAAGAACTGTGCGATCGCCGCGGTGATCGCCTCGCGACCCGTCGTGCGCGGCCAGTTGCCGAACTGCACCCACCCATCGGGGGCGAATGCGCGGGCAAAGCCGGCCGCGTCCTTCCGGTCAACGCTCTTCGAGTAGAGATCCTCCGCCCAGCGCATCACGGCATCGCGCGAAAGGGCAGTGTCGGCTGTCAGCATCATGATCGGTGGTGAGGGTGGGATTGCTCGTCGTCACTGCACCTGGCGAATGCTCGCCGCATAAAGATGCCAACGGCGCTGCGCGGCGGAAGCACCCGGCACCACCACGCGCCGCAGCGTGTACGTGCCGGTGAACTTCTGTCGCGTGCCATTCCGCAGCCGGGAGTCGATCTCCACCGGCACCGTCACGTACCGGGAGCCCGCGGCTCCTTCCACGCGCCCCGTCGCCCCGATCTTCACGTCCACCGTTTCCGTGGAGTCGAAGCCCGCTGCGAACTGCGCGTAGCTGCGCACATTCCGCTGTCCGCTCGTTTCCCACATGCGGTACGCACGCAGGAAGTCGTGCGCACGGATTGCGGCGTAATAGTCGCGCACCACCGCGATCGGGTCGCCGACCGAGTCCGCGGCAGTGGAGGTCGCCGGTGCCGGCGAAGCGGACTTCGGCGGCGAGGCGGCAGGCGACGTCGCGCGAGGCACCCCGGGGTGAGTCTTCGACGAATCGATTCCGCCCGTCCCCGAGGCGCGAATCGGCGTCTCGCCGCTCCGCATCGCTCCCGGCGCGGACGGGTCGTACGGCACGACGCGCGGTGGCGGCGCGCTGTCGCGTGCTGCCGCTGCGCGCGCCGAGTCCGCGGCGATGCTGTCCTGCCGAGCCTTCTCCGCGCGGCCGCACGAGAGCAGTACCGGCAATGCCAGGGCGAGCGATCGTCGCAGCGGCAACGCTCAGCCCTCCAGCACTGGTGCGGCGACCAGGGTGAGAAAATCCTCCCACTCTCCGAGTACCAGGGTGTCGAGCAGCGCCGCCGCATCGGTGAATCGCGCGCCCTCCTGCCCTTCCCGCTCGAGCGCGTCCAGCGTCTCGGCGCGTACGCGCTGGTAATACTCGCGCGTCATCTCGCCACCGCCGTCGATCTCCGCGCCGTGGCGGATCCACTGCCAGAGCTGCGAGCGCGAGATCTCCGCCGTCGCCGCATCCTCCATCAGGTTGTGGATCGCGGCCGCGCCGTTGCCGCGCAGCCACGCATCCAGGTAGCGCAGCGCCACATCGACGTTCGTGCGCACGCCGCCCTCGGTGACCATTCCCCCCGGCACGGTGGAGTCGATCAACTGCCCGGCCGAAATCGTGACGTCCTCCTTGACCACCAGTTTCTGGTGCGGCCGCTCGCGCAGCACGTTGTCGAAGGCGGCGCGCGCCACCGGCACGAGGTCGGGATGCGCGACCCACGTGCCGTCGAAGCCCATGCCGCTCTCGCGCTCCTTGTCCTCGCGCACCTTCGCAAAGGCGCGCTCGTTCACCTCCGCGTCGCGCCGGCTCGGGATGAACGCCGCCATCCCGCCGATCGCATGCGCGCCGTGGCGATGGCAGACCTGCACCAGTCGCTCGGTGTAGGCGCGCATGAACGGTACGGTCATCGTGAGTTGCGCACGATCCGGCAGCACCTTGTCGGCCCGATCGCGGAACGTCTTGATGAAGCTGAAGAGGTAATCCCACCGGCCCGCATTCAGCCCTGACGCGTGCTCGCGGAGCTCGTACAGGATCTCCTCCATCTCCAGCGCGGCGGGAAGCGTCTCGATGAGCACCGTGGCGCGGATCGTCCCGCGCTGGAGGCCGAGCGCCGCCTGCGCCTGCACGAACACGTCGTTCCAGAGGCGCGCCTCCGCGTGGTGCTCGAGCTTCGGAAGGTAGAAGTACGGCCCCGTGCCCCGCGCCAGGAGCTCGGTGGCGTTGTGAAAGAAGTAGAGACCGAAGTCCACCAGGCTCGCCGACATCGGCTCGCCGTCCACCAGGATGTGGCGCTCCACCAGGTGCCATCCTCGCGGCCGCACGACGAGCGTGGCGATGATGTCATTGAGTCGGTACTGCTTGCCCCCCGCATCGAGGGCGATCGTGCGCCGCACGGCATCCTTCAGGTTGCGCTGCCCTTCGATGATGTTCGACCAGGTCGGGGAGCAGGAGTCCTCGAGGTCGGCCATGAAGACCTTCGCGCCCGAGTTGAGCGCGTTGATCATCATCTTCCGCTCCACCGGGCCGGTGATCTCCACGCGACGGTCCGTGAGGTCCGCCGGCGCGGGAGCCACCTGCCAGTCCGCCTCCCGCTTCCCGCCGACGCGGGCGGGAAAGTGCAGCGGCGTCCCGACCGGATGTGCAGCGAGCGTCGACCGTTGCGGCTCCCGCTCGGCGAGGAGCGTGCGGCGCCGTTCGTCGAATGTGCGGTGCAGCGAGGCAAGGAAGGCAAGCGCGTCGGAAGTCAGGATGTCGTCGGTGGCGACGTCCGGACGCGCATCGACCACGACACCGGATGCGGCAGAGTGCTCGGGCATGAGTACGGGTGCAGTGCGGGGGTAGCGACGTTTCACGCTTCGCCACCTATATTAGCGCCCTGTCACGCCGGACCTGTTTCACGACCCGGCCGCTCGGCGGCCGGCCTACGCTCGTCCGGTACTCCTCCCGGACGCCTACAGGAGAATGGAGATGATGCTTCACCGTGTCACATGGTACTCGCTCGCGGTCGCATTACTCGGCCTGCCGGCCCTGGCCGGCGCGCAGGCGTTCGGCTTGAACGAGATCGGCTCGTGCGCCATCGCGCGCGGGTTTGCCACGACGTCCGCTCCCTGCGACGATGCTTCGAGCATCTTCTGGAATCCCGGAGCGATGCCGTCACGACAGGGATTCTCCCTGTACGCCGGCGCGGCGGCGATCCAGATCGGCGGCGATTTCACCCAGGACACGAGCTACCGGGTCTGGAATGGTGATGTCCCGACCGCGATCGTGCCGCACGTGTTCCTGAACTATCGCGGCGCAGGGAAGCTGGCGTACGGGCTCGGCGCGTACGTCCCGTACGGCCTCACGTCGCAGTGGACGGACAGCTTCCCCGGCCGCTTCGCCGCCAAGAAGGCGTCGCTCCAGACGCTCTACGTCCAGCCCAACCTCGCGTACCAGCTCACCAGCAACTGGTCAGTGGGTGGCGGGCCGATCATCGGCCACTCCACCGTCGAGCTGGTCCAGGCGATCGACCTGTCCAGCCAGGTGGCGACGGTGGTGAACGGCAACCCGATCACGTTCGGCCAGCTCGGCATCGCGAAGCGCACCGAGTTCGCCCGCGCCCGGCTGAAAGGATCGGACATCGGGTACGGGTTCACCGTCGGCCTGCACGGCAACCTCAGCCCGACCTGGCAGATGGGGGCCCGCTTCCTGTCGCAGGTCATGTTCGACTACGACAACGCGGACGCGACCTTCACCCAGGTCCCGACGGGCCTCACGCTGGCCGCGAACAACCCGCTCGGCTTTCCGGCGGGAACAGAGGTGGACGCGCTGGTAAAGAGTCAGTTTGACGCCAACGGTGCGCTCACCGCGCAGAAAGTCCAGACCCGGATCGAGCACCCGGCACAGGTCCAGGTCGGCTTCGCCTACACCGGTCTCGAGCGGACCACCGTCAGCCTCGATTACGCCTATGTCGGCTGGAAGTCGTTCAAGGAGCTGCCGGTGAACTTCAAGGGGAAGGCGCCGTCCCGCGTGCTGGTGGAGGAGTACAACAACACCTCCGGCGTCCGCTTCGGCGTGGAGCACAAGCTCCTCAACGGGGCCGCCCTGCGTGCCGGGCTCGCCGCCAACACCTCGGCAGCGCCCGAACAGACGGTCACCCCACTCCTCCCGGAGCAGGATCGCAGCTACGGCATGCTGGGTGGCGGGCTCCCGATCATGGGCCGGCTGACGCTGGATGCGTCATACGCGCACGTGTTCACCGGCGGACGCCGCGGCCGCATCGATGAGCGCGCTCCCGGTTCCACCGACGCCGAAGCGATCGCCCTCAACAGCGGCTTCTTCTCGCTCAACGCGAACATCTTCTCGGTCAGCCTCAAGGCCAACTTCTAACTCCTCGCCGGAGACATCAGGATGTTTCGACTGAACCAGCTCAGCCGCGTGGCTGCCCTCGGCGCGGTGTTCGCGCTCGCGGCCTGCAGCAGCGACAAGGACCTTCTCGGTCCCAGCACCCCGCCCGGCGGGGACATCTTCAAGAGCTACGTGGCCCTCGGCAACAGCATCACGGCCGGGTACCAGAGCAGCGGAATCAACGACTCCACCCAGCAGCAGAGCTTCGCCCACCTGCTGGCGATGCAGATGGGGACGCAGTACCACTACGCCTCACTCGCCAAGCCCGGCTGCCCGCCGCCCATCGCCAACACGGCCACCGGCGCCCGGGTGGGGGGCGGCAGCTCGACCACCTGCGCCCTTCGCACCCCCAGCTCGATCACCGACATCCTCAACAACGTGGCGGTGCCGGGTGCGCGGGTGCTCGACCCGATCAGCGGCTCGACGGTCGCCTCGAACGCGCTCACCACGTTCGTGCTCGGGGGCATGACCCAGGTGCAGCGGGCTCTTCAGGCACATCCGACCTTTGCCACCATCTGGATCGGGAACAACGACGTTCTCGAGGCAGGGGCCTCGGGTATCCTCGTGCCCGTGCCTGGCATCTCTCCAGGGATCGTGAGCACCGAGGCCCAGTTCGAGGCGAGCTACAACACGATGATCCAGCAGCTCACCGCGGGCGCACCCGGTATCAAGGGGGTGCTCATCGGCGTGGTCCAGGTCGCCGGCATCCCGCTCCTCCAGCAGGGAGCCATCGTGTTTGCCAACCAGGCGGCGGTTGCGCAGGTCTTCCTCCAGGCCACCGGCAAGGCCGTCACCGTGGACCCGAACTGCAACGGCTCGGCTTCGCTGGTCAGCCTTCCCCAGCTGATCCCCGTCATCCGCGCCGGCACCCATCCGCCGACGATCTCCTGCGCGAAGGGCTCGGACCCAACCAACCCGCTGGTCGGCGATCTGTTCGTGCTCGACGCCACCGAGCAGCAGACGCTGGGGGCGACGATCGCCGGCTACAACGCCTACATCAAGAGCAAGGCGGACGCGATCGGCTTCGCCTACTATGACCCGAACCCGCTGCTCGCTGCCAAGAAGGCAAGCGGTGACATCCCGGCCTTCCCCAATTTCGCCAGCACCAATGCGACGTTCGGGAGCTTCATCTCGCTCGACGGCGTTCACCCGGCGGCAGCCGCCCACAAGGTCCTCGCGAATGAGCTGATCGGCGTCATCAACGCCAAGTACGAGACGTCACTCCAGCCGGTGCCCTGACGGACAACACCTTGGAATATTTGTGATGTACCGTAAGTAGCCTTGATTGACAGGCACTTGCGAACCATGTGTTGACGTACTTCATCACCTGTATTCCACGAGCGGTCGTTCCTCGCTCCGGGTCGGAAAAAAGAGGGACCGGCACCTGCCGGTCCCTCTTTTCTTGTTGTCCGGGCTCTCAGCGGTACGGCCCCGAGCCTCCTCCGCCACCCGAGCCCCCACCCGATCCCCCGCCCCGCCGCCGACGGCGCGGCTTCTTCTTCGCCGAGCCGGCTGCCGAAGTGGCGCGCGTCTGTTCAGCCACCTGGTGTGCGGCGCGACGGTCCGCCTTCTCCTTTGCCCGCTTCCGATCCTCCGCCTTTCGCTTCCGGATCTCGGCAATCCGCTCGGCGATCGGCACCTCGAACCGCTGCGCCGGCTTGCTCGCATAGTCGAAGCCCGGCACCACCACCCGCGGCAGGCGCTTTCCGATTGCCCGCTCGATCGCCTGGAGATCCTTCTCCTCCTCCGGCGAGACCAGGGTGAAGGCATCACCGGTGGCTTCGGCGCGGGCGGTCCGGCCCACCCGATGGATGTAGTCTTCCGGCAGGTGCGGCACGTCGAAGTTCACGACATGCTCGAGCTGCTCGACGTCGATCCCTCGCGCCACGATGTCCGTCGCCACGAGGCAGCGGTAGCGTCCGGTCTTGAAGCCGTCCAATGCATCGGTCCGCTGCGCCTGAGATCGGTTGCCGTGGATCTTCGCATTCGGGATCCCCTCGCCGGTCAGGTACTCCGCCAGCCGGTTGGCCCGGTGCTTGGTGCGGGTGAAGACGATCACGTTGCCGATGTCGCCGCGCCGAAGGAGCTCCACGAACAGCGCCGGCTTCAGCTCTTCACGAACTGGGTAGAGCGCCTGGCGGATCCCCACCGCCGGCGCTGCCTTCCGTTCCAGGTTGATCGTCGCCGGGTTGTGGAGCAGCTCTCTGGTGAGCGTCACGATCGGCGCCGGCATCGTGGCGCTGAAGAACAGCGTCTGCCGCTTCGCCGGCAGGTGCTTCAGCACTCGCTTGATGTCGGGCAGGAAGCCCATGTCCAGCATCCGGTCGGCCTCGTCGAGGACGAGGATCTCCAGTCCGTCGAGCTTCGCGTAGGGCTGCTTGAAGTGGTCCAGCAGGCGACCCGGCGTGGCGATGATGACGTCCACCCCGCTCCGGAACGCGTGCTCCTGTGGCCCCATTCCAACCCCGCCGAACACGGCCGCGCCGGAGAGTGGGGTATGCACCGCCAGCTCCCGCAGGTGCACCTCGATCTGCGCCGCCAGCTCCCGCGTCGGCGTGAGGATGAGGGCGCGCGTGGTGCCACGCGGCTTGCCCATCAGGCGGTTGAGGATGGGGAGCAGGAATGCGGCGGTCTTGCCGCTTCCCGTCATCGCGCAGGCCAGGAGGTCCCTGCCCTCGAGCGCCGGCGGGATGGCCTGCTCCTGGATCGGGGTGGCGCGGGTGAAGCCCAGGTCCTTCGTGCCGCGCACGAGATCGGGATGCAGCTTGAACGACGCGAACGACATCATGTACCGGTTGAAGACACGCAACTATAGAGGACGTCGCAAGCTAGCCCACTTCCCCGGTACGCGGCACCGCTCGGTGCGGGGCACGGACGGTGCATTTCTACGCCACATGAGCTCTTCCGTCTTCCTCGCTCGACCGCTCGGCTCGCTCCTTCTCGCGGTGGCGCTCGCCACCCCCGCCTTTGCCGCAGCGGCCCAGCAGCGCGACCCCGTGGCGCCCGTCGACGCGCCCGCGCCGCGGGAGCGCGTCCCGCTTCTGCAGAAGAAGGACCTCGCCACGCTCGGCTGGATGCTGCTCGCCACCGCGGCGACGATGCCCTTCGACCGCACCATCGCCCACGAGTTCGCCGACAGCTCGCTCCAGGCGAACCGCACCTACCGACGGGCGGTGGACCACCTCACCACCATCCACGAGCGGTCGCTCTTCGTCTACAGCGCCATCGGCTACGCGGGCGGCCTGCTCTTCCGCTCCGCGCCGGTCGCCGACGCGGGACTCCACTCCGCCGAGGCGATTGCGGTGGGCACGGTGATCGGCTCCTTCCTCAAGTCCACCGTGGGCCGTGCGCGACCACGCGCCGCCGACGGCGATCCCTTCGACTTCCGCTTCGCCAAGGGCTACACGAGCGGGGAATACCGCTCCTTCCCCTCCCTCCACGAGATCGGCAGCTTCGCCGCCGCCTCCGCCATCACCTCCGAGGTCGCACGCCACAATCCCGGGGCTGGCCGAGTGGTGGGAGTGGTTGCCTACGGCGGCGCGGGACTCGTCGGGCTGGCGCGCATGTACAGCGCCCAGCACTGGGCGAGCGACGTGGTCCTCGGCAGCGCGATGGGCGTCATGATCGGGCGGCGCATCGTGGCGCACGCCCACAGCGGCGAGCCGAACTCGCTCGACCGCTTCCTCCTCGGCGGCCTGGCGGCGGATGCGAACGGGATGCGGGTGGAGCTGTACTCGAAGGACTTCTGAACTGCGGTCTGACCCGCTCGCCGGCGCTTCGCGCCGGCTCACTCGTCTGACTCACTCGCCGGCCGCTTTGCCGCCGGCTGTTCGTCGGACCCATTCGCGGCGCTACGCGCCGCTCTTCGTGCACGGGCGTACGGGCTCGTTTCGCCACATGGTCCACTACCGCCGCTAGACGAGCGGCGCGCCAACGGCGCGCGAGCGTGTCAGACGAGCACGGGCGCCGAAGGCGCTCCGTGCGGGTCAGACGAGTGAGGCGGCCGAAGGCCGCCGAACGAGTCCGACAGTCTTCAGTTCAGAGCAGCACCGCTACGTCATACAACGCATGCGTCCACGCCGTGATCCCGAACCCGCGCGTGAGATACAGCGCGCTGAACGCCAGGCCGGCCAGCGTCCGGAAGACGAACGACTCCAGACGCAGCGGTTCGCCGAACGGGCCGATGTAATGAAAGGCGCTGAACAACAGCGCGCCAACGATGACCGCCACCGTACCGGCCACCAGCTGCCCGAAGCCCAGCAGTCGCAGCCCATTCGAGATGAGCGCCACGATCACCACCCGGAACAGCAGCTCCTCGTACAGGCCAGCGCCGAGGGAGAGGGTGAGGCGCGCCAGCGCCGGCCCCTCGAGCGGTGAGCCGGCGGCGAGTGAGCGAAGCGGTCCCACCAGCTGCACCGTTGCCGCACCGATCACGAAGCCGAAGCACAGCGCAAGCACCATGGACTCCAGCAGCATGGTGCCGAACACGTTGAGCCGCAGCGGCGCGGCCCCTCGCCGGTCGCGCCAGATCAGCACGAGCGCACCGCCGATCACGAGCGCCATGAACACGAGCGGTCCGCGCGGGCCGAGCACGGCCGCGAACAGCGACGTGAGCAGCACGTCGGCGCCGTTGCGCACCACGCCGCCGCCGCTCCGGATCGGGGCGACCGCTTCCAGCAGCTCGTAGAGCAGCAGGAGCGGCAGCGCGAACAGCAGGCTGTAGCGATGCGCGCGACTCTCCGCCCAGTAGCGCTTCCATCCTTGCGCCGAGGAACTTGCCATGCTTGTTTGGGTATACGATTGCGTTCGCCCGAATGTCGAACCCTGAAATCGAGGAGGTGATCCTTTGTCTACTGACCTGAGTACGGCGCGGATCGCCGGGGGCCGGTAACGGCACCAGCCAGTTTCGCCGACCGGCGCTCCGCGCCGACCGGTCTGATCCAGCGAGGCTCGTTTCGGCAGGGCGCCGAAACGAGCCTCGCCCGTTTTTTCCCCTCCCCCTCCTCGTCTGCCGGACGCGCCTGCTCCTGCTCCGGTTTCAGTGTTTTCCGGTGCTGCCGAAGCCGCCTGCACGCTCGGTCGTCCGCGCCACTTCGCCTGCCTCGAGCGTCGGCGATTCATGTCGCGCGAACACCACCTGCGCAATGCGCTCCCCGTGCACGATGCGACGCGCTACCGGTGCGTCATTGCGCACGATCACGAGCCACTCCTCCGCATAGTCCGCGTCCACGGTGCCCGGTGCGTTCGGGATCGTAAGGGCATGCTTGAACGTCTGGCCGCTGCGCGGGCGCACCTGCGCCTCCATGCCGAGCGGAAGGCGCGTGCGGAATCCGAGCGGCACGAGCGCCATCTCGCGCGACGAGAGGGTGATCCCCCATTCGCCGTTCTCGAGCGTCGCGGCACGCTCGCCCGCGCGGACGCCGTCCGAGACCGAGACGCGGCGCTCGCGCAGGTAGGCACGAAGGTCGTGACCGGCGGAGCCCGCCGTCGCGCGCGCCGGAAGCACCACGTCGTCGTAGAGCGGCTCGATGAGAACTCGTGAGTTGTCCATGCGCACCAAGCTAGTGCCCTGTAGCGGGCTGGTCAGGCGCTCCATCGTACGGGTAATCTGTGTCGTTCCGCCGTCCTGGTAACCTTTGGCCGAGCCAGGCGTATACTGAAAGTCGCCGGTGTCCCGCCGGTGCATCATTCGTCTTCCCGGAGTCCCTCCCCGATGACCGTTCGTCAGCTCGCACTTCCCGCCGCCCTCCTGCTCGTCGCGCCGCTGGCTGCGTTGCCGCTGCGCGCGCAGGGCGTAGAGTATGCCCCCGGCACCACGCACTACCGCATCTCCACGCTCACCAAGGGCAGCCAGACCTCGCCCATGGGAAGCCAGGAGTTCCAGATGGACATCAAGCAGCAGCTCACGGTGAACCTGGCGCGCCAGGCGAAGGACACCGTGGTCGCGACGATCACGCTCGACTCGGTGGATATCCAGAGCGCACAGGGGAAGCAGGATCTCTCGCGGCTGCTTGGCTCGAAGTTCGTCACGTATGTCTCGCCCACGGGGAAGCTCTACTCCACCACGCCACCGGCCGGTGACGACCCGCTGCTGACCCAGATGACCGAAGGCGTGTCGCGCTTCCTTCCCACCTACCGTCGCGACGTGCGCGCGGGGATGGCATGGGCCGACACGGTGAACGACAAGGTGAACCAGCAGGGCCTCGAGCTGAACCGCACGATCATCGCCAACTACAAGGTGCTCGGCGACACCACCGTCTCCGGCGAGAAGGCGTTCAAGGTGTCACGCATCTCGAAGGTGAAGGCGGCAGGCAGCGGCACGGCGTCCGGCCAGCCCATCGCGGTGGAGTCGGCGACGACGAGCGATGCGGTGTTCTTCCTGAGCCCGAAGGGGAAGTACCTCGGTGGCCGGCAGAACGACGACATCCAGGCCAAGGTCACTGTCCTCGCGCAGAACGCCGAGATCAACGTGAAGCAGACGGCGACGAGCACGATCGAAGCAGTGCACTGATCGCCGCACGGCACGAGATGCGAGAGGGGTGCGGTCCGCGGACCGCACCCCTCTCGTTTTCACGACCACCGGCGACGGGCCGTGGTCGCTACTCCGTTCCCCCCCTCGGCGAGACCAGCCCGAGCAGGTAATTCCCCATACGCTCAGCGCGTGCCACGCGGCGCGTCGATGGTCGAGCGCGGTCCATCGCCTGCGCGGCCGGCATGTCGTTGCTGGCTACCGTCGAGACCGGCTGCTTGGGCGAGAGGGTGTCGCGAAGGGCGGCCCACAGCGGGAGCGCCACGCAATCGTGGTAGCCGCGTCCCGCACACACGTTGCGCGCGTCCTCCTCCACGTGGCGACGCACCTTCTCGGGATACGCGCGGCAGTCGGGCGTGTTCTTCCCGCGAACGCAGCCGTTGTAGCGCAGGAGCGCCGTGCGCGTGGCGGCGGTGGCGTCCAGCGTGTCTGGCGTCTCCCGCGCGAAGTGCTTGAGGATATAGACGCCGTAGCGGAGGTTGGTCTCGTCGTCCCTCAGGTTGTGGCCGAGGATGGGTCCGAGATTCGGCGTCCAGAGTCGCGGCATGATCTGCATCAGGCCCAGCGCGCCGACCTTCGAGCGCGCGGTGCGCTTGAACGCGTCGTTCTCGGTGAGCATGACGCCGAGCACCAGCGCGGGGGGCACGCGGCGGTGGTACGCTTCCCGCACCGCAACGCGCGCGATGGAGTCGGCGCGGGCGTCATCGATCTGGCCGGTGTTGCGGAGGTCGGCGGCGAAGGCGGCGATGTCGCGGCGGAACTGCGGGTGCCGCATCGCGAGCGGCTCGGGCAGCGAGAGCCAGGGCGCGCGGCTCGTCGCCGAGGTGTCGAGGTAGGCGCCCGCGAACATGCGATCCGCCACCGACGCGCGCCCCAGGAAGACGGGACGCACCTGCGCGGCCGTATAGTACACGGTGCCGGCAGCAGCGGTGGCGAGAGCCAGCTGGCGAACGAGTCGAGAGATGCTGATGAATGCCTCCGGTCGGGCAGAACAACAGGCCGAGGCAGGCGACCAGACAGGAATCGCCGCGGGGTAGCAGTCGGAGGGTAACAAGGGTTACAGGGCAAGGCAAGCTCAGCCGCGACGTTCGTTGCACCGGAGTGTATTCTGAGTCACCCTGGTCGCGGCATCGTTCTTTCTCTGCCTGAACGCACTTCAACGCACAGACGCGAGCACGTGATCGACGCACCGACTCCCATACCCGCCGAAGGCAGCTGGAGCGGCGACCCCGCCGACCTGCCGAACTGGGACGCAATGCCCCGCCGCAACCGGCGACGCAAGCGTCGCAGTCATTACCCGGTGTGGCTGAAGTACCTGGCGTGGGTCGTCGGACTGGCCGTGCTGGTGACGGCGGCGCAGATCGCGTATCACGCCGTGCGTTCCGACCCGCGCGACGCCACGCTCTACGCCACGCGCCAGCTCCGGCTGTCGGTGATGCATCCCGACGAGCGGGCGGTGGTGATGGTGAAGGTGTCGCAGCGGCCGGCCATCGACTACTTCCGGGCAACGCGAGGGATTCTCGTGCTGACGGCGGCGCCCGGCGACTCGGTGCGGCCCTTCGGCGGACGGCTCATCTACCTGGGGCTGCAGCCGCGCGATCCACTGAGCCCGCCCGACGCACCCCCGACCTTCGATGAGCGCGAATGGCCGGTGGATACCTCGGTCGTGGTGCAGCCGACGCGGACCTTCCTGCTGCTCGCGCGGGCGCTGAAGATCACGGCGCCGCGGGAGCCCTCGCTGACCCTTGCCGTCTCCACGGCCACGCCGGGCAGCGTGGACTCCCTGCTCGCGCAGCTGAAGGTCCGCCACGATTCGCTGCGCGTCGTCGGCCACCACCGGCGTGAGGTTCGCCGTGCGGAGGCGCGGGCTCGCGCCGCGGCGATTCGCGAGGGACGACGCGAGTGGTACCACACGGTTCAGCGTGGCGAGGCGCTGGCCTCCATCGCGAAGACCTTCAACACCACCCCGGATTCACTCCGGAAATGGAACAACATCGAAGGAAACCGGATCCGGATCGGCGAGAAGCTGCTCGTGAAGCCGTTCACGAAGGAGCCGATGCAGTTCCCGGAGGGGGTGGTGCCGGAAGGGAAGTGACGGTCCCCGTCGCCTCCCCGAACCCGATCCTCCTCGCCCCTTCGCGCTCGCACCAGCCGCGCATGATGACTTCGTCCCCGTCCTCGAGGAAGCGCCGAGTCTCGCCGCTCGGCAGCTCGAGGGGCTCGGTGCCTTTCCACGTCCGCTCCAGAAGGCAGCCACGCGACTCCTTCGTCGGCCCGCTCACCGTCCCACTCGCCAGCAGGTCGCCGGGCCGCAGGTTGCAGCCGTTGCTGGCGTGATGTGCCACCAGCTGAGCGAGGGTCCAGTACATCGACGAGAAGCTGCCGCGGCTCACGCGCACCGCGGGCAGGTCCGCTTCGCGCATGCGCCGCGTGCGGAGCAGCACGTCGAGCGTGATGTCGAAGCCGCCCTCGCGTTCATTGCGCGCATCACGCAGGTGCGGCAGCGGCTCGGGGTCTTCGGGTGCGCGCGAGAAAGCCGGGAATCGGAACGGCTCCAGCGCCTCCAGCGTGACGACCCACGGCGAAACGGTGGTCGCGAAGTTCTTCGCGAGGAAGGGACCGAGCGGCTGGTACTCCCACGTCTGGATGTCGCGTGCCGACCAGTCGTTCACCAGGCACAACCCCGCCACGTGCGACTCGGCCTTGCTCATCGGAATCGGCTTGCCGAGCGTGCTGCCGACGCCAATGTACGCGCCTACCTCCATCTCGTAGTCCAGCCGCCGGCTCGGACCGAAGGCCGGCGTCGCCGACTCACCGTCTCGTGTCTGCCCGGAGGGACGCACGATCGGCGTTCCGCTCGGCACGATGGACGACGCGCGCGCGTGATACCCGATCGGCACCCACTTGTAGTTGGGCAGGAGCGGATTGTCGGGGCGGAACATGCTGCCGACGTTCGTCGCGTGGTGGATGGATGCGTAGAAGTCGGTGTAGTCGCCGACATGTGCAGGGAGCAGCAGCGTCACGTCGCGCATCCGCACCAGGACGTCGTTGGCACGCTCCCTGGCGCGCTTCCCTTCCGGCGTATCGCCGCGCAGCAGCACGCTGAGCGTGGCGCGAAGGCGCGACATTGCGTCGCGTCCCGCTTCCAGCAGCGGGTTGAGCGCGCCGGCCTGGAGGCACGCCTCCACCAGTTCGGCGCTCTCGCTGTCGACGAGCTCGGCGTCGCGCAGGGCCACGAGGTCGAGCACCGCATCGCCGATCGCCACGCCGGGACGGGTATCGCGGCCGGGCCCGCGGAACATGCCGAGTGGGAGATTCTGGATCGGGAAATCGGTCGCCGGGTCGTTGGCGGACTCCACCCACGACACGAGGTCGGCGCGATGCGTCTCGTTCAGGCGTGTCGTCACAGGATGCCGA
>DASUXT010000089.1:0-6806 GCA_036377775.1 Gemmatimonadaceae bacterium | reverse complement strand
TCGCCCACCATCGCCTGCACCGGATCGCCGGGCGCCACGTAGAGCAGGAGGAAGGCGACGATGAGCACGCCTACGAGCGTGGGGATGGCGAGCAGCAGTCGCCGGAGGATGAACGCCGTCACTGCTTCGCCTTTGTCGAGTCCGACGACGCGGCCGTGGAGATGCCGACGCTCGTCCAGGTCTGGCCGTTGAAGATCACCGGTGGCTGGAAGCCGTGGATCCACGGTTGCACCGCGTAGAGCTCACTGTAGAACCACAGGTAGATCATCGGCGCATCCTTGAACGCGATGTCGTCGGCCTGACGGTACATCTCGGTACGCTTCGCTTCATCCTGCTCGCGTCGCGCCGCAGTGACGAGCGAGTCGAAGCGTGGATTGGAATAGAACGAGTTGTTGCCGCCAACGCCCTTGTTCGCACTGTGCAGCAGCGGATAGAGGAAGTTCTCGGCATCGGGATAGTCGGCGTACCAGTCCTTCACGAAGAGGTCCGCCTGCCCATTGCGCGCGGCGGCGCGCGCGGCGGCGCTCTCGCGCTGCACGATCTTGATGCGGAAGCCGGCGAGGCTGAGGTAGCCCTGCAGCGTCTCGGCGATGCGCACGTAGATCGGGGTCGTCGACGTCCACAGTTCGAGGTCGACGCCGTTGGGATAGCCCGCCTCCTTGAGCAGCTGGCGCGCGCGCAGGGTGTCGAACTGGTAGCCTACGCGCGTCTTGTCGCTGCCGGGGAGCGAATACGGGATCACGCCGTTCGCCAGCTCGCCTCGCTCGGCAATCAGGTTGCGATTGATCGTGCGCCGGTCCACCGAGTAGTTGAGCGCCTGACGGACGCGTGGATCGCGCAGGGGACCGCGCGTCGTGTTGATCGCCACGTAGACGAGCTCGAGCGACGGTGCAGTGGCGAGCAGCTTCTTCCGCTCGGTGTCTTCTTCCCAGTCGCGGATCTCACCCTGCGGCACCTGCAGCACGTCCACGTTGCCGCTCTGGAACTCGGCGACGGCGGTGCTCGGCTCGGCGATGATGCGCGCCTTGAGGGAATCGGCCTTCGGTGCCCCGCCCCAGTAGTCCTTGTTGGCGGAGAAGAGCAGGTAGTCGTCGTGGTGCCACTCGACGAGCTTCCACGGGCCGGTGCCGACGGGGTGCTCGCCGAAGTTGGCCGGGACGTTCTCCGGCGCGATGGCCGCCACCGGCATGGCGAGGAGCTTGGGAAAGATGGCGAACGGCTCCTTCAGGGTGACGACGACGGTGGAGTCGTTCGGTGTGGCGAGGCCACGGATGGTTTTCCCTTTCCCTTCGGCGAAGTCCTGGGCGCCGAGTATGGGGTAGAGGGGCCAACCACGGCCGCCGCGGACCTTTGGATCGAGGACTCTGCGCCAGCTTGACGCCACTTGGGCGGCAGTAAAGGGCGTTCCGTCGGAAAATTTCACGCCGCGGCGGAGGTGAAACGTGTAGACCGTTCCGTCGGGGGAGACGTCCCAGCTGGTGGCGAGGCCGGGGATCACCTTCGCGTCCGGCGTGAAGCGGGTGAGGCCGTCGAACAGGTAGCCGACGACGCGGCCGGTGGGGACGTCCGTCGACAGCGCGGGGTCGAGGGAGCGCGGGTCGTAGTTGTCCCGCGAGTCCACCAGAGTGCGCCGGTCAGTGCCTCCGCCGCTTCCGCCGCAGGCCAGGAGAAGGGTCGGGAGCAGGAGGGTGAGTGAACGGCGCATGACGTTCTGGCGTAAGCAGTTGACAGTATGACGAAGGCGCGAGAACTTACCGGCGCTGCAGTCGAGCGTCAATGAAAGTCGCGCCCGCCGGAGAGGCCCCGCCGAGCGGGCGCTCGGTGTCTCGTGGCATGTCGCCGCTGCAAGTTGCGTCCCCCTCCTTCCTTCCGCCCAGACATGGCTCAGCAGGTCGACCGCCCTCCGCGTCCGACGACGCGTCTGGAGGGCTACGTGTTCCGTCGTCCGTTGAGTGGACGCGAGCTGCTGCCGGCCATCGGGGCGGGGATCGTGACGGGGCTTGCGGGCTTCTATGTGGCGCGGCTGTTCCTCGAGCGGACTCCGCTCCTGCCGGAAGAGCGGCGCCTGCACAAGCACCACGCGACGGGGACGACGGCGCGACGCACGCGGGGCGGGCGTGGCGCGCGGGGATGAAGTGGTGGCCTGACGCGCCGACGCGGCGCCGCTGCCGTCTGGCACTGACGGCGCTCCTGCTCGC
The DNA here is from genome assembly GCA_036377775.1 of Gemmatimonadaceae bacterium. Classification (GTDB taxonomy): domain Bacteria; phylum Gemmatimonadota; class Gemmatimonadetes; order Gemmatimonadales; family Gemmatimonadaceae; genus AG11. Next base: position 4,608 of record DASUXT010000089.1, on the reverse strand, counting down.
TGCACTGCCCGCGAGCGCACTCGCGCAGGGCCTGGAGTGCGACGGCACCGAGGGGGAGCGCGAAGTGCGGTCGCTGGACTTCAGGGGGAACGAGGCATTCTCCGACCGCGACCTCGCGCTGCGCGTCTTCACCACGCCGTCGGACTTCCTGCAGCGTCGCCTGCACGTCTTCGGCACGCGCCGCTGCCTGGACAGCGATGCGCTGCGACTGGACGTCGGGCGCCTGCGTGTCTTCTACCAGCGCCACGGTTTCTACGGCGCGTCCGTGGACACCGCCGTGGTGGACGATCCGTCGGGTGGCGTGCACGTCACCTTCCTGATCGAGGAAGGACAGCCCGTCCTGATCGATTCGCTGCGCATGTCGGGGCTCGACAGCGCGGTGCGGAGCATCGTGGATACCAGTCGCCTGCCGCTGCGCAAGGGGGAGCGGTTCGACCGCACCGTGCTGCAGGCGACGATCGACTCGATCAAGACGCGGTTGCGCGACAACGGCTTTCCTCGCGCCGACGTGGCCGCGAGCTACACGGTGGACACGGCGGCGCACCGGGCCACGCTGGGCCTCGACGTGCTCTCGGGACATGCCGCGCGCGTGGGCGAGGTGCGCGTGTTCAACCAGCCGCTGCCGGGCGAGGAGCCGAAGCTGGGTGCGCGCACGATCCAGCGCCTCGCGCTCGTGCGCCAGGGCGACGTCTATCGCGAGCGCGACCTCACCGACACCCAGCGCGCGCTCTACCAGACGGACCTCTTCACCAACGTGGAAGTGCGGCTCGCTCCCGACAGCGTGCAGCCGCCCGGCGACAGCCTGGTGACGGTGGACCTGCTACTGCGCGAGAACTACCTGCGCCAGATCAGCACCGAGGTCGGGTGGAGCGTGCTCGACTGCTTCAAGGAGCGCACGCAGTACGTGGACAAGAACTTCCTCGGCGAGGCTCGGCGCTTCGAGCTCACGGGGCAGGTATCCAAGGTAGGTTACGGCGACCCGACTCGTATCGGGGACGGGAATCTCTGCGCGCCGGCGATCCGTGACGATCCGTTCAGCGAGCAGCTCAACTACTTCGTTTCCACGGGACTCCGCCTGCCGACGCTGCTCGGGTTCCGCACGTCGCCCAGCCTGTCCATCTACAGCGAGCGGCGCAGCGAGTACCAGGCGTACCTGCGCACGACGCTCGTCGGCGGTGAGGCGTCGCTGACGCGCGACGTTGCGCGCGGGGTGCCGCTGCGGCTGGCGTATTCGCTCGAGCTCGGGCGAACCGACGCGTCGCCGGCGCTCCTCTGTGCCCTGTTCAGCCGTTGCGACTCGGAGTCGCGCGCCTTCATCACCGATCGCAACCGCCGCCTCGCCGTGACGAGTGCGCACGTGGAGCGCGTGCGCACCGACAACCCCTTCGTGCCGCGCAGCGGCACCATCGCGCGGCTCGACGTGCGCACCGCCTTCCGCGAGCTGGGCTCCGACCCCAAGATCCAGTTCGCCAAGGGGCTCGGCGACTTCGCCTTCTACCGTCCGTTGTCGCCGTCGGTGACCTTCGCGGCGCGGGTGCGCCTCGGCACGGTGCTCGGCCGCACGCTCTCCTTCGGGGATTCCACCGGATTCATCCCGCCGGAGGAACGTCTCTATGCCGGCGGCGCCTCGAGCGTGCGCGGGTACCAGCAGAACGCACTCGGCGACCTGACGTACATCTCTGAGAGCGCCCCCGACACGATCCGGGGCCTTGGCGACACGCTGTACTTCGCGCTCGGCGCGGGGCCGGACAGCCAGGCGGTGCGCCGGGTGGTGCCGCTGGGCGGCAACTCGCTGATCGTCACCAACTTCGAGCTGCGGATCCGGAGCAAGTTCTTTCCCGAGCTGCTGCAGTACACGCTTTTCGCCGACGCGGGCGACGTGTGGCAGCGCGGCACGGCGATCGGCGCGCGGAGCCACAAGGCATCGGCGCTCTTCCTCAACGGGCTGCGCTGGACGCCGGGCGTCGGCGTGCGGGTCTTCACGCCGGTGGGGCCCTTCCAGGCGAACGTGGGGTATAACCCGTTCCCCCGGCCGGCGGGGGCGATCTACTACGATGCGCCCCCCGATCCGGCCACCGGCTTTGCGCCGCTGTACTGCGTGTCGCCGGGCAATCGCATTCCAGCCGTGCCCAACTCGCGGGGCGTGTACGAGCAGGTGCCGGGCGCGGTCTGTCCCACCAGCTTCGTTCCCGAGCAGAAGAACAGCTTCCTCAGTCGTCTGACCTTCACCTTCTCCATCGGCCCCGACTTCTGAGGCCGAGGCCCCGCCCCATCCCCCGAGCATGACCCGTCGCAACTTCGTCGCCCTCGTCAGCCTGTGCATGCTCGTCGTGCTCGGGCTGATCGGCGTCGGCGTCGGGCTGTTCTTCACCCAGTCGGAGACGGGGCAGGCGACGCTGCGTCGCGCGATCGAGCGGCAGGTGGCGTCGGGGATCAAGGGGAAGCTCTACCTGGGCCGGATGAGCGGCAGCTTCCTCACCGGCATCGCCATCGATTCGCTCGAGCTGCGCGACGAGGAGGACTCGCTGTTCATCGCCACGGGCCCGCTGCGCGTCGAGTACGACCTGCGCGACATCCTGGACCGCCGGCTGCACCTGCGGAACGTGGACGTGTCGCGCCCGGTGGTGGTGCTGCGGCAGCACCAGGACGGGAGCTGGAACTTCCGGCACGTCTTCGTGCGGAAGGGGCCGAGCCGGCCGAAGGGCCCGGAGCGCGGCTTCGGCGATTACGTGGTGATCGACTCCTCGCACCTGCGCAACGCGAGCTTCCGGCTCACCATGCCCTGGCATCCGGACGACTCGCTGCACGGTGCGAAGCTCGACAGCGCGGTACGCTACAACCTGGCGCGCGACGATCACGAGATCCGCCGCGTGCGTGATGGCAGGGAAAGCGGGTTCACGCAGAACTACCGCTGGACGAACATCTACGCCGCGCTCCCCTTCGCGCGCATCGCCGACCCCGACTCGGCGGCACGGCTGTTCGTCATCGACACGCTGCATGCGGTCGAGACGGTGCCCACCTTCCGCTGGCGCAACGTGGCGGGACGCGTGCGCGTGCTTGGCGACTCGGTGTGGATCACGGCGCCGCACTTCGACCTGCCGGGATCCACGGGCCACGCGGAAGGGAAGATCACCTGGGGGAGCGATCTCCCGGTGCGCTATGCGATCCGCATCTGGGGCGACTCGGTGTCGCTGAAGGACGTCGCGTGGGTGTATCCGACGCTGCCGACGACGGGTGGCGGCAGCATGGTCCTCGACATCCGCAACGAGAAGAACCTGCACCGGCTGGACTACGCGATCACGAACATGGACGTGCGCACCACGAAATCGCGGCTCGTGGGCGACATGACGTTCGAGACGGGTGGCCCGGTGCTGAGCGTGCACGACGTGAAGATGAAGGCGGATCCGGTGGACTGGGATCTCCTGCGCACGCTGAATGGCAAGCCCTTCCCCGCCGACTGGCAGGGCACGCTCACCGGCAACGTGAAGGCGCGCGGCGGTCCGCTCACGAACTTCGTGGTGGACGACGCCGACATCACCTTCCGCGACGCGCACGTGCCGGGCGCGGTGTCGCACTTCACCGGCCGCGGGGAGCTGGACATCCTCCAACCTGCGTTCACGGCGTTCCATCGCTTCTTCGCCGCCACTGATCGCCTGGACCTGCGGTCGATCACCGCCATCTATCCTGCCTTCCCGCGCGTCGGGGGCATCGTGACGGGAAGCGCAGTGCTGGATTCGTCGTGGCTGGACGTGCGCGTGTCGAACGCGCAGCTCACCCACACCGACGGCCCGGGAGAGCCGACGCACGCCACGGGCGGTGGCCGCATCACGTACGGCGAGAAGTTCATGACGTACGACCTCGACCTGCAGATGGCGCCGCTCTCGCTGACGACTCTCGCACGGTCGTACCCGATGCTGCCGCTGCGTGGCACCTTCGCCGGCCCGCTCACGGTGCAGGGGCAGGCGCCGGACCTCATGGTGACGGCGGACCTCACCGGCGTGGCGGGGCACCTGATGTATGCCGGTCACGTGGACGCCGATTCCATCGGCGGTTATGGCGCGCGTGGCAGTGGCGGTTTCGAGGGACTGGATGCGCTTGCGCTCGTTGGCCGGAGCTCACCGTCATCGAGGCTGAACGGCGAGTTCGACGTGGACGTCGCCGGCGACTCGCTCGCCACGCTGAACGGTTCCCTCGCGGTGCGGCTGAATCGGTCCGAGGCAGACGGCGTGCAGATCGGCAGCGGCTCGTCGCGGCTGCGCTTCGAGCGCGGCGTGCTGCGGGTCGATACGCTCGTCGTGACCGCGGTGCCGGGCACGCTGCGGGCGTCGGGCGGGCTCGGGTTGACGCGTCCCCTCGACGGCGATTCCCTGACGATCGCGCTGCAGGTGGATTCGCTCGGCGGACTGCGACGCTATCTCAGGAGCAGCTCGCCGGTGACGATCACCGGACGGCCGATGAAGCCCGATTCACTGCGCGGCACGCTGGCCTTCCGCGGCGCGGTACATGGATGGCTGGATTCGCTCGGCGTGCGCGGCACCCTCCACGGCCATTCACTCTTCGTGAATGGCAACTCGGCGCAGCTGCTCACCGGCTCGCTCGCGCTGGCGA
>DASUXT010000088.1:0-25172 GCA_036377775.1 Gemmatimonadaceae bacterium | reverse complement strand
CATCTCTTCCTCGAGGTACCCAGGCGTGCGTTCACGAGCCAGCTGGCGAACGGACAGACGCAGCTGTTCGGCGAGATCCAGGCGGAGATCAGCCCAGAGCTCACCGGCGTGGGCTACATCATCGGGCCTCGCATCGCAGGCTACCTGTTCGCCGGCGGCCTGACGTCGTACTTCGTGCTCATCCCCGCGATCAAGCTGTTCGGCGCGGGGCTGACGACACCGATCTTCCCCGCCACGGACCTCATCAGCGGGATGGACGCCGGCGCCGTGCGCGCCAACTACGTCTACTACATCGGGGCGGGAGCGGTGACGACCGCTGGACTGATCAGCCTCGGTCGCTCGCTGCCGACGATCTGGCACGCGCTCGTCGGCGGCCTGCGCATGAAGCGCGGCACGGCGGAAGGCGAGACGGTCGCGCGCACGGACCGTGACCTCTCGATGGGCGTCGTGATCGCCGGCGTGCTGGCCTGCCTCGTGGCGATGGTCGTGCTGCCACAGATCGGCATCAACATCATCGGCGCCATCCTCGCCGTGCTGTTCGCCTTCCTCTTCGTGACGGTCTCGAGCCGCATCACCGGACAGATCGGGTCGTCCGCCAACCCCGTGTCCGGCATGACCGTCGCCACCCTGCTGCTCACGTCGCTGATGTTCCTCGCCGCGGGCTGGGTGGGGATCGAGTACCGGGTGCTCGCGCTGTCCATCGGCGGCGTGGTGTGCGTGGCGGCGTCCACGGCCGGCGCCACCTCGCAGGACCTCAAGACGGGCTTCCTCGTCGGCGCCACGCCGCGCTACCAGCAGATCGGCCTGCTGATCGGCGTCACGGCGAGCGCGCTGCTGGTGGGTGGGATCATCCAGTTCCTCAACGACGCGAAGACGACGATCGTGCCGAAGGACTATCCGGCGGTGCAGCTGTCGGTGATCGAGCAGGGGAACCGCTTCGCGCTGGCCAACGGTCGCATGGTGCCGGCGTCCGAGGCGCCCGGCGCGCCGAGCTACCGCGTGGGACGGCTGTACGAGCAGACGGGGAACGCGATCGCCGGCAAGTACCTCGTGGATGACAGCGGAGCCATCAGGTATCTCGTGGATCCGGGCGTCGGCGGACGCGAGCGCAGGAACTACGACGGCCGTGAGATCGACAAGCTGGACTCACCCAAGGCGCAGATCATGGCGCTCGTCGTGGACGGGATCCTGACGCAGAAGCTGCCGTGGGGGCTCATCCTCGTGGGTGCCTTTCTCGCGATCGCGGTCGAGCTGCTCGGGGTGCCGTCCCTGCCGGTGGCAGTAGGCGTCTATCTGCCGATCTCCACCTCGGCCACGATGTTCATGGGCGGCGTGATCCGCTGGCTGGTGGACCGCCGGCTCTCGCCGGCGGAGCGGGAATCGGCCGACGCCGACTCCGGCCCGGGGGTGCTCTTCTCGTCGGGGCTGATTGCCGGGGGCGCGATCATGGGGGTGGTGCTGGCGGGTCTTGCGGCCCGGCAGCTCGACGCTGCATTCAATCTTGGCAAGGCGCTGGGTGCGATGGCGACGAACAACGTCGTGTCGCTGATCGCGTACGTGGTGCTGCTGGCAGTGCCTCTCTATCTCGTGGCCCGGCGCGTGCAGCGGACAGACGAATAACGTTCACCCCTGACGCCCGTGGCCGAGCGGCAGGGAGGGAGGTACCCATGGCCAACTGCGGCAGTCTCCTCCGCCGGACGAGCGCGACGCTGGTCGCGCTCGGCCTCACCGCTTTGCCCGCCGCGTCGCGCGCGCAGAGCCCCCTGGCCGGACTCGTGGGCATCGTGCGCGATTCCGGTGGTGTCCCGATTCGTGACGTGCAGATCCGCCTTGGCTCGGGACCTCGCGCGATCACCAACGAGAAGGGCGGCTTCGCCTTCGCCTCGCTGAGCCCCGGCGTCACGATGGTCTCGCTGCGCCGGCTCGGCTTCGCGCCGGACAGCATCTCCGTGATCCTCCGCGCGGGACGGGTGGATTCGCTCGTCCTCGTGATGACGTCCATGGCCGCTGAGCTGCCAGGGGTCACGGTGGAAGACGAGGCTGACGCGCGCTCCCACCGCATCCTCGCCGGCTTCTGGGAGCGACGCTCGCGCGGCTTTGGCAACTTCATGACCCGCGACGAGATCGACAAGCGCGACGCGCACGACTTCGTGGACCTCACGCGCATGATCCCGAGCCTTCGCGTCGTCAACATGAACGGCCGCCGTACCCTCCGCTTCAATGGCTCCCTGCAGCCGCGCGACTGCCCGCCGCAGTACGTGGTGGACGGGATGCGCATCGAGCAGGGCTCGCCGGACGAGTTCTCGCCGCACGACATCGAGGCGCTGGAGTTCTATTCCGGGCCGGCGACCACGCCGCCGCAGTTCAGCAACCGCGCCTTCACTCACACCTGCGGCACGATCGTCATCTGGACGCGACTGCCGAGCTGACGCGCTCGCGCGAGTCGCGACCCGATCGTTAGAGTTCCAATGCGTGGCAGCGGTCATGGGCTCGACCGCTGCCACGCTGCACATTCTCCCTCCCTCCCCCATGCGTCTCCATTCCCTCCTCGCGCTCGCCCTCGTCACTCCCCTCGCGCTCGCGGCGCAGACGCGCACGCCGGCGGACCTCATCGTCACCAACGCGCGCATCTACACGGTGGACGAAGCCCATCCGAGCGCACAGGCCCTCGCCGTGAAGGATGGCCGCTTCCTCTACGCCGGCTCGGAGCGCGAGGTCATGGCGCTGCGCGGGCCGGCGACGAAGGTGGTGGACGCAGGCGGACACATGGTGATTCCCGGCATGGTGGACGCGCACGCGCACCTCCTCGGGATCGGCGAGTCGCTGCAGCAGGTGGACCTCACCGGCACGCGCTCGTACGACGAGGTCGTGGCGCGGGTCGCAGCGGCGGCGAAGGGAGTACCGGCGGGCAAGTGGATCCTCGGCCGCGGCTGGGACCAGAACGACTGGTCCGACACCCGCTTCCCCACGCACGACGCGCTCACCCGCGCACTGCCGGACAATCCCGTCTACCTCACGCGCGTGGATGGCCACGCCGGACTCGCCAACGCCGCGGCCATGCGCGCCGCTGGCGTGACGGCGAAGACGCCCGATCCGCGCGGTGGCCGCCTCGAGCGCGATGCGTCGGGCGCGCCGACCGGTGTGTTCGTGGACAATGCACAGGGGCTCGTGGAGCGCGTGATCCCTCCGCCGACGCACGATGACATGCGCAAGGCACTGGGGATGGCGATCGATGCCGCGCATCGGTACGGGCTCGTCGGCATTCACGATGCCGGCGAATCGCGCGCGACGATCGACGTCATGGAGGAGATGGGGAAGGCGGGCGAGCTGCCCTTCCGCCTCTACGTCATGATCGGCGACGACTCCGCCGCCCTCGCGCACTTCATGTCCATCGGGCCGCGCAGCGGACTGTACGACAACCATCTCTGGGTGCGCGCCATCAAGCTCTACGCCGACGGCGCACTCGGCTCGCGCGGCGCGGCGCTGCTCGAGCCGTACAGCGACGACCCGAAGAACACGGGCCTCCTCGTCAGCGCGCCGACCCACATCGAGGACGTGGCCGAACGCGCCCTCACGAGCGGCTTCCAGGTGGCGACGCACGCCATCGGCGACCGCGGCAACCGCATCGTGCTCGACGCCTACGAGAAGGCGCTCCAGGCGCATCCCACGGCGGACCACCGCTTCCGGATCGAGCACGCGCAGATCCTCAACCACGATGACATCCCGCGCTTCGCACAGCTCGGCGTGATCCCCAGCATGCAGGCGGTGCACCAGACGAGCGACATGTACTGGGCGGGGAGCCGGCTGGGCATCGGCCGCCTGCTCGGCGCGTACGCATGGCGGTCGCTGCTCAACACCGGGGTGGTGGTGCCGAACGGCTCCGACGCGCCGGTGGAATCGGTGAATCCGCTCTTCTCCTTCCACTCCGCCGTCTCGCGCGAGGATGCGAGCAACTGGCCCACTGGCGGCTGGATGCCGGAGCAGCGCATGACGCGAGCCGAGGCGCTGGAATCCATGACCATCTGGCCGGCGTACGCCGCCTTCCAGGAGCAGATCATGGGTTCCATCACGCCGGGCAAGCTCGCCGACTTCGTGATCCTCGATCGCGACATCATGACAGTGCCCGAGCAGGACATCCTCGGCGCGTCGGTGCTGGCGACCTATATTGGAGGGAAGGCCGTCTACGAGCGGCCGGCCGGCAAGTAGTCCAGTCCCGTCACGAGGCAGCGCATGGTCCAGTCACCGGGCATCAAGATCGAGCCACACGCCGGCGAGTCGTCGCCGCGCTACCCGTGGCTCACGGCGGAGCGCCAGGCGCAGCTTCGCACGATCCTGCTTGGACTCGCGCTGTTCGTGGGCCTCGTGGTGTGGGTGTGGCACTCGCTCGGCGCCACCGCGCCGGAGTCGTCGGCATTCGTGCGCAAGCTGCGCATCGTCGGGATCATGACCTGGCTCTACGCGCTGCTGCAGATCGTCGACATGCGCTTCTGGCACAGCCGCTTCGCCGAGCGGCGCCGCGTGTCGATGGGCATCCCCGAACGCGTGATCGCCTGGCTGTTCGGTCAGATGCTCGCCTGGTACGGGATCGTGTACTACGCGATCACCGAGGACGCGCGCTGGTTCGTGGCGGGAGTGGCGATGCTGCTCGTGACGTTCGCGGCGTTTCCGGTGAGCAGGGACGGGTGAGTCGTCCGAGCGGTTGCTCGACTGCTGTACTCAGTGGGTAAAAGGTACCAGGTACCTCGTACGAGGTACCTGGTACCTTTTACCGTCATTGCCGTCCTCCCCTCACGCGAACAACCCGAACAACAGCAGCACCAGCACCACCGTCGTGAGCATCACGTAGAGCCGATCGCGCTGGAGCAGGAACGCCCCGAGGGTGAGCGCGACCCGCGCCACCGGCGTGGCGATGAGGAGCACGAGGCCGAGCTGCACCATGCCGCGCGGATCCAGCGCGAAGGCCCCTCGCACTGCTGCCGACACGCTGCGCAGGGTGGAGGACTCGCCGCGAAAGACGCGGAAGCTGGCGACGTCGCCGCCGTGAGCGGCGATGAGCATCGCGCCGCCGACCAGGACGACGACGGTGGCGATCAGCACGCCGAGCTGCAGCAGCCGGCCGACGAGCTGCTCCACTTCGTGGTCGGTCCAGCGCGACTCGCGCTCGGGCGCGGGAGGAGGATTCAATTGCGCGCTCACAGGCCCCCCGTGATGCCCTTGTACAGCATCTCGGTGGCCAGCACCGCGACGACGACGGTGAACAGCTTGCGCAGCCAGTCGGTGCGCGCCCGCGCCAGCACGCGGGCGCCAAGCAGGGCGCCGGCGAGCACGCCGAGCATCACGGGAAACGCGACTTCCGGCTCGATGTAGCCGCGATGCAGGTACACGCCCGCGCTGGCGGCGGCGGTCACCCCGATCATGAAGTTGCTGGTCGTGGTCGACACCTTGAACGGCAGCTTCATCGCGCGGTCCATCGCCAGCACCTTCACCACGCCGGAGCCGATGCCGAGCAGCGCCGACAGGATGCCGGCCGCGAACATCGTGACGAACCCGGTCGGGACGCCCTGCACGGCATACGCCTGCTCGCCGGCCGGCGTCGGATAGCTTCCATTGAGCCGCATCTTCACCGCCCACGGGTGCGGGCTCGCGGCAAGATGCTCCTCCTTGGCCTGCCCGGACCTCCATGCGGTGTACAGCAGCACGAGGGCGAACAGCACCGCCAGCGCGCTGGTCGGGACCACGGTCGCGAGCGCCGCGCCCACAAGGGCGCCGATCGTCGTCGCCACTTCGAGGAAGATGCCGATGCGCACGTTGGTGTAGCCCTCGCGCACGTAGGCCGAGGCGGCGCCCGACGAGGTGGCGATCACCGACACCAGTGAAGCGCCAATGGCATAGCGCAGGTCCACGTGGAAAAGCAGGGTGAGCATCGGTACGACCACGATGCCCCCGCCGAGGCCGGTGAGCGCGCCCAGGAGGCCGGCGCCGAATGAGCCAAGTGCGACGAGCAGGGCCATGACGGTGAGCGTCACGGCAGCCCGCCGTGCCGGGGTTCTGGTTGTGACATGGGCTGCATGGTGGCTCCTGTTCGGCGGGGACGCAACTGCATGGCGTCAACCATGCGTCCCGCTACTCGATGCTCTTCCACTGCGCTGACGAGTCCGATAGCTTCGCTAATCCAACCCTTTTTCCCCTGTACCGATGCTGAGTCCGTCCGCCGTTTCCTTCCTCAAGCGCCTGCTCGACGCGCCTGCTCCATCGGGGTACGAGGCCGCCGCTGCCCGCGCGTGGCGCGCCGAGGCGGAGACCTTCGCCGACAAGGTGTCGGCGGACGTGGCGGGGAACAGCATTGCGGAAGTGAATCCCGGCGGCTCCCCGACGATCATGCTCGATGGCCACATCGACGAGATCGGCGTGATCGTCCAGTACATCGACGACGACGGCTACGTCTACATCGGCCCCATCGGCGGCTGGGACACCCAGGTGCTCGTCGGGCAGCGCATCCGCTTCCTCGGCACCAATGGCGACGTGATCGGCGTGGTGGGGAAGAAGCCCATCCACCTGATGAAGCCCGACGACCGCGAGCACGCCAGCAAGTTCTCCGACCTGTGGGTGGACATCGGCGCCAGCAAGAAGGCGGAGGCCGAGAGCCGCCTCAGCATCGGCGACCCCGGCGTGATCGATTCGCGCAGCCACGACTTCCCGAACGACCGCATCGTCTCCCGCTCGATCGACGACCGCATCGGTGCGTTCATCGTGCTCGAGGCGCTGCGCCGCTACGCCGAGAAGCCCGGCGCGGCGCGCGTGGTAGCCGCGGCCACGACGCAGGAGGAGATCGCCTGGCACGGCGGCGGCGCGCTGGTCTGCGCCCACTGCGTGAACCCGCAGGTCGCGATCGTCGTCGACGTCACCTTCGCCACCGATCATCCGAACATCGAGAAGAAGGAGATCGGGGAGCACAGGATGGGAGGCGGCCCGATCATCAGCCGCGGTGCGCTCATCTCCCCCGTCGTGCACACGATGCTGCGCGACGCGGCGAAGAAGCTGGAGATGCCGCACGCCGTGCACGCCGTCGGCCGCGACACCTCCACGAACGCGGATGCGATCCACATCGCGCGCGAGGGCGTGGCGACGGGACTCGTCTCCATCCCGAACCGCTACATGCACTCGCCGAACGAGATGGTGGATCTCAAGGACGTGGACGCCACCGCCTCGCTGATCGCCGAGTTCTGCCGGCAGGTGACGCCCGAGACGGACCTGACGGCGAGGTAGGGCGGACGGCCAGACGGTCAGACGGTCAGACGGTGGGGTGGTCGCCGACATCCTGGCGTCCCGACATCCCGACATTCCCGTTCTTCCCGACATCCCGTACCTTCTTCTCCAGCGCCTCCACCGCCGCCTGCTGGACGTCGACCTCCCGGTCGCCCTGGAGCTCCACGAGCGCATCGAGCGCCTGCGGAGTGCCGGCCGTGGCCAGGGCCTGGATCGCGGCGACACGAAGCGCCACCGCCTTCCGGCGGAAGAGCCCCCGCTCCGGCTGCGCGGCAGCGATCAGCTTCTCCACTGCCTCCGGCGTGGCGAAGTGGCCGAGCGCCTGGTAGAACGACGACCGCACCTCGTCGTCCTTCTCCGCGTCGAGCGCGGCGATCAGCGGCGCCAGTGAGGCATCGCGGCGGCGTTCCACGAGCATCGTTGCCGCCTGGATGCGGATCTGCGGGGCGCTGTCGCGCAGCGCCTGCTCGATGGCCGGCATCGAGCGCGGCGTACCGAGCCGCATGAGGGCGATCGTCGCCGCGTGGCGCACGCGCTCGTCGTCGTGGTGCAGCAGGTCGCTCAGCGGCTGCTCCGCTTCCGGCGATCCGAGCTCGCCCAGCAGCACGGCGGCGTTGCGCGCCACGAACCAGCGCGGATCGCCGAGCATGTGAAGGAGCGTCGGCACGCCGGCGCGCAGCTCGAGCAGCGCGTCGAAGTAGATGCGGCGCTCGCTCCGCTCTTCGGCCGCGGCGAGCTGCTCGATGAGCGCGTCGGCGCCGTCCTCACCGGTCCGCGTGAGCACGGCCAGCTGTTGCTCGCGCTTTCCGGGCGCGCGCACCAGCCCCTGCGCGACGGCACGCAGCACCGCGCCGCGAGACAGGCGCCGGATGGTGAGCATGAACGAGCGCCGTGCATCGGCATCGTGGACGTGGCGCTCCCGAGCCACGATGCGGTGGAAGATCTCGCTCACCAGCGCGTGATCCCCGTCGCGCACCGCGCCTTCGGCAGTGCGGACCAGCTCATCGAGCAGGCGAGTGAGCAGCGGAGCGCCGGTCGCGGCGTCGAAGGTCTCGAACAGCGCGGCGGGAGTGCCGGCCGCCGGCCGCGCGGCGACGAAGTGCTCGAACAGGCCGTCCGCCGCCGGGATCACCGGGGCGGGCTTCTGGACGGGCGCCGGCGGCGGTGGTTGCACCACGACGGGAGTGGGAGGCGTGGCGCTCACCATACGCACCGTCTCGCCCACCGTGCCCCGCGGCACGTCCGCGAGCTGACGTGCCGCACCCAGCATGTCGGCCGCCGCCGCGCCCTCGTCGAATTCCACCGCGCGCATGCCGAGCGCCGTCATGCGCTCACGCAGATCGGCGACGCCGGGCAGCAGCGGCGAGATCGATTCATCGTTGGCGACGATCGTGCCCTGCCGCATCTCGAGCCGCACCCCGCCCGCACGAGCCAGCGTCACCAGCACGCGCAACGTCACCTTCTGCTCGGCCACGTTCGTCGGCTCACCGAGCAGGAGCGACACGAGGCGGGCAAAATGGCGAGCGAAGGTGGCTGATTGGTCCATGAGGGCAGGCACGGGCGCGGCGTCGCGCTGAGGAGTCCCAAGGTAGACGAATCCGCGCGGCGACCGCCACTCCCTCGCCAGCACCTCGTGCGGAACCCGGTTAGGATTCGAGCATCCTCCTTCCCTCGTCAGTGATGCGCTCCGACGCCTCCCTCGCCTCCATGGCGCGCGTGATCCTCTTCGTCGCGCCGCTGCTCCTTGCCACCGCCTGTCACAACGTTGCCGGCACCGTCGAACCGGCCACGCCCGACGCACACCGCCTCCAGCGCGACATCGCCTGGCTCGCTGCCGACCGGCTCGAGGGGCGCGCCACCGGCACCGCCGGCAACGACAGCGCCGCCGCCTACATCGCCCGCCGCGACGAGGCGCTCGGCCTGCACCCGCTCGGCGTGGATGCCACGCGACCGGAATGCCGCGTCACGGTCGTGCCAACCACGTGCCTCTCGTTCCTGCAGCACTTCGTGGCGCGCGGGCCCGAGCTGGCGCATAACGGCCATCCCGACGGCGTGCCGACGCAGAACGTCGTCGCGCTCATCCCGGGCAGCGACCCGGCGCTTGCCGGACAGTACGTGGTGATCGGCGCGCACTTCGACCACCTCGGCCGCTCCAGCGTGGGTGCGATGGATCCCGAGGCAGGGACGGCCATCCGCAACGGCGCCGATGACAACGCCTCGGGCACGGCGGCCGTGCTCGAACTGGCGCGCCTGCTTGCCGCCAGGCCGGTCCGCCGGTCCATCGTCGTCGCGAACTTCAGCGGCGAGGAGCTCGGCCTCCTCGGCTCGCAGTGGTTCGTCGAGCACCCGCCGGTGTCGCTCGACAGCGTGGACGCCATGGTGAACTTCGACATGGTGGGCCGCCTGAAGAACGATCGCCTCATCGTGTACGGCGTGAACACCGCCACCGAGATGCCAGCCATCGTGCAGGGCGCGAACACCGCGCCGGCGTTCGACCTCAAGGCGGTGGGCGATGGCTACGGTCCCTCCGACCAGAGCTCGTTCTACGCGAAGGGAATTCCCGTGCTGCACTTCTTCACCGACCTGCACGAGGACTATCACCGCGCCACCGACGACGCCGACAGGATCGACTCCGTCGGCACGGCGCGCGTGGTCGCGATGGCCGAGCGCGTCCTGCGCGACATCGCCAATCGCGACGCGCGACTCACCCCGGTACGCGTGGCGGCTCCCGCGCCGGTGACGAGCGGCAGCAGCAGCCAGGGCTCGAACGTCTACCTCGGATCGATCCCCGACATGAGCGGCGGCGACGAAGCGGGCCTTCGCCTGAGCGGCGTGCGCGGCGGCAGCCCGGCCGACGTCGCCGGCCTGAAGGCGGGCGACCTGATCGTGGCGTTCGGCGGGAAGCCGGTGAAGGACCTGTACTCCTACTCGGACGCGCTCTACGCCCACAAGCCGGGCGACAAGGTGGAGGTCGTGTTCATCCGGAACGGAGAACGGCTCACCACCACCGTCACGCTCGGCACGCGCGGCCAGTGACCGCAGCGTAGCGCGCCATGTCGCTCGCCCTCTGGTCGCCGGCGCGATATCCCCTGCCGCTGCCGGAGGGCCATCGCTTCCCGGCGGAGAAGTACGCGCTGCTGCGCGAACGCGTGATCGCGGAAGGGGTGGTGCCGGCATCGCGCGTGCACGACCCCGATGCGGCGGGCGACGAGCTGCTGCGGCTGGTGCACACGGCAGAGTACGTGGAGCGCATCACGCGCGGCACGCTGGACGCCACGGCGGAGCGGCGGCTCGGCTTTCCCTGGTCCGCCGCACTCGTCGAGCGCTCCCGTCGCACAGTGGGCGGAACGATCGCGGCCGCGCGGCACGCGCTGGCACACGGCGTGGCGATGAACCTCGCGGGCGGCACCCACCACGCATTTCCCGATCACGGTGAGGGATTCTGCGTCTTCAACGACGTGGCGATCACCATTCGGCTGCTGCAGCACGAAGGCCTGGTTCGTCGCGCTGCGGTGATCGATCTCGACGTGCACCAGGGAAACGGCACGCACGCCGTGTTCACCGGCGACCGGTCCGTGTTCACGTTCAGCATGCATGGGGCGCACAACTATCCGTTCCGTCCCCTGCCCGACGCCGCGAGCGTGGCGCCACACGAGTCGCGGTGGGGCTATGCCGTACGTGTACCCGGAACGCTCGACATCGAGCTCCCCGACGGTGCGGCGGACGCGGAATACCTGCAGCAGCTCGAGGCGGCGCTGCCGCGCGTACTGCATGGGGCGCAGCCGGACATCGTCTTCTTCCTCGCTGGCGCCGACCCGCACGAGGGAGATCGGCTCGGGCGGATGAAGCTGAGCTTCGCGGGACTCGAGCGGCGCGACGCCCTCGTGCTGCAGGCCTGTCGGGAGGTCGGGCTCCCCACCGTCGCGATGATCGCAGGTGGCTATGGACGCGAGATCAGCGACACCGTGCGTGTGCACGTGGCCACGGCGCGAATCCTCGAAGGCTTCGCCTGACCGTCCGTTCCAGGCTCATCGGCCCTCGTGACCGGACGCGCTGAGTGCGCCATAACCCGTTGCAGATGTTCTCGTTACGCTGCCTGCAGCCGATCCGGATGGCACGACGGGACTGCCTGACGGTCAGGGATCCCCTTACGCGTATCGACGGGAACGCGTATGCTGGCGCCTGAACGCGCCATTCCATTCGACGCGCACTTCCAGCAGGAACGAACATAGCCCGACTGCGCGCGCCAAAAAGAATCGCGTGCAGTAACCGTGAGGTGGCCGACGATGGCCGTCGACGGACTTCGAGTGGCGTTGGGTGCACGCTACACGATCGAGCGTGAGCTCGGTCATGGTGGCATGGCCACCGTGTATCTCGCGACCGACGTGAAGGTGGACCGTCAGGTCGCGATCAAGGTGCTCGAGCCCGAGCTGGCGGCCGCTCTCGGTGCCGAGCGCTTCGACCGTGAGATCCGCATCGCGTCGAAGCTGTCGCATCCCAACATACTTCCCGTCTACGACTCCGGCGAAGCCGACGGCACGCTGTACTACGTCATGCCGTTCGTGGATGGCGAGTCCCTCCGCGACCGCCTGAATCGCGAGCGACAGCTCGGCGTGGACGAGTCCATTCGCATCACCTGCCAGATCGCGAGCGCGCTGGACCACGCGCATGCGGAAGGCATCATCCACCGCGACATCAAGCCGGAGAACATCCTGCTGCAGGCGGGTCAGGCGGTGCTGGCCGATTTCGGCATCGCCCGGGCCGTCACGAGCGCCTCCGACACCAACACGCTCACGCGGACCGGGATGTCGCTCGGTACGCCCGCCTACATGAGTCCCGAGCAGGCGATGGGAGAGCGCCATCTCGATGGACGCAGCGACCAGTATGCGCTGGCGTGCGTGGCGTACGAGATGCTCGCCGGGCAGCCGCCATTCACTGCGCCCACGATGCAGGCCCTCATCGCGAGGCACGTCGCCGAGCAGGTGCCGCTGATTACCACGGTTCGGCAAGCCGTGCCCGAGGAGGTGCAGGACGTCATCCTGCAGGGGCTCGAGAAGGTGGCGGCAGACCGGTTCACGACGATCGGCGAGTTCGCCGAAGCGCTCGCCGACGCCGCCGCGCTCTCGATGACGGCGACGATCCGTCGCACCACTCCCGCCCGGGCCGCACGCTACGCGACGCGCTCGAACCGGCTGGCACGACGACGTGCCGACGCCGGCTGGTCACGCAGGGCCCGCATGCTGACGGTTGCGGCGCTCGTCGCGCTGGTGAGCGGGACGGGAGCTGGCGTGTGGATCTGGCAGCGGCCCACCACGGCGTCGTCCGCCGGTGCGATTGCCGACGGCTTCGACCCGCGACGCATCGCCGTCCTCTACTTCGAGGACGAGAGCCGCACCCACGACCTCGCGCCGCTGGCGTCCGGACTGACGGAGAGCCTCATCGGACAGCTCGACGACGTCCACAGCCTCACCGTCGTCTCGAAGAATGGCGTGCAGCCGTTCCGCGGGCCCGGCGTGGACGCCGACAGCGTGGCCGCGGCGCTCCGCACGGGTACGATCGTGCGCGGCAGCGTGGACGAGGACGAGAAGGGCCGCGTGCAGGTGCAGGTCCGACTGGTGGACGGGAACAGCGGCACGGAGATCAATCGCGCGAGCTTCAGCCAGCCGCGCGGCGACCTCCTCCTGCTGCAGGACAGCCTGGCGACGAAGGTCGCGAAGTTCCTGCGCGAGCGGCTGGGCGAGGAGGTGCGGGTGCGCGAGCGTCGCGCCGGCACGCGCAGCACCGAGGCGTGGCTGCTCGCGCAGCGCGCCGAGAAGCTGCGCCACGACGCCGACGCCGCGGCGCGAGGGGGAAATTCCGCAGCCGCCGCTGCCGACCTCGCGCAGGCTGACTCCGTGCTCGCCGCTGCGGAAGCCGCCGACGCATCATGGCTCGAGCCGGTGGTCACGCGCGGGTGGGTGGCACTCCGACGTTCCGAGCTGGAGCATGGCCTGGCCGCAGCTCCGTGGATCACCGCGGCCCTCGGCCACGCATCGCGTGCGCTGCAGCGAGCACCCGCGAGCGCCGAAGCGCTCGCACTGCGCGGCACGGCGCGCTACGACAAGTGGAAGCTCCGCGAGAGTCCTGACAACGCCGCGCTCAACGAGCTCCTGACGAGCGCGCGAAGCGATCTCGAGACGGCCGTCGCCGCTGATCCCACGCTGGCGCGCGCGAACATCACGCTCAGCTACCTCTATTACCAGACGCAGCCCACCGACGTGCCGGGCGCGCTGCTCGCCGCGCGACACGCGTACGAGGAAGACGCGTACCTCGAGGACGCCGACAGGACGCTGTGGCGGCTGTTCTTCGGCTCACTGGATCTCGAACAGTTCAGCGAAGCGCGGCGCTGGTGCGCCGAGGGAAGCGCGCGCTTCCCGCGCGACTATCACTTCGTGCAGTGCCAGCTCTGGCTCATGGTGACGCCGGCAGTGCCCGCCGAGGTCGGCCGCGCGTGGAGGCTGCTCGCGTCGCTCGACAGCCTCGTGCCCGGCTCGCAGCGCAGCTTCGCCGTGGCGCAGGGGCACCTGCTCGTCGCCGGCGCGCTCGCCCGGGCCGGTCTCGTGGACAGCGCGCGCCACGTGCTGCAGCGCACCCGCGAGCAGGTCACGCACGACATCGATCCGGAGCAGGACCTCCTCTCCCAGGAAGCGTACATCCGCGGACTGACCGGGGACGACGACATCGCGATCGAGCTGCTGAAGCAGTACGTCGCCGCCAACCCGGGACACGAGTTCCTGCAGCAGGCGGGGACGGTATGGTGGTGGCGGGAGCTGCGGGCGAACCCGCGGTGGAAGGAGATCGGCCATGCGGGGCGCTGAATCCTGCCAAGCGCTGTCGCAGCCGCACGGCATTCCGCACGCCCTCTCATCCTCCCGGAGGACCGGACATGAAACGCGCCCTATGGCAGTCGATTCCCCGTCCGTCGTGGAAATTCGAACCGGCGAAAGGTCGAGTACCTCATCTCGGCGGGTCGGTTCTCGGTGTGCTGCTGCTCGCGCTTGTCGCCGCCGGGTGCAATGACCAGGGGAGCAAGCCCACTTCCCCACTCACGAGCGGAGCAGCGGCAGCCCGGAGGTCGGGAACGCCGGCCGATCCGGGGGCCGCGATTCCATCCCCGCATTTCGCGTTGATCCCTGAAGCCACGTCGAACGCGGGCCCGGCCGTCGGCGTGCTCGCGTATTGCGCCGACCTCACTGGCGCCGAGGGAGCGGACAACGTGGCCAGGGCACTGCTTGCTGACGGCCGATTCGGTTCGGTGACGGTCATCGACGGTGACGAGTCCCGGCCATCCGCGACCGACCTGCTGGGCCACTTTGCCGCGGTGGTGGCGATGACCGACAACCGGTGCGGGCAGCCGATTCCCCAGGACGTTGCGGACGCAGCAGCCAATGCGCTGGCCGGCTTCGCGCAGGGTGGCGGTGGCGTCGTGCTGACGACGTTCGGTTTCTCGGATCAGTCCAACGGTGGCATCGGCTTCGGTGCCGCGATCTTCGCTGACGGCTTGAGCCCGATGCAGCCGGCGGCGCCGGGGAATGCCGCGGCAGGCGCCGTCGACGTGGCGGGCGCGTCTACCGCTCCTGTGTGTCTTGCATTGCTGGATGGCGTGACGAGCCCACTGTCCAGCACCTACGCGAACCAGGTCTCGCTCTCCAACGGCGCGACGTGGTGCGCGTCATACGCCAACGGTCTCTCGTTCCTCGCCGTCAACTCGACGGGCAACGTCGTGGGCTTGAACAGCTTCCCGGCTCACCAACTGGATGTGGAGCAGCCGGCATACGCACGACTCGTGTCGAACACCGTCTTCGCCGTTTCGCACGTGTCCTCCACGGTCGAGGTCGTGCCGGCCGGAGACGCAGCGACCATCACGCTGACCACCAACGGAACACCCGTTGCCGGACTCGACATCCCCGAAGGGACGTTCACCGAAAACGTGACGCTGACGGCGCGGTTCGTGTCGACCGCACCGAACGCCCCCTGCCACGCATACCTGCTTGGGCAGATCGGGCGCTGCCTCCAGCTCACAGCGGTCAACGACGCCGGGGTGCGCGCGATCAACCAGCTGCCGATGACGGCCGGACTCTGCCTCCCGACCGACGTCGGCCCACGCGAGCTGTTCAAGTTCGAGGAGCCGCATGACACCCCGCGCGCACTGAAGCAGATCATGGTTCCATTCCTGGATTGCGACGGCTTCCAGGTCGGCAGCGCCGCTCCGAGCGGCAGCCTGAAGGGGCTTGCCATGGGCCTCGCGAAAAAGGTCGGTCAGTGGTTGTCACCCACCCCGCTGTACGCGGCGCACGGTGGATTCGGCGGACAGGTGCTCCTGGGCGACGGCCTGAGCTACTTCACGTGGGCGTCGCCGCTGCAGGTATCGAACGCCGGCCTGGCGGTGAACGTGTTTCATACCGGCAAGGATGCGTACGCACTGACGGGAACGTTCGACCTCGCAACGAGCTTCAACGGAGAGACCGGGTTCACGCCGGCGACGGATGCGGTCACCGTGGCGTTCGGGAACAACACCGCCGTCATACCCGCGGGAAGCTTCCGCTACTCCGCAGCGCTGAAGCGGTGGCTCTACGCCGCCAGCACGACCTCCGGCAACACCATCGTCACAGCGATGAGCATCGAGCCGACCTCCGGCAAGTTCAGCGTCGCTGCCACCGTACCGACTGGTGGAGCGCTGCCGATCAACAAGCCGTTCACCGTCCAGGTGGGACACCGAGCGAAGGGATTGCTGCTGGTGTGCGCCTCGACAGGCATCTGCGCGCCACAGGAACCGTGACCCGGGAAGGGAAGCACACATCGAGCAGATGATTCGAATGCGGAAGGGCTGGGATCCCGATCCCGGCCCTTCTCGCATGTGCCTGAGCTTGAACATCGCTCGACGCTGCTCCACACTCCCTCGCATGCCGCCCATACCACCGCCTCGCGCCGACGGATTCACCACCAGCACGCCCGTGCCGCTCTACTGGGCCGAGTACGGCAATCCCGATGCGCCGCCGGTGCTCGTCCTCCACGGCGGTCCGGGCGCGAGCCACGATTACCTCCTGCCGCAGATGCTGGCGCTCGCCGAGAATCATCGTGTCGTGTTCTACGACCAGCGGGGCGGAGGGCGATCGCGCTACGACGATGATCGCGAGCCGATCGGCTGGCGCGAGCAGGTCGCCGACGTCGCACGCGTCGCTGCGGAGCTCGACGTCACGCCGCTGCGGCTCGTCGGCTATTCGTGGGGCGGGCTGCTCGCCCTGCTCTACGCCGTCGAGGCGAATTCGGGGCGTGAATCGCCACTGCCGAGCCGCCTGGCGCTCATCGATCCCGCGCCGGTGGACCGCGTCTTTCGCGAGGAGTTCGAGCGCGAGTTCGCGCGCCGGCAGATGGGGCCCGTCGTGACCGCCCTGCGCGATGGGGTGAATGCGTCGGGACTCCGCGAGCGGGATCCGGAGGCGTATCGGCACCGCATGTTCGAGCTGAGCGTCGCCGGCTACTTCGCCGATCCACGCCGCGCGCGCGACCTCACCCCCTTTCGCGTGACGGGGCGGGTCCAGCAGTCCATCTGGGCCTCGCTCGGCGATTACGACCTCCTGCCCGCGCTCGCCGAATTGCACTTGCCGGCCTTCGTCGTCCATGGCAGGCAGGACCCGATCCCCCTGGCGTCGTCGCTGGCGATCGCGCGTGCCCTGGAGACGGGGTGCGTCGTCCTGGAGGATTGCGGGCACGTTCCGTACGTGGAGCAACCCGCCGGCCTCTTTCCGCCCTTGTTGGATTTTCTCGCGGGCGGCGTGACTCACGTTCCCTCCGACTCGTGACCGACCGTGGCTGACGAGACCGTCCAACCGCACATCGCGACGCTCGATTATGACGGGCGTCGCTACAACGTGTCGTGCCGCATCGCCTTCGATGGCATCGAGTACGTGGGCCGGCTCTGGTTCGCCGACGAGACGTGGGACGACGGTGGCCTCCCCGACCGCGGCGCCTTTCCCGGCCGTTCGCGCGACGAGGTCCTCTCCCTCGCGCGACGACTGACGCAGCAGGAGCTCATGCTCCGCTACCGCCGCGCCCTCGCCGAGAAGCGCCGCTTCACCGGCCTCCGTCGCGCCACCGACGACATCCTCGGCAAGATCCGCTACCTGAACCAGGTGGCGATCTCGATGCGAGCCGGCCTCCTCGACACCGAGGGCGCCGCCGCCGAGATCGACCTCACCGAACGGCAGCTCCACGAGATCATCGAAAAACTGAAGCTGCATGCGGGGGTGGAGGGGTGAGTCAGCTGCAACTGACGTACAGCGTACCTCGTACTTCGTAGCGCGACCCGGCTGGACGCATCCCCGATGCGCGGAGGCATGACGCGCCACGAACGACCGTCGTCAACGACGGTCGTTGTTTCTTCGCGGACGCTGAGGCGCATTGGGAGGGCCTCCCACCGGGTCTTCGTACGGAGTACGAGGTACGCCGTACATCAGTTGTCGTTAACCTTGAGGCATGGACCCCCGCACCGCCGCCCACGCCCTGAACCAGCTGGCCGCCTTCCTCCAGCTGCAGGGCACGGATCGGTTCCGTAGCCGGGCGTACGAGCGGGCGGCGCGATCCATCGCCGCTCTCGACACCGATGACCTGGGCGCGCTCGATCGTGCGGGAGAGCTCGCCGACGTCCCTGGTGTCGGGCCCGCCGTGCTCTCCGTGCTGCGCGAGCTGATCGCCACCGGCGAGTCGAGCTACCTCGAGCGCGTGCGCGCCGACGTCCCTCCCGGATTGCTCGAGCTGCTGCGCGTGCCCGGCCTCGCCACGCCGAAGATCCACCTCCTCCACGAGGAGCTGGGCGTGGATTCCGTGGCGTCGCTCGAGGCGGCGGCGCTCGACGGACGGCTGGCGAAGCTCAAGGGGTTCGGGCCGAAGACGGCGCAGCGCATCCTCAAGGGGATCGGCTTCATGCGCGCCGCCGGCGACCGCTCGCTGCACCATCGCGGCGTGGCGCAGGCGCGGGCGCTCCTCGGTGCCGTGCGCGCGCATCCCGACGTGGACCGTGCCGAGCTCGCGGGTTCGGTGCGGCGGCATGGAGAGACGATTGGCGACGCGGACGTGGTAGCCGTATGCCGCGACCCGCGCGCGGTAGCCGCGTCGTTCGCCAATGCGCCCGGCGTGCAGACCGTGTCCGGCGCCGATACCAGCTCGCCCCGCCTCACCTACGTGGACGGCGCGCGGCTCGACCTGCACTGCGTCTGCGACGCCGACTTCGCCGTCGCGCTCTGGCGCGCCACCGGCTCCGAGGCGCACGTCCGTGCGGTGAGCGAGCGGCTCGCCGCGCGCGGCTACTCGCTGTACGGCGACACCGTGCGCGACGCGCGCGGCGTGCCGGTCCCGATCTCCAGCGAGGCGCAGCTCTACTCGCTCGCCGGTCTCGCCCTCGTGCCCCCGGAGATGCGCGAGGCGCACGGCGAGATCGCGCGCGCGGAGGCGGGTGAGATCCCGCGGCTCCTCGAGCTCTCCGACATCCGCGGCGCCATCCACTGTCACTCCACCTGGTCCGACGGCAAGGCGACGATCACCGAGATGGCGCGGGCGGCGCGCGAGCGCGGCTGGAGCTACATCGGCATCACCGACCACTCGCAGGCCGCATTCTACGCCGGCGGGCTCTCACGCGCCGACGTGCTCGCGCAGCACGAGGAGATCGACGCGCTGAACGCCGAGTCGGCGGACTTCCGGATCCTCAAGGGCGTGGAGTGCGACATCCTCGCCGACGGCGCGCTCGATTATGACGAGGCACTGCTTGACCGGTTCGATTTCGTCGTGGCCTCCGTGCACTCCCGCTTCTCCATGGACCTCGCGACGATGACCGACCGCGTGCTTCGCGCGCTCGACGATCCGCACCTCACCGTGCTCGGCCACCCCACCGGCCGGCTGCTGCTGTCGCGTGACGCCTACGCGATCGACATGCACGCCGTGATCGAGAAGGCGGGAGCGGTGGGCGCAGCGGTGGAGATCAACGCCGACCCGCAGCGGCTCGACCTCGACTGGCGGCTGATTCCCGAAGCGCGCGCGCATGGCGTGACGCTCGAGATCGGCCCGGATGCGCATTCCACCACGGGACTCGACAACATGACCTTCGGCGTCGGCATCGCACGCAAGGGAGGAGTGGAAGCGGAGCACGTGCTCAACGCCTGGCCGGTGGAACGCGTGCTCGCCTTCGCGCGGGCGCGGCGCGAGAGGACCGGCTGATGACGGCGAAGAAGACGACGGCGAAAACGCGGACTCCGGCGAAGAAGGCTGCGTTGAAGAAGCAGCCCGCGCGCCGGAAGGTCCCTCGTCCGCGCGGCAAGGCGGCTCTCGGCGAGCACGCGGCGGCCGTCCTCGCTCGACTGCTCGAGCGCTACCCCGACGCCCATTGCGCCCTCGACTTCCGCAACCCGTACGAGCTGCTCTGCGCCACGATTCTCTCCGCCCAGTGCACGGACAAGCGCGTCAACATGACGACGCCTGCGCTGTTCGCGCGCTACCCCAACGCCGCCACGCTGGCCGAGGCGAAGCCCGAGGAGCTGGAGGAGATCATCCGTAGCACCGGCTTCTTCCGCAGCAAGGCCAAGAGCCTCATCGGCATGGCCCGGGCGCTCGTGGAGCGGCACGGCGGCGAGGTGCCGGACGACATGGAGGCACTGGTGGTGCTCCCCGGCGTGGGGCGCAAGACGGCGAACGTGGTGCTGGGCGATGCGTTCGACCGGCGCGAGGGAATCGTCGTCGACACTCACGTGACCCGGGTCGGCAACCGGCTCGGCCTGACGAAGGAATCCGATGCGGTGAAGATCGAGCAGGCGCTGATGCCCCTCTTTCCCCGCGAGCAGTGGACGAAGATCTCGCACCTGCTGATCGAGCACGGACGCCAGGTCTGCGACGCGCGCAAGCCCCGTTGCGGCGAGTGCATCCTGGCTGACGTCTGCCCCTCCTCGCTCGTCTGAAGGGTGTCCTCACACCCTCCAGATGAACGACAATCTCCGGCGCGCTTCGACGCGCCTGCTCGCCCTCTCGCTCGCCGCCCTCTCCCTGGCCGCGTGCTCGTCGAACCCCGACCCTGAGCTCCGACCCGACCAGCCGGTCCGCATCGCTGCGGGGGATGTGCCGGTGCATCGGGGGGACTGCGCGGAGGCACGCCGCCGCGTCGCGGAGAAGCCCAACGCCTACGTCGACCGCCTGCCGAGCCCGAAGCGGATGGTCCCCTCGCCACTGCCGGTGAAGTCGATGCCGGCCGAGGTGCGCCGCGCGAAGTACAACGCGGTGAAGATCACCGTGCTCGTGGACACGCTTGGCCGCGCCGACATGAAGACCTTCACCGTCGTGCAGAGCACGCATCCCTGGCTCGCCCAGAGCGTGAAGAACGCCGTGGCGAAGTGGCAGTTCGTGCCGGCGGAGCTCGCCGGCTGCCGGGTGGCGCGCACCTTCGAGTGGAGCGCCACGTCGGGACGGAAGGGCTGAGCGCGCCCGCCTTGCGGTAGCCTCCGCAGCGAGGGCCCGGCTATACTTATCGGGTCACTCGCTCGGAGACTGCGTTGAAGACGGCCACGTTCGAAACCAACCGCGGCACCATCACCGCGGAGCTGTACGACAAGGAAGCGCCGAAGACGGTGGAAAACTTCGAGAAGCTCGCCAACTCGGGCTTCTACGACGGCGTGAAGTTCCACCGCGTCATCCCGGACTTCGTGGTCCAGGGCGGCGATCCCTACTCGCGCGACTTCCCCGAGGGCGATCCGCGCATCGGCACCGGCGGCCCCGGCTGGAAGATCAAGTGCGAGACGGCCGGCAACCCGCACAAGCACGAGGTTGGTGCGCTCTCCATGGCGCACGCCGGCAAGGATACCGGCGGCAGCCAGTTCTTCATGGTGCTCGACGAGGGCAATACGCGGCACCTCAACGGCGTGCACACGGTGTTCGGCAAGATCACCAACGGGCTCGACGTGATGAAGCAGATCAAGAAGAACGACGTCATGACCAAGGTGCGCGTCTCCTGACGCGCACCACCCTCTCACCTGCCCGCCCAGCCATGAGCTCTCCCGAACCTGGTGACAAGTCCGCCGGCTTCACCGGCATGATCCTCGGCGCAATCGCGATCTTCCTCGTGCTGTTCGCCATCGTGCGGCTCACCAACGCGAAGTACGCTGGGGAGCACGCGGAAGCGACGCCGGCGGCGGCGGTTTCGCAGTAACGACAGCTGACGTACTGCGTGCCTCGTGGTTCGTAGCGGAGCCGGGTGGACGCCACCCCAATGCCCGGATACATCACGCGCAACGAACGACCGGCGTCAACGCCGGTCGTTCGTTGCGCGTGATGCTGAGGCACATTGGGAACGCCTCCCTCCGGGTCGAGGTACGCCGTACGAAGTACGGGGTACGGGCGTTGTAGTTACCGGGAAAGCGCCCGCAGGTACCGCTCGGGCCCATTCAGGAACTCCCGCATCAGCACCACGTGGTCCAGCTCCTCGAACGTCACCGCCTGCACCGGTGTCGAGTCGAAGCTGTAGATCCGCGCTCCCGGGAAGGCGAGCAGCATCGGGGAGTGCGTGGCGATGATGAACTGCGCCTGCTGCGCGACCATCTCCTGCATCATCAGCAGCAGCGCGAGCTGGCTCTGCGGGCTCAGGGGCGCCTCCGGCTCGTCCAGCAGGTAGAGGCCGCCCGGCACGAAGCGCGAGCTGAACAGCTTCAGGAAGCTCTGCCCGTGCGAGTTGGCGTCCAGATCCACGCCGTACATCTGTTCGAGCTCGGCGAGTGAACGCTTCACCGGCAGCATGGCCAGCATCTTCGCCTGCTCGGAGCGGTCCGCATAGTCGCGTTCGATCTCGGCCAGCTGCGCCCGGAACTCGCTCCGCATCGCCGACACCCGCTTCGTGAAGCCGAAGAAATCCTCCGCGCGGAGGAAGAACCCGCGCGCCGTGTGGCGCGACCAGGTCAGCTTGAGTGCGTACGACAGGAAGCGCTGCTCGCCGAGCGAGTCGTCCTTCGCCAGGTCGGCGCTGCCGACAGCGGGGAGCCGCGCCGCCATGGCGATCGCCTCCAGCAGCGTGGACTTCCCCGACCCGTTCTCCCCGACGAAGAAGGTGACCGGCGCATCCGTGCGCAGCACGTCGAGCGTGCGGATGGTGGGCACGGAGAAGGGAAAGCGCCGCTCGTCCCGGTCGCCGAGCCGGAGACGGAGGTCGCGAAGGAAATGAGGCTGATTCTCGGCGGGCACGGGTGTTCTCAGGAGAAAACTGCAACTGCGAGTACTACGTACTTCGTACGGCGTACCGCGACCCGGGGGGACGCGCCTACAATGTGCCGACGATCCCGGGCGCAGCCAACGGCCATCCTCAACGGCCGTTACCGATGGTCGTTCGGAGCGCGAGGCGCCCGAAGCGCATTGGAGTGACTTCCGCATGGGTCCTAGTACTTTGTACGTGGTACGAAGTACCCGCCGTTGCCCTCAGCCCCGCCCATCGTGCTCCCCTCCCGCGACGAAGCCCTCAATCTCATGCACGAGTACACGCAGAGCCCATCGCTGCGTACGCACATGCTCTCCGTCGAAGCCGCCATGCGCGCCTACGCCGAGAAGGACGGCGAGGACGTGGAGCGGTGGGGACTCGCCGGGCTGATACACGACTTCGACTACGAGCGCTTCCCCAACGACGCGCACTCACCCACCGAGGAGCATCCGAGCGAGGGAGTTCGCATCCTCCGTGAGCGCGGGTGGCCGGAAGACATCCTCGAGGCCATCATGGGGCACGCCTTGTACACGAACACGCCTCGCGTCACGCCGATGGCGAAGACGCTGTTCGCCGTGGACGAGCTCACGGGGCTCATCACCGCCACCGCCCTCGTGCGTCCCTCGAAGAGCGTGCACGAGGTGGAGGCGAAGTCGGTGCGGAAGAAGATGAAGGACAAGGCCTTCGCGCGCGGCGTCAGCCGCGAGGACGTGATCAACGGGGCCGCCGAGCTCGGCGTGGACCTCGACGAGCACATCGCCTTCGTCATCGCCGCCATGCAGCGCTCGGCCGACGCCCTCGGGTTGGCCGGATCACCCGTTCCGGGGTAGGAGCAGGTGTCGCCCGCCTCAACGCTTCCACCACAGGCCCCGTAGAAGGGATGACGTCACCCTCCGGGAGCCATGCTCGCTACGCTCGCACCGCCATCGCCCGCCCTCATGACCGTGCCCGCTGAGAGCGCGATCAGCGAGCGTGCGATCGTGATCGCGGCGCAGCGGGGCTCGGATGAGGCCTTCGCGGCGCTGGTGCGGCTGCACCAGCGCCGGGCGTACGCCGTCACCCGCGCCATCGTGCTCTCGCACGAGGACGCGGAGGATGCAGTCCAGGAGGGGTTCCTGCACGCGCACCGCGCGCTGGACCGCTTTCGTCCCGACCAGCCGTTCGGGGCATGGCTGTACCGCATCATGGCCAACGCCGCGCTCGACCTCGTCCGCCGCCGCAAGGTGCGTGACGCGGACGAGCTCCCGGAGTCCATCCCGATGCCCTTCCGTGATCCGGCGGAATCGGGAGAGCTCAGGGAACGGCTGCAGGGCGCGTTGACCCGACTGACCGACCGCCAGCGCGCGGTCATCGTGATGCACGACGTGGAAGGCTTCACCCACGGTGAGATCGGGCGCACGCTCGGCATCCCCGAAGGCACCGCTCGATCCGATCTTCACCACGCCCGCGCCGCACTGCGCAGGCTCCTGCAGGATATCCGGAGCACCTCATGACCCACGACCGCTGGACCAACGGCGATTCCGAGCTCACCAACGCGCTCCGCGTGCTGTACGCGGCGCCCGAAGGCGAGAGCTACTGGGATGCCCTCGAGGCGCGCATCCTCGACTACGTCGCCCGCGGCGACGAGCGCTCCGTCTGGTGGGACGAGCTGGCCTACATGATCCGGCCCGGCCTCATCGCTGCCGCTGCGCTCATCCTCGCCGCGACCGTCGCCATGGCGCGCTCGCAGCAGCTGGAGGCGCGCAGCGCGTACGCCACGCTCATCACGCCTTCGCCCGCCAGCATCGAGCCGTCCACCCGCGCCGCCTCGGTGGGCGACGGCGACATGGCCATCCACCTCCTTCTCTCGCGGTAGCCCGATGGCCATGGATCGTCCCAAGCAGCAGGCGATCGCCTTCCTCCTCGGCGCCGTCCTCGTCGGTGGCGTGGTCGGCTTCTCCGCCGACCGCATGATCCGCCGCGACGACATGTCCATCGCCGAGAAGCGCAAGGCGATGTACGACGATCTCGACATGTCGCCGGCGCAGCGGGTGGCGATGGACTCGCTGTTCGACGCGCGCAATTGCCAGTACGACGCGATCTTCCGCCCCATCCAGCCGGCGCTCGACTCGCTCCGCATGGCCACGCGCGACCGCATGAACCAGATCCTCACCGCCGAGCAGCGCGCCAAGCTCGACACGCGCCGCAAGGACGACGATTCCCACCGCGCGGAAGAGCGGAGCCGGATCCAGGCGGCGTGCGGGAAATAGGAGGTCAGGACCGCAGGACGGCAGGAGGTAAGGAGGTCAGGAGGTCGGGAGGTCGGGAGGTCAGGAACAGCTGACTTCCCGACCTTCTCGCATTCCGACATCCCGACATCCCGACATCCCGACATCCCGACATCCCGACCTCCCGACATCCCGACTTCCCGACTTCCCGACCTCCCCTCACCTTCCCCGATCGAGCCTGAACTCGAACGGCACCGCAACCCGCGTCCTGACCTTCCGTCCCGCCACCTCTCCGGGCAGGAAGCGGTATCGGGCCAGCGCCTCGCGCACGGCGCCGCCGAAGAGCGGGTTCGCGAGCTCGGGGAAGCGCAGCGTGGCCAGCTCGGCGCGGCCGAGGGTGTCCACGACGAACTCGGCCAGGACGCGGCCCTCGATGCCGG
>DASUXT010000087.1:0-3432 GCA_036377775.1 Gemmatimonadaceae bacterium | reverse complement strand
CGGCGCGGTCGGGGGACGTGATCCTGTCGGCGGCGCCGGGGCACGACTTCAGGGCGCGATACGAGCCGATCCCGCACCGGAGCGCGCACGGGGCGCTGCACCGCGAGCACATGCTCGTGCCGCTGCTGACGAATCGCGCGCCCCGCACTCTGCCGACGCGGACGACGGACCTCTTTCCCAGCGCGCTCGCCGCGCTCGGCGTGGAGCAGCCAACGGTTCTGGACGGTCGTTCGTTTCTCTGAGCATGGAAGGCCGGCCCCGACAGTCGCTTCGGGACTGCGGGGTGACATCTGGACCCGCCCTCGCGACTGCGGGGTGACATCTGGAGCCGTCCTCGCGACTGCGGGGTGACGGGTCGCGGGTTCACCTACACCGGAGTGTCATGCATGCGCTCAACGCTCGTACTCGCCGTCGCACTGTCCGCTGTGGTCGGGATGCCGGCGGCGGCGCAGTTCCCCCCAGACCATCCGAAGAACCTCAAGGTCCTGCCGATGGACATCCCCGTGCGCGCGCTGCTGGACACCATGCGCGGCTTCACCGGTGCGCTCGGCGTGCGCTGCAACTACTGCCACGTGGGGCAGGAAGGGGCGCCGCTGACCAGCTACGACTTCGCCGCCGACGACAAGCCGGAGAAGGCGAAGGCGCGCGTGATGATGCGGATGGTCAAGGCGATCGATGGCGAGTACCTCACCCAGCTCCCGTCGCGGTCGCAGCCGGCGGTGGCGGTGACCTGCATGACCTGCCATCGCGGAGTGAGCATTCCCCGCCCGCTCGACCAGGTGGTGCTCGCCGCCTACGACTCGGGCGGGGTGGACAGCGCTGAGGCGAAGTACAACGCGCTGCGCGAGCGCTACTACGGGCGGGCGAGCTACGACTTCAGCGAGACGGCGCTGGCGGCGGTGTCGCAGTCGCTCCTCTCGCGCGGCAAGGCAGCGGACGCGGTGACGCTCAGCGCGCTCAACACGCGGATGTCCCCCAACTCGGCATTCGCCTTCCGCCAGGCGGCCGACGCCCAGCTCGCGGCTGGCGACACGACCGCCGCCGTGGCCAGCCTGCAACGCGCCCTCGCCATCAACCCGAACGACCAGCAGGTCAAGCGTGCGCTGGACCGCCTGAAGAAACCATGAGGACCGGAGGACCGTTCGGTCATCCGATCATCCGGTCTTTCGGTCCTCCGGTCATCCGGCCTTTCGGTCCTCCGGTCATCCGGTCATCCCGCCCCCCGCACCACGAACCCCTCCCGCGCGAGCCGCGCGACCACGGCATCCATGTGCTCCTGGCCGCGCGTCTCGAGGGTCATCTCGATGCGCACGTCGCGCACGCTGATGTCGGCAAAGGCGCGGCTGTGGGCGACGTCCAGCACGTTCGCGCCTTCCTCGGCGACGATGTCGGTCAGCCGCGCGAGGTGACCGGGGCGATCGCGCACCGTGACGGCGAGCCGCGCCAGGCGGCCGTCGGCGACGAGGCCGCGATCCACGATCCGCTCCACGAGGTTCACGTCGATGTTGCCGCCGCTGAGGATCATCACGACCACGTCATCGGCGCGGAGCGGAAGTTGACCGCCCAGCATGGCGGCGAGCGGCGTGGCGCCCGCGCCTTCGGCGAGCACCTTCTGGTGCTCGAGCAGCAGGTGCACGGCGCTGGCGATCTGGACCTCGTCCACGGTGACGATGTCGTCCACGTAGCGCTCGATGAGCGGGAAGGTGCGGTCGCCCACGCGCTTCACGGCGATGCCGTCGGCGATGGTGTCGGAGGACTCGATTTTCACCACGTGACCGGCGCGGCGTGACGCGAGTGCCGACGGCGCCGCCGCGGCCTCCACGCCGAATACGCGCACTTCCGGTCGCTGCTCCTTCACCGCGAGGGCGATGCCGGAGATGAGGCCGCCGCCGCCGATGGGCACCACCAACGCAGTGAGCGACGGCAGCTGCTCGAGCAGCTCGAGGCCGATCGTCCCCTGCCCCGCGATGACACGTTCGTCGTCGAAGGCATGCACGAGCGTCATGCGGCGCTCGCGCTCGATGCGCTGCGCCTCGTCCATGCTCTCCGACAGCGTGGCGCCATGGAAGGTGACCGCGGCGCCGAAGCGTCTGGTGTTCGCCACCTTGATCAGTGGCGTCTCCGTCGGCATCACGACCTCCACCGGCACGCCCAGCCGCGCGCCGTGGTAGGCGACGGCCTGGGCGTGATTGCCCGCGCTCGCCGTGACGACGCCACGGGTGCGCTCCTCGGGCGACAGGTCCAGCAACCGGTTCAGCGCGCCGCGGTCCTTGAACGACCCGGAACGCTGGGTGTTCTCGAGCTTGAGCCAGGCGTCGCACGGCAGGCGGCTCCGCAGGGCGAGCGCGGGGATCACGGGGGTGAGCACGACGCCATCGTGAATGCGCTGGCGGGCGGCGCGAATGTCGGACAGTGTGGGCATGACCTCAGTGCGTGGGAACGGGCGCGCGCGCCGGCGCGGGGAGCATGACGCCCTCGAGGAAGAAGGCGGAGAGCTCGGCGCGGCCGCCGAGCCCGGACTTCTGGTACACGGCGACTGCATGCTGACGGACGGTGCGCTCGCTGCGTCCCGTCTCGTACGCGATCACCTTGTGGCTCTTCCCCTTGAGGAGTCCCAGTGCCACGTCGCGCTCGGTGGGGGTGAGCCCCCACGCCTCGAAGCGATCGTCCATCGCGCGGCCGAGCCCCTCGAGGGCGGAGCGGGCGCTGTCGCGCCAGGCGTCACGCTCGGCGGCCTGCGCCTGGAGCGCGTGGCGCGTCTCGACCAGGGAGCTACGGGCACGCCACCAGCCGGTCCACAGCGCGACGATGCTCATCACGGCACCAGCGATGAGCGCCACTTCATAGAAGACGTGCAGCGACCAGAGGCTCTCCGGCGCGTCGAGCCAGAGATCGAGTCCGCCGCCGACGATGGCCAGCAGGAGGACGGCGGCCAGCAGCCAGCGGAGCCCGCGGCCGTCCTCGTCGAGGTCGTCATCGTACATCCATCCCTCCGTCATTCGTTCGCGAGGGGGGCTGCAGGCGCACATCCGGCAAACGTCGTACGCCTTCCGAACATACGTCCGATACCCCGCGCAGGGAGAATCCGGCATCGTGGAGCCACACCTCCACAAGGAGCCGGTCCGTGTTGCCCAATCCACTGCATCCAGCCGTCGTGCACTTTCCGATCGTCCTGGCCTTCCTGCTTCCACTCTTCGCCGTTGGCGCCATGATCGCCATCCGGAAGGGGGCGCGGCCGCTGCGCGCCTGGTCGATTCCCCTCGCCATCGGCGCCGCGCTCACGCTGAGCTCGTGGGTGGCCGTCGAGACAGGTGAGGACCAGGACGAGCGGGTGGAGCGCGTGGTCGCCGAGCAGCCGCTCGAGACGCACGAGGAGCGGGCCGAGCTGTTCCTCACCTTGTCCGGCGTGGTGCTGCTCGTGTCCGCCACCGG
>DASUXT010000086.1:0-25966 GCA_036377775.1 Gemmatimonadaceae bacterium | reverse complement strand
TGTCCATGGCGCCCTCGCTGAGCGCGACACCAACCTCGAGCGGTGCGCCGCTGTTCTTCTGGTCCAGCACCACGTACGTGCGCACCATGCCGCTGCCGATCTTCTGCGGCGTGCCGTACTGGCGGTGCACGCCGGGCTCGGCGCCCTGCGAGGCGCTGGCGGCGTTGATCGTCGCGGAGACCGCGGCGTCGGTGGCAGTGGGGGTGTCGGCGGGCTGGGTGCATGCCGCGAGGGCGAGTGCGATCGCCGAGCTGGCGGTGAGGAGGATGCTCGAGCGTGACATGGTATTCGTCTCCGGTCTTCAGGGCCGCGGTGGCGGCGGTCAGGTGGCGGCGATGAGGTCGGTCCCTTCGCCGCTCGCCGGTTCGGCACGACCACGCGTCGTGTGACGGCCGGCGACGCGGGAATCATCGTCGCCGCCGATTACCGGCCGCCTAACGCGATCAGCCAGCGCACTTACCGACCGCGGTGCAGTGAGCGATGCGGCCGCTGTAAGCACCGGGTAAGCGGCGACGTCGATCCTCCGTCGCATGTCCAGCCCGACTTCTCCCGCTCCGCTCACCGACGTCGTGGCCGAGGTCCGCGTGGGCGACCTGACCACGCGCTATCGCCGGAGCGGCTCGGGCCGCCCGGTGGTCGTCCTGCAGCCCTCGAATGACGTCGACGCGGGCTGGCCGCACCTCGCCGACCTGCTGAGCGGGCATTGCCGCGTGATCGTCCCCGAGCTGCCGGCGGGGGTCGGCGACGCCGCCGCGTGGCTGCGGGACTTCCTCGATGCGCTCGGGATCGAGCGCGCCACGGTCGTGATTCCGGAACAGCTCGGCATCGCCGCCCTCGACCTCGCGCCGCTCGACACCAGCGGGGATGACCGCCCGTAGGTTGATGGAACGCACGGGCGGCCGTATAGTGTGTCCCGCTCAGCGTCAGTCCCCGACCCAGCGCACCATCTCCAGGATGCAGCCGTCCGAGTCGCCGGGAATTGCCGCCGCCGCTGCGGCCGCGCCCGAGCTGCCGGTCCACCTCACGCGTCTCGTCGGACGCGAGCGGGAGCTTGCCGACCTGGCGCATCTGGTCGGCACGCCGCGACTGCTCACCCTCACCGGCGCCGGCGGGAGCGGCAAGACGCGGCTCGCCCGCGCGACCGCCGAGCGGGTCGCGTCGTCGTTCGAGCGCGTCGCATGGGTGGACCTTTCCCTCCTCGATGACGCGCAGTTCCTCGTGCCGCACGTCGCGGCGGTGCTCGGCGCACCCGAGCGGACGGGTGTGGCGCCGCTGGACGTCGTGGTGGGGGCCATCGGCTCGGCGCGGATGCTCCTCGTGCTCGACAACTGCGAGCATGTAGTGGACGCGTGCGCCGACGTCGCCACCTCGCTGCTGCGTGCCTGTCCCCGGCTCGCCATCCTCGCGACGAGCCGCGAGGCGCTCGCCGTAGCCGGCGAGACGGCATGGCTGGTCCCACCGCTCGCCTCGACCGACGCGACGCAGCTGTTCGTGGAGCGGGCGCAGATGGCGCTACCCTCCTTCACGCACTCGCCGTCCAACGGCCCCGCCATCGCCGAGATCTGCCGCCGGCTGGACGGCATCCCGCTCGCAATCGAGCTCGCGGCGGCGCGCGTGCGCGTGCTCTCGCCCGAGCAGATCGCCCGCCGCCTCGACGACGCCTTCCGGCTGCTCACCACCGGCACGCGCACCGCGCTCCCGCGTCACCGCACCCTGCGCGCGACCATGGACTGGAGCTTCGGCCTGCTCGGCGTGCGCGAGCAGCAGCTGCTGCCGCGACTCGCCGTGTTCTCCGGGAGCTTCTCCCTCGAGGCAGCAGAAGTCGTGTGCGCCGGCGATCCCCTCGATGCGGACGACATCCTGGATGGCGTGTCGGCGCTCGTGGACAAGTCGCTCGTGATCATGGAAGCGGGCGACACCGCGGTGCGTTACCGGCTGCTCGAGACGGTACGCCAGTACGGGCTGGAGCGCCTGGCCGAGCGCGGCGAGCTTGACGCGACGATGGAGCGGCACACGCGCTACTTCCTGGAGTTCGTGGAGCGCAGCGAGCCGTCGCTGATCGGCGGCTCGAACGCACCGGACGTCTTCGCGCACCTCGTCACGGAGCACGACAACATCCGCGCTGCCTGTGCGCGTGCGGTGGCCTACGCGCCGTGCGCCGAGCCCGGACTGCGGTTCGTCGGCGCGCTCTTCTGGTTCTGGTACGCGCTCGGCCAGTTCCGCGAGGCCAGGCAGCTGACCGACCGCGCGCTCTCCGAGCGCGAAGGGGGAGACGCGGTTCATTGCGGCCGCGCGCTCGTCACGAGCGCGCTCATCGCGCTGGCGCAGGGCGACTATGCGCTGTCGTCCGCGCACTTCGAGAACGCGCTCCCGCTACTGCGCGACTCCAGCGACGACCTGACGATCGGCGTCGCGCTCGCCAAGCTGGGCGCGGCGCAGCTGCTGGGCGGCGACGTGGCGCGCGCCGTGACGACGCTCGACCAGGCGCTCGAGCTCAGGCGCGACGCGCCACGCAACGACATCGCACGGATCTTCGCGCGCTTCTGGCGCTCATGGGCAGCGGTGGCGCAGGGGGACCATGCCCTGGCGCGCGAGCTCGCGCTCACCAACGTGCAGCTCGGCCGCGACTACACGCTCCCCACCACGCTCGGCCACAGCCTCGCCCTCGTGGCGCACGTGGAGCTGGCGCGTGGCAACACGAGAGAAGCGTGCGAGGCGGTGACCGAGGCGCTCGAGATCGAGGTCGCCATCGGCGACGGCTGGGGCACCGCCATCGCCCTCGACGCCGTGGCCCTCGTGGCCGAACAGCGCCGCAATGCCGGCGATGCGGTGCGTTTGCTCGCCGGCATCGAGGCGCATCGCGAGCGGATCGCCGTCGCCCTGCCGGGCATCGCACCAGCGGAGCGGACGCAGGCCATCGAGCGGCTCCGTGCGACGCTCGGCGTGCGCTTCGACGCGCTGTACGCGGAAGGTCGCGCGCTCGCGACGAGCGAGCTGGTATCCATCGCCCTCACGGAAGCCGCGCGCCACACGACCGAGCATCGTGTCGTCACGGGGACGATGCTCGCGGCGCGCCGGCCGGCGAGCGCGACGCGCAGGATCCGCGTGCTCGCACTCGGTCCGCTCCAGGTGTTCGTGGGTGACGAGCCGGTGGCGTCGTCGGCGTGGAGCTCGGCGCGGCCGCGCGAGCTGCTCGTCTACCTGCTCATGCATCCCGAGGGTCGCACCAAGGAGCAGGTGGGCCTCGCCTTCTGGCCCGACGCGAGCACGGCGCAGGTGCGCAACAACTTCCACGTCACCCTGCACCGCCTGCGCAAGGCGCTCGGCGACGCGGAATGCGTCACGCTCACCGGTGACCGCTACCAGATGAACGCCGAGATGCTCGCCGAGTTCGACGCGCGCGAGTTCGAGCGCGACCTGGCGGCGGCGCGCTTCGCGATGAAGCGCCAGCAGGAGGGGGCGGTGGAGATGCTCGCCAGCTGCCTCGCGCGTTACCGCGGCGACTTCCTGGACGGCGAGCCGGTGGGGGACTGGCACCTGGAGCACCGCGACCGGCTGCAGCGGCTCTACGTGGACTCGCTCATGGAGCTCGGCGCGCGCTACGCAGCGGCCGAGCGGCAGGAGAAGGCGGCGGAGGCGTATCGCCGCGTGCTGGCGCGCGACGACCTGCACGAAGATGCGCTCGTCGCCCTGATGCGCTGCCACGCCGGGCTCGGCGAGCGCTCACAGGCGCTCCGGGTGTATCAGCGCTTTGCCGACCGGATGCGCACCGAGCTCGATGCCGCGCCGACCCGAGAGGCGACGCGGCTGTTCGAGCGGTTGCAGCAGTCTACTTGACCAGCCGCGCCCCGGTGAGCGTGGCGATCGCGCCGAGCGTGGTCTGGGCAGCGTTGAGGCCGAGGCGGAAATCCTTGTCGCTGTAGGTCTTGAACATGTCGGTCGGCTGGTGCCAGTTGGGATCCCAGCCGGCGCCGATCTGCGCGCCGCGCTCGTTCTCCCGCAGGCTGATGCTCGGGATGATGTCCTGGAAAGGCGCCGAGTCGGTGTTCGTCATGTGCTGGCCGACGACGGCCGGATAGTCGGTGGCGTACTTGTCGTTCGCCGTCGCGAACGCCCACGCGAGCTTGTTCGAGCCCTCGGCCATCTTCGAGTTGGACTGGAACTCGATGTTCACGTTCGCCTCGGGGCGCTGCTCCTTCGGCAGCGTGCCGTTGGGGAGGGGCATGCCGTGGTCGAACATCATCATGTCGTGCTGCACCATGCCGAGCCAGCGCGGCTCGGGATACCTGCCGGAGCCCGCCGGATCCTCCTTCCCCTGCAGCGCCTGCCGCTGGGCGACGTAGGCGCGCGCGCCGTTCAGCCCCGTCTCCTCGTTGTTCCAGAGGATGAAGCGGATCGAGCGGTCGGTCTGCACGTCGGGCGAGCTGAAGACGCGTGCGAGCTCCATGACGACCGCGGTACCGGAGCCGTCGTCGTTCGCCGCCTCGCCCCAGCCGATGCCGTCCATGTGCCCGCCGACGATGTACATCTCGTCGGGGTGCTTCGTGCCGATCTTGGTGCAGTAGACTTCCTGCCGCTCGCCGTCCTTCGAGGGCTCGGCGTTGAGCGCGCGAAGGCGAGCGTCGGGCTGGGCGAGGGAGTCGTTGTTCACGCCGGTGCGCGCGCGGATGCCGCGCACGTGGGAGCCACCTTCGGCCGGGTAGGCGGGACGCTCGCGTCGCGCCGTGGGCGCATTCGCCGGACGCGGGCGCGGCGGCGGAGCGTGATACTCGTAGGTGATGCGCTCGGTGTTCGTGCAGCCATAGCTCTTGAGCTGCTGCTCGATCCAGTCCACCGCCTTGCGGTTGCGCTCCGTCCCCTGGCGGCGGTCGCCGAACTGGGTGAGCCCCTTCACGGTCGCCTTGTAGTGCTCGAGGTCGAGCCGCGACACCATCTGCGCGATCTGATCCGGTGTGGAGTCGGGGCTCGCCGGATTCTGCGCCGCGAGCGGCGCGGCGATGCACAGGGCGAGGGAGGAGCGAACGAGAACGCGGGCAGCGCTGATGGGCATGCGTTTCCTCAGGCAGGTTCTGAAGGTCGCGAGGAGATCGTGCGGCAGGTGTTCGGTATGCTCAATCTACGGCTCGACGAACTGTGGTGTTGTGTTTCCGTGCATGAGCCGGACGATCTTCCGCCGGGCCCGAAAAGCGAATGGAACGGAAAAGGCCGGATGAACGGCCTGAAACGGCAGGATCTGTCCCTCGACTGATCGTTGCTCCGCGCAGCGGGACCAGCCTGCACACCCCCACAGGTTCCTGAATGGATTGGAACGGCCTCGGGATCCCACTCGGCACGCGGAGGCCCAATCGTAGAGGAGCGAATCCTGCCGTTTCGCAGTTCAGATCCGGCCCTTCCCGTTCCCCCGCTTTTTTCGAGGTCACGGCACCGGGTTCCGCTCCCACGATCCATACATGGGGTTCGGCAGCACGATGTACTTCTCCCCGAATCCGGCGAGCGCGCTGTCGGGAGCGGTGCGGATGGACTGTGAGAGGTGCGGGAAGTCCTGGATGTTGTCGCCGACCCACATCAGCACGTTCATCGGGGGCAGCGTGGATGGAGCGGTGCCGGACTGCACGGCCTCGAAGCGCGGGTCCTTGCTGCCGCTCGCGCGGTCGGTGCGACAGAGCACTTCGTCCGCCGGGACGCCGACGCGGAGGATGTTCTCGCGCGTCACGCCGCAGTACTGCTGGTCGCGGTTGGTGACGATCACCACGTGTCCACCGAGCGCGTGCACCCGCGTGGTGAACTCCAACACGCCGGGCAGCGCGCGCGCCGCGCCGCGCTTCACCCACGCGTCCCACGTCACCGAATCGTAGGGGACGCCAAGGCGCGCCTGCTGGATCTCGTAGGGCGAGTTGTCGATCGTCGTCTCGTCGGCGTCGAGGATCACCCCCCAGCTCCCGGGGCTGCGCCCCTGCGCGGCGCGCTCGATGGCCGACGAGGCGAGGCGGTACGCCTGCACGTAGGCCGCGCGCTGTTCGGCGGCGGCGGCGAACCAGCGGATGCCACCGGGGATCTGCGTCGACGTCGCCGGCGTGGCGGCGGGAGCAGGCTGCTGGGTGGCAGGGACAGTTGCGGATGCACAGGCAGATGCGCCGCCGACCAGGGCAACGAGGAAGACGATGCGTCGCATGACGAGTCGAGGTGAATGGTGATCCGTGATCATAACAGGGCGTCGCGCGCGACGTCCGCCAGCGTCGCACGACCCGCCAGCGCCATCGTCAGCTCGAGCTCGGCGAGCAGGTTCCCCACCACCTCGCGCACTCCCGCTTCGCCCGCGAGTGCGAGGCCGTAGGCGTACGGTCGCCCGATCCCCACCGCACTCGCGCCGAGCGCCAGCGCACGGAAGACGTCGGCACCGGTGCGGACACCGGAGTCCAGCAGCACCGGTACGCGTCCCGCCACGGCATCCACGATTGCCGGGAGCGCATCCATGGACGCGATGCACCCATCCACCTGACGGCCGCCGTGGTTGGAGACCATCACGGCGTTCATCCCGGCGTCCACGGCACGTCGCGCGTCGTCGGGATGCAGTACCCCCTTGAGCACGATGGGCAGCCTTGTGCGCGCGCGCAGGAAGGGCAGGTCGTCCCACGTCAGCGAAGTCCTCGAATAGGTGGCGATGAACCGGCGCACGGCGGCGAGCGCATCGCCGCTCCGCAGGCTGCGCAGGGTACCACCCGGGACGGCGCGCGCCATCGCCAGCGCCGACCGAAGCGCGGCCACGGTGAGGCGTCCACGCGCGGGTGAGGCTCCATCGAGCGGCTCGTGCAGCTTCCGCATGAACACCGGATCGCTCGTGTACTGGGCGATCCCCTTGCCGAGCAGGAATGGCAGGTGCGCGAGCTCGAGGTCGCGCGTGCGCCAGCCGAGCAGTGTCGTGTCCAGGGTGACGACGATCGCGTCGCACCCGCAGCGCTCGGCGCGATGCACGAGGCTTTCCACCAGCTCGTCGTCCCTGCTCCAGTAGAGCTGGAACCAGCGCGGCGCATCACCCATCGCCGCGGCGCACTTCTCCATCGGTATCGAGGCCTGGTTCGAGAAGACCATCGGCACGCCGAGCGACGCGGCAGCACGAGCCACCGCGAGGTCGGCGTCGCGGTGCATCAGCTCCAGCACGCCGATCGGGGACAGCAGCAGCGGCGACGGCAGCCGGCGGCCGAACAGCTCGATGCTCGTGTCGCGCACGGAGACATCGCGCAGCACCCGCGGCACGATGCGCCAGCGGTCGAACGCCGCGCGGTTGGCGCGCATGGTGGATTCGCTGCCGGCGCCACCCGCGGTGTAGGCGAAGGCCTCGCGGCTCATCGCACGCTGCGCCGCCTGCTGGAGCCGCTCGGCGTCCACCGGCACTCGAGGACGCACGCCACGCGCACCGGCGAGATAGATCTCCGTCTGGCGCGCGGGCGTGGGCGAGGGAGTGCGGCCGGGCATGGGCGGAGAGGTTATCTGATGCGGTTCGCCTTCGCCACTGAGCACAGTGGATGTCGAGTGCACGAGGAGGGTACGGGCCCTCCCCCCGGCACCGGCGATCCTGTGGTCATGCCGAGTAGACAGTGGAGTCGCCGAGGAGGTATGGTATGGGCATGGCAGTCACCGTCCCGCGATACACGGTGGACGATCTCGAGCGGTTCCCCGACGACGGAAACCGCTACGAGCTGCTGGATGGAATGCTGATCGTGACGCCGGCACCGCGCCAGGCGCACCAATGGGTAGCGTTCGAGCTGGCCCTGAGGCTGGCAGGTCAGACTCGGCAGGTCGCGCGGGTCGTCGGCCCAGGCGTCGTCTCGAGGCCGCCATGGTCGCAGCTCGAACCGGACATTCTCGTCTACCCCGCGCGATTCAATCCCTCGTCGCCCTGGATCGACGTCACGGAGCACTGGCTCGCGGTCGAGGTGCTCAGTCGCTCCTCCCGCATCTACGACCGCGAGTTCAAGCGCGACGCGTACTTCGCACTCGGCGTACGGCAGGTGTGGCTCGTCGACATCGAGGATCGAAGCGTGGACGTCTGGGGCTCGCGCAGCGAACACCAGGTCGTGCGTGACATCGTTCGCTGGGCCGTGCCGACGACGGACATCGTCGTGACGATCGACCTCGTCGAGCTGTTCGCACCACTCGAATAAGGGTCGCTCAGAAGCGGACCGCCACGCCGAACCGCGTGCGCCCATCGCGGCTGCGGGATGGCGGCTCGGGAACTACGCCTACTGCGGCGTCCGCTTGAGCATCCCCGGCACCGAGAGCAGCGCCCACGCCGCCTCGAGGATGATGAACCCCATCCGGCGATCCTTGACCGCCACGTAGGTGAGCAGCCCGGAGCCCACGAAGTTCAGGGCATTGTAGAGTCGGCTCTCGCGCGGCAGCCAGCCGCGCTGGAGGGCGACGTACGCGGCGAGGATGAGCGCCGCGCCGACGAGCGAGACGAGTTGATCGAAGAGTTGCATCCGGTGAATTTACAGGAATGGGCTGGCTCCGGTTGTCGACGTCTCTCGCGATGCGCTCGCTGCGCGATCCCGCCACGGGCGCGGCACTGCTCCGCGTGGGCTGGCGCTTCCGTCGCCGGCGCTGGTGGCGTCGTGCGCCATTCCTTCCCCTCCCCGACCGCACCTACCTCCGCTGGCGGATGCACACCGCCTATGGCGAGCACGACACGGTGCCGCCGGCGGAGGATGTCATCCGCTACGCGCGCTGGGCGGTGCGCAAGCCGTGAACTCGCCGCTGCTCGCCGGACCGGCCTCGCCCGTCGTTGCGACGCACGACCCCGCCGAGCTGGCGCGCCTCGCCAAGGCGCACGCCTTCGCCCTCGGCTTCGACCTCGTCGGCATCACCGAGCTCGGCCCCGTGCAGAGCGCGCCGCTGTTCGACGAGTGGATCGCCGCCGGC
Organism: Gemmatimonadaceae bacterium; assembly: GCA_036377775.1. GTDB lineage: Bacteria > Gemmatimonadota > Gemmatimonadetes > Gemmatimonadales > Gemmatimonadaceae > AG11. Next base: position 17,047 of record DASUXT010000086.1, on the reverse strand, counting down.
CACGCGGGCACCATGCACTACCTCGCGCGCGGCGCCGAGAAGCGGCGCGACAGCCGGCTTCCGAAGGACGGGACGACGCACGCCATCGTCGTCGGCTTCGACTACGGCGGACGCGAGCCGAGCGGCCCTGTCGCCCGCTACGCGCGCGGCGACGACTATCACGACATCATGGAAGCGCGCCTGCGCGAGCTGCACGCGCGCCTCGAGCGTGACGCCGAGCGCACGATTCTCGGCAAGCCGTACGTGGACACCGGGCCCCTGCTCGAGCGCGACCTCGCGCGGCGCGCGGGGCTCGGATGGTTCGGCAAGAACACGAACCTCGTCAACCCGGCGCGCGGCTCGTTCTTCTTCATCGGCGCGCTGGTGCTCGATCTGGAGCTGGCGACTGATGCGCCATTCGAGGCCGATCGCTGCGGCACGTGCACGCGGTGTCTCGATGCGTGTCCGACGGAGGCGTTCGTGGGGCCGCGGCGGCTGGATGCGACGAAGTGCATCTCGTACCTCACGATCGAGCTGAAGGAGGATATCCCGCCGGAGCTTCACGAAGGGATCGGCGATCGGCTCTACGGGTGCGACGTGTGCCAGGAGGTCTGCCCGTTCAACCGTAAATTCTCGAAGGAGCTGTCCGAACCGGCGTTCGCGGCGAGGCCCGCGCTGGCCGGGAAGGACGCGAGGTCGCTCGCGCTCGAGCTGCTCGCAATGTCGCAGTCCGAGTTCTCCGCCGCGTTTAAGGGCTCGCCCATGAAGCGCGCCAAGCTGCGAGGTTTGAAGCGCAACTCGGCCGTGGTGCTTGGCAACGTCGGGTCTCCAGAGGACGTGCCGGCGCTGGCGGCGGCGCTCTCTGACGAGGAACCGCTCGTCCGTGGACACGCCGCGTGGGCGTTAGGCGCGATCGGCTCGCGGATCCGGGTTCGGGCTGGGGCATTGCCACGCTGAGGCTGCGGGCGGCGAAGGAACCGTTGCTGCTGCGACCCAAGATGGTCCCCGACCATGGAGGCACGCCCACGAGCTAGGGCGCGTCTCAGGCGCGGGTGGCGACCAAGCCCCGCGCGGATCAGCGAACGGGGCGTGCTCCTGCCGTCCCCTCAGCGCCTGGCGACCGGCACACTCGCTGAGGGCCGCGGGGTCACACTACTGGCCATGAGCTACTCATCTCGCTTCTGCAACTCGCGACCGCCTCTGAACCCGCCAACTGCAAGCGCATCAACGATGGCCCGGTAATCCATCCAAGCACTGCCAGCGAGGGCCCCTGAGTCACGTAGCTCTCGAAGCCACTCCGGGAGCAGGAACCCGCCAGAATACGCAGAGCCGTCCTCCTTCACGACGAGTCTCCGCAGCCAAGCAAGGCCGGGATTGATCTGCTGTGACCGCTGCAGGGTACGAAGAAAGCCGACCAGAGCGTCAACACCGCCCTCATACTCATGAGCGACGTCAATCCACTCCGTGACGCGCCCTGCGACGGACTCCAGGCCGAGCCAATTCGCTTCGGCAGCGCGCAGTACCGCGTCTGCGTCGGACACACTCGCCGTGATGACAGGACGGGGCACCAGGTTTCTCACCAGCACCTCGCGCGAGTAGCGTTCCTTACGGTCCTCCGCCCTCCCCAATACCCCGAGACCCAGCTCCATCAAGCGCGGCCAGCGCTCCGAGAGTAGGGATACGATGCTCGGCTCGAAGGTCGCCACCATCGAGACTGCGTGAAGTAACTCACCCAGAGCGCGAGGCGAAGGCGTCATCCGGCTCGCCACATCCTCGATGAGTTCTGCGGCGGCCGCGCTGTCGCGGGCAAGCAGCGCGGATGCAAGCGCCGCGTGTTCCTCAGTCTCCCACCGGTAGTTCTTCTCCGCCCACCGGCAAGCGACTCGCGCATACGCGTCCAGCAGTGCCGGCTGCAATGCTGCAGCACGAGCCGTTAGGCAACTATCGCCTTTGGCGGCGATGAGGATACATGTCGCTGGAGGAATCAGATGCGTGAGCATCAGATCCTGTGCAGCACGGTCACGTAGGGCGTCGGCCAATTCGCCAAGAAGCGGCTCCAGTGGCCTACGTCCTCCCTCCCACATCTTGCTGATTCCGACAGCCCGAGCGCCGGCCTCGATAGCTGTCCACGCCAGCTCGTGCAGGCAGCGACCGTCCGGCCAGTGCGCACACGGCAGGCCGATCACCGTAGCGAGGCCCTCAGCGGCCCGTCGTCTAACCTCGATGACGGAGCTGGTTGCGGCGGCTACAAGCGCCTGCTCTAGCTGCTGTACGGCAGGGCCAAGCTCGGACGAAGCGCCATCGAGCGTCTTGTGTCGTGCTCCCAACGGGAGCGCCAAGGGCAACGCGAGCGCAGCCTTTCGGTCCGCACCGTCAGGGTACACGCTGTATTCGCCGCCATATCCAGCGTCGGTGGAGCGCGTCGCGCTATCCACCAGGATTCCCAAGGCCCATGGTAGACCGCCATCTGGCACCGCGCGGCCGTGGCATGCAGCCTCGAGGAGGCTGGCTGCGACACCGGAGAGCGCTACCTGTCGGAGGTCGATCTCGTCCCGCTCCTGCTCCAGTTCAGCCTCGAGCACACGGGCAATCCCATAATCACTAGACAGCTGATGCAGGTCAGGCGATGAGGCAAGTGCCGTCCGATACGGGGTGACAGCGCGCAGCCTATAACGATTCATCAGCGCGAACATCGCATTGGCGTGTGACGATTGCCGATGCGCAGGCGCTAGGGCCTCAAGCGTCTCGGCCTTCGGTCGCACTTCGATGATCTGCTGGTGACCCTGGTCTTCAACGGCATACGACCCCCAGTCCAGGTGCGATGCCCACAGATTCACCTGAGGCGGGGCATCGCTCCCCCCGGCAGCTTCGACGAGCGTCCGACCAACGCCGGCAAGCCGCTCCAGCGATACTTTGTCGCCGCTTTGAGCAGCGCGGATGACAAGGTGCGACGCGACTTCCCGTGGCGTCCAGCGGCGTCGCTCCTTCCCTGGGAGGTGGGGGGCGTCAGAGCCTTGCACGTGCAGCGTGCCCTCACTCAGCGCTCGACCGAATTCGAGCTCCCAGATCCCAGGCACAGAGAGGAATCCGTCGAGTTCGTTCGTGACGTGCTCGAGGTGGCGCACGAGGAAGCCATAGACCAGCCCCGCTGACGCGAGCGTTGTGGCATCCTTGAGGGCCCACCGGGCTACTGCGCTTGGGTGGCCGCCGGCGAGCACGAATTCGTCCAGTCGCATCTCAAGGGCGAGGAGAGCACTCATGCAGGGATACGGTCCCACCCCAGAGCCGCGGTACCACCTCCATGCGTGTGGGTCCCCCGCGTAGAGGCGCCGGCCTAGGCCAAGCAGGTCCAGCTCAAGCCCCTGCTCTCCGCTCTCTCCTCGCGTGCCATCCCGTGCCCTCCGGTCCAACGACTCGAGTATTGCGACTCTATCTCGCGCACCCCGGTCGAGCATTCGATTCACAACCTCGAGGCCCCGCCGAGAATCGGCTCTCAGCAACGGAAGGAAAGGCCCGCGGTACCACGCGGCCAGCGGAGTGCCCCACCCCCCACCCTGGTGATGGCGAATGCCCTCGTCCTGGCTGGGACTGTACCAATCGACTTCTTGTGGTTCCTCGATGTAGTACGCTTCGGTGAGATCCGCCAAGAGGGCAGCATCGTGTCTTCCGAGCGTGACCGCCGCGTCGAGACTCTCGACAAGCGGCGCCAAAGTGTGCGGGGATTCCTGCGCGATTTCGCGGAGCGCGGAGCGAGATTCCTCACTCGCGTCCGCCCCCAGCAGCCCGAGGCTCTCCAACCGGCCGCGAGAGCGGCCGAAGGGGTCGACGCGTAGCAGCTCCTCACGGACTTCTGCCCGGAGTGCACGGTACGGCCCGGCGTCCCGTCCTGCGAGCTCCGCTCGCGCAACGCCTCGGAGCCACAATAGCACTACGTTCGCCGGTGAACTCTCGTCGTAGTAGCGTGCCCTACGCAGCAGGCCCTGGCGCGTGGTCCATCCAACGAGTGGCGCGCCGACCATCGGGTCACACGCCGCAGCCGTCGAGAAACGCTGCTCCACACAGCGTACAGCCTCGTTGAGCAGCGCCCGTTCTGACTCAATTTTCGGGGTCAGTTCAGCCAGAGCGCGGTCCGCCCAGCCTGCCGTCAGGGTCGCCTCCCAGAGGAGCTCTGACCATCGCGCCCCGTGCTCCTTCGCGAAGGAGTCAAAGGCTTCCCGCAGCTCCATCCATCGTAGCCCGAGAGCCTCCGGCGCCCCCCTAACCGCTTCAGACAGCACCGCCTGTGCATACAGTCGGGTTGCTCTTATCGCCCAACGCGGCGCCGAGGACTGCGCTAGGATGGTCAGACCTTCGCGCAGCAGCAGACTTGCGGTTGCGAAGTCCCTCAGGACGTCGGACGCAAAGCGGTCGCCCGGCTTCCAAGCGGTGGTCCGGATTCGCGAGATCAGGATGCCGTCTGACCGCAGCGAGGCAAGGGCGCCGCTACTGGTACTTGACGGCACTCCCTTCAGCAGGGCGCGGGCGACCTCAAGGAGTGCGGATTCGCGCTCATCCGGGGTAACCCCCGCGGTTGTCCTCTCGTTCTGACGTACGAGGCTATGCCAGACAGTTGCGAAGATGTCGGCTTCGGAAGACAGCGTCTCCGGCAGTTCCTCGCGTCCGGCGGCGTCGAGGAGGAGTTCGACCAGCCCAAGCCTCCGCAGTAACCAGTTCGCTCGCGGGTCGGCTGCGAAGCGCTCGAGCTGGGGTACTGCACCAACCAGGGCCTGTATCTCGGGGTCGGTGAGCGAAGCAACGACGAGTTCGTCGAATACACCCAAGCCCGGTGCCTTCACCAATTGGCGCACCGCCCCGATGGCGTCGTCACGGACAACGAGCACGGTTGTCAGACCGGCACTCGCCGCTGCGTCGAGTAGCGCGCGAGCAGATCCGGGCTCGCGCTCCTGCACCGCTTCCGCTCCGTCCAGGAGTAGAACGCTCACTGGTGCTGATGGCGCGGCGGCGAATAGGTCTACGGGGCCCATGCCGAGCTCGCCCTTCAGACTCAGCGCGGCGTCAGGCAAATCCCGCAGACTCATGACCAGGGCGACACCCCCTGCGGCGCGGATCGAGTCGATCGCGTCCAGGGCCAGGGCGGACTTGCCGACGTCAGGCTCACCGCGCACGACGACCCCTCCGCCCGACGCGGCCGACGCAATTCTCTGCGCCAGATCGTCGCGAATGACGGTACGGTCTAGGGTGAACCCGGAGCTTGCATCCGGTGTCGGGACATGTCGATGAGTGCGCAGCCGAAGGTCCTTCTCCAGGAGATCAACCTGGGGCCGGGCGGCGTTGAAGTCGGGCGCTGCCTGCAGTGGGCCAAACGAACGCAGTTCGCGTCGAAGCGCAGCTCGCGTGAAGACACCGGCTCGTACAGACCCTTGCGATGCAATCTCCACGAGGCGCAGTCGAAGCTGTTCGCCACGAGCCGAATCACCGGTGAGAACTTGCAGCCGCGCGACCAGCGCCGTGCGCCCCGGGGCTGCGTCGCCTTCGTATTGCACCTGGATTACGTATAGAGCCTGAAGGAGTCTCCAACATAGGCTCCTCGGCTCGCCAGTGCGCTTTAGGCGCACGAGCGCCTGTTCAACCAGTTCGTCGACCCTGTCTAGCCGGCTGCGCACCTGCGCGTTGTAGGCCCCCGGAGCTGTAATCGCGGCTTCGAACTCGTCGCTTGTTGGCTGGCGTCGCGCCACGTCGGCGAGCGTCGCGAGTTCCTTCGCGGGCCCAAAGGGGCCTTCCACAACCAGCCCGAGTCGAAGCGCACCAGACTCGAGCTTCTGCGACTCGTCGAGTACCACCTGGACAAAGTCTGCGAACAGCTTAACCGAGTCTTCGTTGCTCTTTCCGAGCGTAGGCTGGCGCCTGCAGGCGAGCCGAATCTCGCGTTCCCCCCCGGGCCCGGCGCCGTGGATGATCACGTCATCGACGGGCGAATGCGCCTCCTGCTGAAGCGCCACCCGCGTCGGCGTGAACTCGTCACCGAGCCCCTCGACTGGTTGGGCGAGTAGGAGGCTCGCTAGCGCAGCTGCAGTCACCTCATGCTCGAGGCGAACGCCTCCGCCACCGGCCGAGTAGGGGCTACTTCCTGTCTTCTTCTCGACCTCCGCCATACAAATCCGCCGCTCCGGGAAAGACTAGGGAGCTCCAGGACTCCGCCCCCGGCATTGAGCCCCGGCCGCCCTCCGCATTTCGAGGGAACGGCGTGCGCCGAAGGACTCTAACCGCCGAGCAGGTACTCGGTCCGGTACTTGGAGAGGAACAGCTCCTGATGGTGAGCCCTGAGCGGCTGCTTCGGTCGCGCACCGACCGCGGAGCACGCCGCCTCTAGGGATTTCAGCTGATCGGCGATCGCGATGCGCACCGCTGCCCGAATGGATGCCTTGTCGGACGAACAGAGTACCCAGACGTCGTCCCCGGCCTTCGCGCGTTGGTAGGCGTGCGCGAACAGGTCCTGCTCTCCGGGGTCCATGCCGACGGCCTCCGGGTCAGCGAGCAGGTACTCGGCTCGCTCCAGCTGCGAGACGGGATGGACGGCGGAAAGCCGACCAAGATCTGCCTGTGACACTGCCACGTAGCCCGGGCGGGTACCATCGTCGCCGCGCCGCGCCTCTTCTCGACACTCTTCTACCGTTTCAACCTGCGCTGCACCCGTGAGGGCGTTCCACGTCCCTGTGCGGACGGCCTCGATCATCACGTTCGTGTCGACCAGGATAACGGTCTTGCGGAGCGGGACTCCCGGAATGATCTCGGCCAATCGTCCCCGCTCCTTCTCTTCAGGCGTCGTACGAGAGCGGCCGCCCGTAACTGCGGCATACGTCCGCGAACGCGCCGAGCGAGAGCCCGAGAAGGCCCGCGGCGCGGCGTAGCGAGAGGCGCCCGCCTTCTACGGCCTCATGAACGCGCGCGATGAACGAAGCGCTGAAGAGCGGCGGCTCCGGCGCGAAAGGATCGCCTCCGTTGCCGGTGACGTCCACCATCTCTGGCTTTCCGAGAAGACCGAGGTTGTGAATCTGCCACTGGAGAGCAGTGGGACTCACGCGAAGACTCCTAGCAGTGGCGACCAGCCAGTCCCGTAGTGAGACGTCTCCACGCGTCGCCCATCGGGCGCGCACTACTGGCTCCGGCATCAAGAGACACGCGGCAAACTTGTTCGCCAGCCGCTCGACGTGATTCCCTTTGGTGGGCTTCGGCTCCCAGCCTTCGATTCGGGCGGGGGGCATTGCATCCCAAGTGAGGATGTGGAACAGCTCGTGAGCAAGGTCGAACGCCCGGCGGCTGGCTGGCTCGCTTCGATTGACCAGAATTGTCTGCAGTCCCGGGAGATGGGATGCCGCCCCTGATACCCCGGATGGAGCGTCGACAAAGAGCACCAGCGTGCCGAGCTCGCGCTCAAGCGCGCGCTCGAGCGTCTCAGCAGGCACGTCGCCAAGGTTCCACTGCGCGCGCAGCGCCTCTGCACTGGCTGCTGCATCCTGGAGCGAAGACTCACGCGTCAACTCGAGCTTCTGCCCGAGGCGGGTGGTCGCAACGCCCGCCTGGCGTCCGAGTTCGCGGTAGGTTGCGATCCACCGGCCGGCCTGCTCTGCAAACGCCTCGACGGCTTCGCGCTCGACCTCGCCGACGCGGAAGTTGAACCCGCCCTCGCCGACAAGACGAAACGGGTCGAGCACCTCGTCCAGATCCACCCGAAGGCTCTGGGTGAGAGCGACGAGCTCGCCGGGGGAGACCTTCCGCTTCCCCGCCTCGATGTCGGACAGGGTCTGCCTGTCCTTGAAGCCAAGGCTCTTAGCGATCTCGTCCTGGGTCAGGTCCCGCTGCTCGCGGAACCACTTGATCCGGCGACCGATGCGCTCTGGGGTCATAACCGACATGTCGTATAATAGTCTTGCATTTCTGGAAATGCAAGAATCGCTAAGAGCCCCCCGCGAGCGATGCGATCTAGTACCTAGCCCAGCTTCCTATCCGCTAAGTCGTTGTCCGTCTTAGAGTTTTGGCTCCAGTTGAGAGTGGGATCCGAAAATGGTTATGCCGACACATCTCCCAAACTTGCTGTCCCTGGAATACCCGCTTCGCGAGTGTGCTCCAGGTTCCGGAGTTCGCGCCGCGGGAGTTCGTGGCAGGCAAGGATGCGCGGACGCTCTCGCGGGAACTGCTGGCGATGACACAGGAAGAATTCGGCCGTGCGTTCAAGGGCTCGCCGATGAAGCGGGCGAAGCTCCGAGGTCTGAAGCGCAACGCGGCGGCGGTGCTCGGGAACGTGGGCGAACCGGAGGACCTGCCCGTGCTCACGCGGGCGCTCGACGACCCAGAGGCACTCGTGCGCGAGCACGCGGTGTGGGCGCTGCAGAAGCACAGCCCGACCCGGAATCCGTCTCCAGACGCGGCCGCGCCACCAGTTCCGGCTCATACTCCCGACTGATCACCTGTGCGACGACAACGGCTCACGCGAAGAAACCTTTAACTCTCCATGTCGACGACTCCTGACGAACGAGCCAACCGGAGATCGTCGCTCTCACGCATCGGCGCGTGCGACGAACTCGCTGCCCACGGAGGGCAAGGCATCTTCGCTCAGGACCCCATCGAATAATCGCACGGTCCGCTGCGCGAGTGCCTCGTAGCGAGCGTCATGAGTGACCATGCAGATTGTGGCGCCTTGGTTATGCAGCTCGGACAGCAGTTGCATGACCGCCGACCCGTTGGCGGAATCGAGGTTCCCGGTAGGCTCGTCCGCGAGAAGAATGACAGGATCTCCCGCGACTGCGCGCGCAACCGCTACGCGCTGTTGCTGCCCGCCAGAGAGCTGTGCGGGGTAATGCTTGGCTCGGTGGCCCATGCCGACCTTGCTCAACGCTTCCGTTACGCGTCGGTGTCGCTCCCTCGCATCCATTCCACGGTACGTGAGCGGAAGCTCCACGTTTTCGTATACCGTGCGATCTGCCATGAGATGGAAGGCTTGAAAGATGAATCCGATCTGCCGATTCCGGACGCGCGCCCGCTCACGCGCGGTGAGCGAATCCACCCGCTCACCTGCAAGCAGGAACTCGCCGGTGGTCGGCGAGTCGAGCAGGCCGAGAATGGAGAGCAGTGTGCTCTTACCGCAGCCCGATGGGCCGCTGATCGCGACGTACTCGCCGGGCCGAATGTCCAGGTCGATCTCGTGGAGGGCATGCGTCTCGATCTCGTCGGTGTGGAACACCTTGCTCACCGACCGCATGCGAATCAGAGGAGGAATGAACACAGTCGACGCCATCATGGGCTCCTCAGTCGGATTCGTTCCTCGGTGATGTACGGCGACATATCCGACACGACGACGCTGTCGCCGACCGCGAGCCCTCGCACGATCTCGGCGCGCGTCGAGGTCGTCCGCCCCAGCTCGACGTCGACCCGCTCCGCAACCCCCGTATTCGGCCGCACGCGGAAGAGCCGCACTGTGCCGCCCTCTCGGCCGTAGGCCGGTCGACTGAGATGTGTCATGCGCGGCAGGTGTTCCAGGATGATGACCCCTTCGACGCCTCCATCCGGTCGAGCACTTTGCGGAACTGGTCCATCGAAGGCCACCTCGATCACGATGGCGCCGTCCCTGAGGACCGGGTCAATGTGATCGACATGTCCGGCCACCACGCCATCGTGCGTGTCGATATCGGCCCGCTGTCCAATCACGATGTCCTTCGCGGCGGCCTCGGGAATCCGGAGCTGCGCCTTCAGCCGACCCGGGCGGATGATGCGGGCGATCTCAGCGCCGGAGTTGACCCAGGATCCTAGCTCGAGCTTCGGCGTCCCTAGCGATTGCAGGGCGCCGTCCTGACCTGCCAGGACATTCAGAGACGCCTGGCGCCGGCGTTGTTCGGTCTCGATCTGCTTCAACCCCTCGGTCTGCTGTGTCGCGAGCGCGAGCTGCTCCGTCTCGCTCCGTTGCATCGCGTCCAGGCGTCCCTGTTCCAGTTGCGACCGAACGATCATCTCATGGGCCCGATCTCTTGCGGCCGCTACCTCGTTTCGCGAGGCCAAGCCACGCGCGTCCAGCGAATCGAGCACTCGTGCAGTCCGTTCGGCATCGAGTCGCTGGGTCTGCAGTTGCGCAAGAAGCGCCTGCTGTGACGCTCGCTCATCTCGCAGGTGTGTTCTGAGCTGAGCAACGGCCGCCTCTGCCTGGAGCACCTGCTGGTGGGTCTGCAGCGCCGCCAGGTCGATGTCAGGATTGCTGAGCTGCACAATCTCCGTTGTCGGCTTGACCAAGGCGCCCGGGCTCACCGGCAGCGCCTCGACTCGTCCGCCGGTCGTCGCCACGAGCACACGAACTCCCTCGGAAACCAGGACTCCTGGCGCTCGCAGGTCCCGGACGACGGCGCTCGAAGCGACCGTGTCGAAGGAGAGCAGCGAGCGATCCACTACGATTTCCGCGGGACGCGCTCCTCGTAAGGCGGCAAGCCCGCCGAGTACGACAATCACGATTCCCAGCGGAATCAGGTAGCGCGCGCGGCGCGGCCGTTGGTCACGGACGATGTCCATCAGCGCACCTCCATGCAGTTGCTGCTATCATCAGTCGGCACGGAGCACCTCCATCGGGGCGATCCGGGTCGCGCGGACCGCCGGCACGAGCGCCGACCCGACCGCGCAACTGAACAGGAGCACGCAGGTAGTCGCGTACCACGCCACCTCGCCGACGCCGATGCCACCGACAAAGCCGCCGATCCACTGCGCGGTAAATGCCGTCAGAGCGAGTCCGATAGCGATGCCGAGCAGCGCGAAGACGTTCTGCGCGCGAAGCACCGCGGCCACGATCACACGTGGAGGCGCGCCGAGCGCGAGGCGAATGCCGAGGTCACGCCGGTGATCCACGACGTGTTGTGTGACGATGCCATAGATCCCCAGACAGGCCAGGCCGAGGGCGAGCACCCCGAACGCGGTGAAGAGCGCCGTCATGAAGCGCATGGCCGCGATCTGCTGTGGGATGCCCAGGTATTCGGTCAGAAGCTCTACGCGCGCCGGGTACGCATCATCGAGCTCTGCCAGGTATCGCCGTACCGCGGAGGCGACGACGGGAGGGGCGGAATCCGCTCGAACGTCGAGCTCCGCCTCGTATCGCTTGTAGATGGACATCTCCGCCGTGTCCGCGCCGGTGAGCAGGCGATACGCCCCGGTGAGGCGCACCACCCCAGCAGCCATGAGGGACTCACGTTGTTTTGCCGAACGGCGGTCGCCAACGATACCCCGTACGCGCAGCCACGGCGCAGCGGAACGGGCGCTTCCAAACTTGATTGCCTTGCCGATGGGATCGGCGCGCGGCCATAGCGTGTTCGCCGTGTTCGCGTCGAGGATGACCGTGGCCTCCGCGCCACCCTCGGCGGGAAAATCCTCTCCCGATACAATGGGCCGATCAAGAGTTCGGAAGTAGTCCGGCGTGACGATCTGGTAGTTCCAGAGCAGGGTCTCCACCTCGCGGATTTCTCCGGAGCCGTCTTCGACCGTCACCTTGCTACCGGCGGGGCGAGCAGCGACGGCGAGCGCCGCCGCATGCACACCGGGAATCGCGGTGATCGCCTGGAGGTGCCGGGGCGCAATCGCTCCCAGCGAAATCGGGCCGCCCGAGTCCGTACGTGTCCAGCGCAGCTGCCCCCTGATGATCGGAGTAGGATCGTATCCGACCCGCTCGATGGGTGCGCTCGGACGCGTGATCCCCCACAGGAAGGAGAGGAGCATGATCGCCCCGACCGTGAGCGGCAGGGCCAGTGCGATCTGAAGGACGACGAGTGCCCCATACCGCTTGTGGTGCCCACGTGAGGTGCCGGAACCCGCGCGATTCTTGAGCAGAGAATTCAGGTCTACCCGCGACACGCTCACCGCTGGGACGGCCCCGATCAGGAGGACGGCTAACACCGATCCCGCGATGGCGAAGCCCACCATCCGCCAGCTGATCTCCGGCGCAACAATCAGCTGCCCGATCCCACGTGGCACCGTAACACGGATCAGTTCTGCCGCGCCCACGGTAAGCAGCAATGCGACCACAAGTCCGAGTCCGACGAGGACGGCATTCTCAGCCAGCAGCTGCGTGATGATATGCGACCGCGTCGCACCGAGGGCTGCTTGTGCCGCCATCTCGCTGCCGCGTCCCATGGCCCGCACGAGCTGCAGGTTGGCGAGGTTGAGGCAGGCAATCAGCAGAACCGCCACACCGGCGCCGATGAGCGCATAATGGAGGGACTTCACTGACATGCCTATGGGGAGCGGGGTCGGCACGAACGCCGTGTGCAGATCGGGAAGTCCGATCTGGCTGGCCGCGCGCTCGCTGAGTGCTTCGAGCTCACTGCGAACTTGTATCGGTGTGGCGTGCTCTCTGAGGCGCACGAGTCGCCACGGGCCGTACGGCACTCCACGCGGCTCGAGGATCCAGACGTCGTCCGAGAGGAGAGCAACCCCCTCGTATCGTTTGACGACACCCACCACGGTAATCGGCCGACCATTGACCAGGATTGTTCCGGGCACGGCCGTCTCACCTTCGGCGAACAGCTCGCCACGAAGCCTGTCGCTGATCACCGCGCGTTCCGACCCCACATCGCTACCGGCGGGTAGGGTGAGCTGCCCTTCGAGCGGCTCTACACCGACCGTGGGAAAGTAGTTGACGGAGACGGACCGCACGGTTGCTGCGCGCGTCTTCCGGCCGCGTTCTGCCACTGCATCGCCATAGAAGCCACGCCAGGGACCGGAAATGGCGTAGGATTCAAAGGTGGCTCCTCCACCAGCGAACGAGCGCTCTATCTGAGATGGAAACGGCCGGCCGATCCTTCGCGGATCCGGTATCACCTTGACCGTGTAGAGGCGCCCCGGGTCGCGTGCGTTCAAACGAGGATTGAGAACCGCGTCCAGCATGCTGAATGCGGTCGTGCTCGCGGCGATGGTGAGCGCCAGCGTCACGATCGTCATGATCGCGAAGGCGCGATGACGAATCAGCGTACGTCCTGCGAGGCGTGCGCTGCGCCAGAACTCTGCAAGCGCGGGGAAACCGTGCAGGTCGCGGGCGGACTCCAGAGCCTGCGTCGTGCCCCCGAACACGGCCGCGGCCTGACGTCGCGCCTCCTGAGGAGTGAGCCCTCGCGCCACGAGGTAGTCGGTCTCCAAATCGAGATGATGCTGCATTTCAGCGTTCATCTCGGCCTCCCAATCCGTTCGGGAGGACCCCACCCTCAGGCGGAGACGATGGAGGATGGTCACTCGGCCGCCAGGATGCGGCCTACGGCGGCCGAGAAGAGAGTCCACTCACGAACTTCCGTGGCCAACTGCTCCCGTCCGGCTGTCGTGAGAGAGTACACCTTGATCTTTCGCCCCTCTGGTGAGGTCCCCCACGTCCCTGCGATCCAGCCACGCCGTTCGAGGCGGTACAACGCGGGGTACAGCGAGCCCTGATTGATCTGGAGCACGTCTCTAGAGAGCTCCTGCAGGCGCTTCGAGACGCCCCAGCCATGGAGGGGGCCTAGCACGAGACTGCGGAGGATCAGTAGATCGAGGCTTCCCTGCAGCAGATCAGTGCGTACCACAAGGCGCTCCATGCCTAGGCGTTCGACAATAGACTGCGAACACTATTGTCGGATATCGAGGTATCACCTCCAAGACTGTCATCGTGGCTGGTTGTCACAACTCGCTCGGTTGTGGCCCGCCCACTCAGGTGATCGCTGGCTTCATTCGATTACAGCAGCGAGATCCACATCCATCGGCTAACCCCTTGTCTTCGTGAGAGTTCTGCCCCCAGTGGACAACGGGATCTCAAAACGGGTGTGCCGACAGATCTCCCAGGAGGTCTGCCCATGGAACCAGCGGTTCGCTCGCGTGCTGCCCGAGGATTCGCCGTTCGCGCCACGCGAGTTCCTCCGGGGGAAGGATGCGTCGCAGCTCGCACGGGACCTGTTGGCGATGTCGCAGGAGGAGTTCAGCGCCGCATTCAAGGGCTCGCCGATGAAGCGGGCGAAGCTCCGGGGGCTCAAGCGCAACGCCGCCGTGGTGCTCGGAAACGTCGGCACGGGCGAGGATGTACCAGCGCTCGAGTCGGCACTCGACGATCCCGAGCCGCTCGTGCACGCGCACGCCGCCTGGGCGCTCACGAAGCTCGGATCGATCCGGAATTCGCCGTGCGAGGCAGAAGAGACAACAGCTCCCGCTCGCGTTCCCGACTGATCGTCACGGGTCGCGTGGGGCCGGTCGCCTGCGGGACGCCTTTGGCATCGTCTGCGTGCACGTCGCTCACTGTTTCCGCGAACGGACGATGGCGCAGTCCCAGCGCACGCGCCGCGTCATCGTCGATCGTGCCGGGCACATCCGTCGGCAGCCAGAGCGGAAGGTCGGCGGAGGGCCGCACCCCATGCTCCAGCAGAAACGCGTCCGAAGCCCAGCGGAACGTCGCGTCGCTCTGCGCCACGGCACGGCAGGTGTCGAGCAGCGAGGCCATCGACAAAGGATTGGCCGGGCCAGCCGTATTGAAGATGCCAGCCTGTGACCACTCCAGGCGATCCACGATCCACCGGGCCAGGTCCCGCGCATCGAGCAGCTGGACCGGATGCGCGGGATCCCCGGGGGCGAGCACCTCGCCGCCGTGCGACACGCGGTCGGTCCAGTAGCGGAGGCGACCGCTCGGGTCTGAAGGGCCGACGAGAATCCCGGGGCGCACGATGAATGCGCCATCGCCGCAGGCGCGCATCACCGCCTGCTCGCAGGCAACCTTGAGGGGGCCATAGGTCTCGGGCCGCAGCGTCGCCGCCGGATCCTCGAGTGGCGGGTGCGTCGCGCTGGACTCGCTCGCCGGCTCCATCGGGAAGCTCGCGTAGACGCTTACCGACGAGACAAGGCAGTATCGCTCAATCCGGCCGTCGAGCATGTCGACGGTCGCCTTCACCTGGCGCGGCAAGTACGCCGAGGTGTCGATCACAGCCTCCCAGCGGCCGTCTCGCAGTGCGCTCACGTCGCCATCTCGGTCACCGCGCAGTGCCTCGACGCCCGGGAACAGCTCCGGGTTGGTGCGGCCGCGCGTGAAGATCGTGATGTCGTGCCCCTTGGCGAGCGCGGCACTCACGAGGTGGCGGCCGAGGAACAGCGTTCCGCCGAGGACGAGCAACTTCACGCGCGATTCACCACGCTTCGACGCATCCACGGCTCCGGCGACTCCGGTCGTTGCGACGTCGTGCGATCGCCATCCGCTCCGCTGCCTCCTGGAATCACCCGCCCGGCGTCACATGAAGCAGGGCACCGGCATCCACTCCCACCGGCGACTCTCCCCGTTCAAGGTAGGTGTAACCCATTCCCACCGCAGCCGGATTGAGCCTGAGCAGCTCCACCAGCGCTGCGTGTCGGTCGACGGCCATACCCAGCGCCTCGGTGTCCCGCAGCACCCGCTCCAGCGCCGCGCGGTCGCCATGCCCGAATGCATCGCGCAGGCGCTCCGCGTCGCCACCGCGGGGCGGCGTGTTGCTTCCGTCGAAGTAGCCGGGCGCCGAGTCGTAGCTATCGAGCGCGCGCCCCGGTTCGTGCAGCGTGTAGCGCAGCACGTCGTCATCGTGGTTCAGCACACCCAGTGCCGCGCAGCCGAGGCGCTCCGAGAGTGTCCCCGCGAGACGCGCCAGCTCCTCGGGATTCTGCCGCTCCGTGCCCTGGTCGAAGACGACGACGGTGCCGTGCACGGGCGGCGCGATGTACGCCTGGCGCCGGAGTGCGCGGAGCGCGTCGGCCGCTGCCGCCGCGGCAGCGTGGCGCAGCGTGATGTTGGTATAGAAGCTTCCCATGCGGAGGGACGGCGCGGCAGCGGGGACGGTCACGACACCGAGTGAGAGGGCGAGCGCCGGCGTCAGCACTCCCGGCACATCACTGTCGCCGACGCCGGGCACGCACCCCGGAACTCCGCCGTCTCGCGCAGGTCATCCGGCACTTCGTCGCGACTGATCGTCCGGAAGCCGAAGCTCGGGAAGTAGCGTTCGGCCGTCGTCGTGAGCAGGTACAGCGCGCGGAGTCCCTGCGCCTCGGCGTCGGAGATCACGCGGGTGACGAGCGCGCGGCCGAGCCCGTGCGAGCGCCACTCCGGCTGCACGGCCACGGAGCGAAGGAGCGCGCTGTCGCAGCAGACCTCGAGGCCGGCGACGCCGACGATGTCGCCCCTCGCTTCGGCGACGACGAAGGTTGCAAGCGCTTCACGCACGCCGTCGAGCGGAAGGCTGCTCGCCGTGAGCAGCCGCTCGACGGCGGCGAGGTCAGTCGGCGCCGCAGGACGAAGGCGCGGCGCATCGGTGGTGGTGACGGTCATCGGGTTGGTTGCAGTGGTTGTGGCCATGACTGTCATTCCTCGTCAACGGCAGCAGCCGTCGTCGCAGCCGCAGTCGCGCGTCGACGCTGAAGTGGCACCGAGCGAGGCGAGCGTGCGAACGGGCTTGCCGCTCGTCGCTGGGCGTCCCGGCTTCGTCGCGCGCACGAAGCCGCTCATGATCTTCCCCTGCACCGCGTCGGCGAGCGACTCGTCGAGACCCGTGCCGGCGAGCAACGCGGCCGCGTCGTCGCGCGTGTAGACACGCGTGGGCTCGATGCTCGCGTTCTCGAAGCCGGCCTCCTGCAGCAGCGTGATGAACTCCTGCTCCTCGAGCGCACCGGCCACGCAGCCGGTCCACAGCCCCATGTGCTCCTTCACCGCGGCGGGCAGCCCCTCGCGGACGACCACGTCACTCACGGCGAAGCGGCCGCCCGGCTTGAGGACGCGGAACGCCTCGGCGAGCACGCGGCGCTTGTCGCCGGAGAGGTTGATCACGCAGTTGGAGATGATCACGTCCACCGTGTTCGACGGAAGCGGGATCGCCTCGATGTGGCCCTTGAGGAACTCGACGTTCGTCGCGCCCGCCTTCGCCTTGTTCTCGAGCGCGAGGTCGAGCATCTCGTCGGTCATGTCGAGGCCGTACGCCTTGCCCGTCGGCCCGACACGCTTCGCCGACAACAGCACGTCGATGCCGCCACCGGAGCCGAGGTCGAGCACCACCTCGCCCTCGTGCAGCTCGGCGAGCGC
>DASUXT010000085.1:0-2438 GCA_036377775.1 Gemmatimonadaceae bacterium | reverse complement strand
TCGAACGCGCGCATCCGCGAGCGCGAGGAGCGGCTGCGCGCCTTCAACCGGGCGCTGACCCACGAGTTCAAGAACCGGATCGGCGCGGCGATCGGCGCGGCGCAGATCCTCGACGAGATCGAGTCGCTGGGCGCCGACGAGCGGCAGCGCCTGGCGGGGGTGGTGCTGCGCAACGTGGGGGGCATGCGCGGGATGCTCGACAACCTGGTGGAGCTGTCGCGGCTGGGGACGACGGACGGCCGGCACCAGCGGCACGTGACGCTGCCGCGCGCGGCGGGCGAGGCGGCGCGCCAGCTCCGCGAGGCCGCACAGGCCAACGGCGTGGAGATCCGCCTTCGCGACCTGCCGGCGATCGAGGTGAACGCGGCGGCGGTGGAGCTCTCGCTGGCGAACCTGCTGTCGAACGCGATCAAGTACGCCGACCCGGACAAGCCGACGCGGTGGGTGGAGGTGGACGCCGTGGCGAGCGAAGCGGACGCGGAGGGGATGTGCGAGCTGGTGATCCGGGTGCGCGACAACGGGCTCGGCGTGCCGGAGGCCAATCGCGCCGGGCTGTTCGAGCGCTTCTTCCGCGCGCACGCCGTGAGCGCGCCGGGCATCGAGGGGACGGGACTCGGCCTCAGCATCGTGCGCGAGACGGCGGAGTCGCTGGGGGGAAAGGCGTGGGCGGAGTTCCCCGAGGGGGAGTCGGTGTTCGCGTTCTCGCTGCCGTGCCGGAGGGCGGAGGATCGGAGCGTGCTGCAGGGGAAAGGGGCGGCGCGTCGGGACTGAAGCTGGCCGACGGGCGCTGACGGGCATAGCTTCGGGACCTCCATACATATGAGGGAAGCGTCATGCGCTCCCGACTGGTCGCCCCGCTGCTGCTCCTTCCGTTCGCCGCCTTCGGCGTAACGAGCCGTGGCCACGCGGTGGCCACTCGTGTAGTCGTGCCGGTGGTCGAGCGCGCCGCGATCAACGACAACCGCCGCGCCGCCGGCGTGCTGCGCGCGGGGGTGCTGACGCTGCACCTGGAGGCGCGGCTCGCCGACTGGCACCCCGACGGCGACGACGCGCCCGGCGCCACAGTGCCGGCGCTCGCCGAGGAGGGACGGGCGGCGAGCATCCCGGGTCCGCTCATCCGCGTGCCGGCGGGGACGGTGGTGTCGCTCACCGTGCGCAACTCGCTCGCGCAGCCGCTCGTGCTCCGCGGGCTCGGCGAGCGTGCGACGGCGTCGAGTGCAGTGAAGGGCGACGACTCGATGGCGCTCGCGCCGGGCGCCACGCGCGCCGCACGCTTCCGGCTCGACGTGCCCGGCACGTACTACTACTACGGCGTGGTGAACGACGGCGCGCACCGCACCACCGTGGACTGGCGCATCGGTCTCGACGCGCAGCTCACCGGGGCGATCGTGGTGGACCCCGCGGGGGCACCGCCGCCGAACGATCGTATCATGGTCTTCGGCATCTGGGCCGACACCGTGGGGCGCACGCTGATCCACAACAGGCGCATGCTCGCCACGGTGAACGGCCGCTCGTGGCCGCACACCGAGCGGCTCGCGTACACGGTGGGGGACACCGTGCGGTGGCGGATGATCAATGCCACCGCCGACTTCCACCCCATGCACCTGCACGGCTTCTACTACATGGTGGACAGCCGAGGGGACGGAGCGGGCGACACGATATATGCGCCAGCGAGGCGGCTGCGCGTGAACACCCTCGGCATGCTGCCCGGCACGACGGCGACGCTGACGTGGATCCCCGAGCGCGCGGGGAACTGGCTCTTCCACTGCCACATCCCGGAGCACTTCGCACCGCGCGGGGCGCTCGGCATGGAGCGCGAGGCAGGGCATGCGGAGATGGGCGAAGCGCACGCGATGAACCATGCGCTGGAGGGGATGAACGGGCTGGTGACGGGAGTGACGGTGAAGTCGCGCCCTGGCGATGTGGCGACTCGCGACGAGAGCGCAGGGCGGCGGACGATGCGGCTGCTGGTGCGTCGCAATGCCGGCGGGTTGGCGAGGCAACCATTTTATGAATACGCTCTCGCAGGCGTGAGCGAGCCTCCTCCCGACAGCGGGCTGCACGTGGGCCCGACGGTGGTGGTGAAGCGTGGGGAGCCGGTGAGCATCACGGTAGTGAACCAGCTCGACGAGCCGACGTCGGTGCACTGGCATGGCATCGAGCTGGAGAGCTACTTCGACGGCGTGGCGGGGTTCAGCGGGGCGGGGGCGCAGATCTCACCGGCCGTCGCGGCGGGGGATTCGTTCGTCGCGCGGTTCACGCCGCCGAGGGCGGGGACGTTCATCTACCACACGCACGTGAGCGAGAGCCGGCAGCAGCTCGCCGGCCTGGCGGGGGCGCTGGTGGTGCTGGAGGGGAGCACGACGCTCGACTCGGCGACGGACCACGTGGTGCTCGTGACGTCGCCGCCGACGCACGAGGAGCAGCTGCGCTACGTG
>DASUXT010000084.1:0-13637 GCA_036377775.1 Gemmatimonadaceae bacterium | reverse complement strand
GGCCGCAGTGACGAGCGAGATGCGACGCCCGCATCCGGAAGCGGTGTGGTACGTGGGGCCGGTGCTGTATGGCGGCGCCACCCTCGTGGGACTCTCCCGCATGTACCACAACAAGCACTGGGCGAGCGACGTGGTGCTCGGCGCGGCGATCGGTACATTTGGTGGCCTCAAGGTGGTGCGCTACTCGCACACGCACCCTGACAACCGGATCGATCGCTTCATGCTGCACACGTCGCTGGCAGCGATGCCGAATGGCCAGCTCGGCCTGGTGCTCTCGCTGCCGGCGCCGGCGAGCGGCGGCCCCTGACACTCGCGACGACCTCGCGTCGTAGGACCATCCATGACACAGGCCAAGGTCGTACAGGCTCCCGCGCCCGCCCCCGCCCCAGCGGCGCCCGGCGTTACCGTCGTCACTCAGCAGGCACTCAACGGGCCGCCGGCCACGGCGCAGGAGGTTCGCGCGCTCAAGGCGCAGCGGAACGAGCTTTCCGACCAGCTGGGCTCCGCCACGAGCCGCCGCCGGGAGATCGCGCGCCAGCTCCAGAGTGCCACCGGGGCCAACCGGACCGGCCTCGAGCAGCGCCTCGGTGTGCTCGATGCCAGTATCGCGCGCCTGGAGACCAGCATCGACGAGGTCGGCCAGCAGCTGGCGTCCGCGCCCGTGGCGCTCGTCGCCAGCACCGAACCCGCACGTCCCTCCAACCTGGTCAATCGCGTGGACTTCGAGCCCATCCTCATCGTCTTCACGATCTTCGTGCTCTGCCCGATCGCGCTCGCCTGGGCGCGCTCCATCTGGAAGCGCGGCTCGCAGCCGCGGCCCCTTCCCGACCGCGATACGGTCATCCGGCTCGAGCGCATGGAGCAGGCGATGGATGCCATCGCCATCGAGATCGAGCGCGTGTCGGAGGGACAGCGTTTCGTCACGCGCCTGCTGGCCGAGGGCAAGTCGGCCGTCCCGATCCCCGCCATCGGCGCAAAGCAGGAAGAGCAGCTTCGCCGCTGAGCGGCTCGGGTCAGGCGACGGAGCGGCTGCTCAGACCTTCCAGCTGAGGAGGGCGAGCTCGCTGTCGGAGAGCTCGTGCCAGTCGTCGGGGTAATCCCGTACGCGCCGCACCGCGCCGTCGCTCCAGAAGATGAGCGAAAGTCCGCGCCGCCGGTCGTAGTTGGAGAACGGCATCTCCTTCACCTGCCAGCGTGTTCCATCGACATCCACGAATACGCGCACGCGCTCCTCGACCCTCTCGGGAGCGGTGGATTCGCTGGACTTCAACGGCTCGGACATCGGACTGGCTGGGCAGAAAAGGACGACGTGCGCCTGGACCGGAAGGTCGGGCGCGCACGAACACCGCAAGGTGCGTCGTCGCGACGGGCGAGTCAACGGCGTCGAAGCGCTCTGGCATGATGTGGGCCGCACTACCCAATGTTTCCAATGCTTGTTCCATATGATTGGAAGCGCGGGCGAGGAGGGCGGTCAGTCCCGACGCGCCAGATCCCGGCGCCGGCTGTGCGCCGGGTCGGGACGCCCCCCGCCGGCCGCGACTCGGCACCAGGCGCTCTGGCAAAGCGCGAAATATCGGGCACAATGCCAGAGCTCGCTCGCCGAGCGGCTGTGGCACATTCGACCGAAGCCATCGGACGGAATTCCCGATCGCGCCGTCGGCCCGGCAAAGTGGCGGACAGCATGACCGGAGTGTGACAGCGAGCACAAGTGGCCCCGGCGTTGCCAATGGACGGGGCCGAAGCGGGCGTCCTGCGCCCTGGCTCGGGCCGTGGCACCACACGGCTCTTTCTCGCTCCCCTCACGCTTCGTCTGATGCGCCTTCGTTATCTCCTCCTCGCGATGTCCGGTGTCGTCGTGGCCTCGAGCGCCTGCTCGACGGATGCCACGTCGCCGCTGCCTCTCACCGCGCCGGAGAGCGCCGGCCTCTCGAAGGACGGCCTGCCCGACGGGAAGGCGAAGCCGGTGAAGGGCACGACCGACGACGATTCGTCCACCTACGTGATCCAGGTCGATCCGCGCCGCGATAACTACCTGCAGTTCGGCAAGCATTCGCTCTGGTTGCCCTCGAACTCCATCTGTGATCCCTCCACGTCGACCTACGGCATGGGCACGTGGGATCAGGCGTGCTCGCCGCTCACGACGAAGATCACGATCACGGCCAAGGTCCGCAGCACCGCCGGCGGCCTGCCCCGCATCGACTTCGAGCCGGCGCTTCGGTTCAACCCCAGACGGAACGTCTTTCTGACCCTCGCCGTCCGAGGCAAGCAGGCGAAGGAAGCCGTGGCAATGCGGATCCTTTACTGCCCGACCAACGCCTCGAAGTCCTGTGTGGACGAGGCGCTGACCGATCCCTCACTGGAGACCGTGCTCGACCGACCCGACAAGCTGGTCTATCGTCGCATCAAGCACTTCAGCGGCTACCTCGTGGCCGAGCGGGGCTTGTCGGGCGAGCTGTACTAGCGCTGTAGCAGCCAGTCGCCGTACCGCCCCGACGATGGGGCGTAACGTGGGCCGGCGCCGTCGCACCACCGGTGTGACACGTCCGGCCCGCGCGCCTGCTTCACCACTTCCGTCCTCGAGCACCCGGTGACCTCGCCCTCCGACGGCTCCGTCCAGGCTCGCGCGCTCTACCCGCTGCTGGTCGATCCGGCCGGCGGGGACGCCTCGGCCCGCGCGCTGGCCGAGGAGGGGCGTGCGCTCGACCGGATGGGGCGCCGCGCCGAGGCACGAACGCTGTTCGAGCGGGCGCTGCACAGCCTGGACGCCTCCTCGGCGTCCACCGCGTCGGCGCTGCTGCGCTGGATCGCGCGCAGCCACGAGGTGGACGCGAACTATCACGCCGCCGCCGACTGCGCAGAGGCGGCGGTGGCCACGGCCGAAGCAGGCGCCGACCGTAGCGCGCTCGGCCATGCGCTGAACGTGCTAGGTGCGGTGCAGTGGCGCCTGGGCAATCTCGATGAAGCCGAGCGCACGTTCCACGACGCGCTGGCACGCGGCACGAATGCCGACGATCCGCGGCTCCACGTGGACGTGACGACCAACCTTGGCTCGCTGGCGCGCGTGCGCGGCGACGTGCGCGGCGCGTTGCGGTTCTATCACGAGGCGCTGGCACACGGCCGACGTCATTCGCTGCTCGACAACATCATCGGCACGCTGAACAACCTCGGCATCGTGAACCTCGAGCTTGGCCGTCATGACGAAGCCGAGGCGGCGTTCACCGAGGCGCTGACCATTGCCAACGCGCTGGGTGGCGTCTCGATGCGGATCCAGCTCGAGGTCAACATGGCGCTGCTGGAAACGGAGCGTCGCGACTACGGCCAGGCCCGACGCCGCTGCGACCACGCGATGGAGCTGGCGGCGCACATCGGCGACACGCGCGCCAACGGCGAGGCGCAGAAGGTGTACGGCGTGATCGCGCGCGAGACGGGCGACCTGGTCGCCGCCGAGGCGCACCTGCAGCGCGCCCGCGAGCTGGGTACCGGCGCGCGTGACCTCACGCTCGAGGGTGACGCCAACCAGGAGCTCGCGGAGCTGTACCAGCGCCTGGGCCGCCATCGCGAGACCCTGCAGGCGCTGAACGAGGCGTATCGCTGCTTCGGGGTCCTGCGGGCGCGCCACGAGCTGGCGGACGTGGGGCGCCGCATGGCGCGGCTCGAAGGGGACTTCCTGGACGCCGTGCGCAAGTGGAGCGACGCCATCGAGTCCAAGGATGTGCATACCGCCGGGCACTGCGAGCGCGTGGCGGATCTCTCGGGCGCGCTCGCCGTCAAGGCGGGACTCGACGAAAGCTTCCTCTTCTGGTTCCGCATCGGCGCCATGCTGCACGACGTGGGCAAGCTGATCGTGCCGGCGGACGTATTGAACAAGCCGGGGCAGCTCGACGAGGCCGAGTGGGCGCTGGTGCACCAGCACCCGATGGCGGGCGTGGAGATGCTGGCGGACATCCGCTTTCCATGGGACGTGGTGCCGATGATCCGCGGCCATCATGAACGGTGGGACGGCCGCGGCTACCCGGATCGCCTGCATGGCGAGGACATCCCCCTCGCGGCGCGGATCCTCTGCATCGCGGATGTCTATGATGCGCTGACGACGGAGCGCAGCTACAAGCGCGCCTTCTCGCATCTCGAGGCGATGGAGATCATGCGCCGCGAGGCGGGCAAGCAGTTCGACCCGCATCTCTTCGCGCGGTTCGAGGAGCTGGTGCGCCGCGGTGCGGCGTCTCCCCGACCGCTGGCGCGGCGGGTCACGCCGGTGCGACGCATTGCCGCCGCGCCCGACACGACGGATTCGGAGGAAGACGACCTGACCGGCGCCCTCGTGCGCCGCGCCTTCGTGAACGTCACGGCGGCGGTGCTGGCCGAGCGGCGGCGGACCGGCGCGCCCGTGTCGCTCCTCGTGGCCGACGTGGATCAGTTCAAGCTGGTGAACGATACGTACGGTCACCTCACCGGCGATGACGCGCTGCGCCTGGTCTCGGGGGTGATTCGCGAGCAGCTCAAGCCCGGCCAGTACGTGGGGCGTTATGCCGGCGACGAATTCGTCGTCCTGCTGCCTGGCGTGGATGCAGCGGCCGCGGTGGCGTTCGCCGACCAGCTGCGGCGTGCCACGTCGGCGGCGCCCGTGCCGGTGCGTGAGGATGACGAGAAGTCGCTGACCGTCACGCTCTCCATCGGGGTGGCGACGGCGCCGCATCACGGCGACAGCTTCGAGTCGATGTTCACCGCCGCCGATCGCGCGCTGTTCGAGGCCAAGCGCGAGGGGCGCGACAAGGTGGTGGCGGCGAGCGCCGCGTGCGACGGCCCGCCGCAGCTCGTGCTTTCCCGCTTCGTCGGTCGGACCGCGGAGCTTCGCGCGCTCGCGGCGGCGCTGGACGACAGCACCCACGGATCGCCGCAGCTGCGCGTGGTGATCGGCGAGGCCGGCGTCGGCAAGTCCACCCTCGTGCGCCAGCTGCTCCCTGACCTGCGCCTGCGTGGCGTGACGATGGTGACGGGGCGCGCGCTGGAGAGCGAATGCCGTCCCGCATACGGTCCGTGGGCGGAGCTGGTGCTCGCCCTGCAGGAGCTCGGGCTCGCCCCCACGGGTCCATGGCCGCTGCTCGAGCGGCTGGTCCCGGCGTTGCGCGCCGGCGCGGCAACGTCGCCGGTGGCACCACTCGATCCCACGCAGGGGCACCAGCTCCTGCAGGAGCTCGTGCGCTTCCTTCGTGCCGCCTCGGAGTCCCGTCCGCTCAGCCTGCTGCTGGAAGACATGCACTGGGCGGATGCGGCGAGCTGGGACGCACTCGAGTACGTGATGGCCCAGCTCACCACCGAGCGCATCTTCATCGCGCTGAGCCTCCGCAGCGAGGAGGCGGCCTACGGCATGGTGCGCGAGCGTCGCCAGCGCCTGTCGCGCGACGAGCGCTCGCGCGAGCTGCGCGTGGAGCGCCTCGATGCGCGCGAGGTGTGCGAGTGGCTGCAGGGCGCACTGCATCGGTCGGAGCTGGGCGACGACCTCCTCTCATTCGTGCTCCAGCGCACCGAGGGGAACCCGTTCCTCGTCATGCAGCTGCTGCGCGCGATGCACGAGCAGGGGGTGTTCACCCACACGGGCAGCGCATGGGTCTGGACCATTCCGGCATCGCTCCCGCTGCCTTCCGGCATGGCGGACCTGGTGGCGCGCCGCCTGTCGCGGCTCTCCGCGGAATCCGCGAAGATCCTCGTCACCGCGGCGGCGATCGGCCGCACCTTCTCGCTCTCGCTGCTTGCCGATGCCACCGGCGCCGAGATGGACACGGTGCTCGATGCCGTGGACAGCGGGCTCGCCAGCTCGGTGCTGGAGCCGGTGCACGAGCTGGACGACGACACCTACCGCTTCGCGCACACGCTGCTGGTGGACGCCGTGCTCCGCACGGTGAGCCCGGCACGCCAGCGCATGATCCATCGTCGCATCGCCGACCTGCTGGCGGCGCGCAGTCCGGACGCGGTGGACGCGGTGGCCTGGCACTACGCGCGCAGCGGCGACGGATCACAGACCTACACGTGGTGCCGCAGCGCGGCCGAGCGCGCGATGGCGCGTTACGCCCTCGACGACGCGACCCGCTTCCTCGAGCTCGCGCTGGAGCATGCGGGCGCCGACGACCAGCGCATCGCCGCCCAGGACGAGCTGGCGCGCGCCGCCGAGCTCTCGGGGCGCTGGGACGAGGTGGCGCGCTGGTGCGATGCGATGCTCGGCAGCTCGCTGCTCACCGCGCAGCCGGCGCGAGCGCTGCCGGTGCTGCAGCGGCGCCTCCATGCGCTGGTGCGTCTCGGTCAGGCGGCACCGGACACCGAAGCCGCCTGCCGCGACCTGCTCACGGTGGCCGAACGCGAGGGGACGCGCGCCGACGTGGTGCAGATCCGTTCGCTGCTCGTGCAGGCGCTCGCCCGCATGGGCCGCACGCACGAAGCGGTGGACATCGCCACCGAGTCGGTGTCGCTCGCCAAGGCGGGCGGCGACGACAGCCTGGTGTGTGAAGCGATGCACCGCCTGGGCATCACGCTCATCGCCGCACGGCCGGGCGAGGCGGTGGAGCTGCTGCTGCAGCTCGTATCGCGCGCCCGCGCGCGGCGCGACCGCGCGATGGAAGCCCGCGCGTACCTCTCCCTCGGTGTGGCGCGCACGCGCGCGCGCGACGATCGCGGGGGAGCCGAGGCGTTCCGTGCGGCGCTCGGCGCGGCGCGCTCCGCGCATGCGCTCGACATCGCGGCGAGCGCGTCCATGAACCTCGGCGTGCTGGAGCTCAGGCGTGGCGACTTCGCCGCGGCACAGGAGGCGTGCAAGGACGCCCTGCGGCTGTACACCACCCTGCGCAACAACGCCAACCGCCTCGCCGCGCTCTACAACCTGGCCAGCCTCGAGCGCGAGCGGGGTGACGCCGAGGCCGCACTCGGACTCTATCGCGAGACCGCCGCACTGGCCGAGCAGCTTGGCGCGGTGGACATCGCGATCGGGGCGCATGCCGGCGCAGGGGTGGCAGCACTGCGACTGGACGATGTGGCGGCGGCGCGCGGCGCGCTTCGCGCCGCGGAAGGAGCGCTGGGCGACCGAGGCGACTGGTGGTTCCAGGGGCGGGAGCTGCTGGAATCGCTTGCCGTACGCCTCGCGGCGCACGACGGACAGCTCACGGCGGCGCGAAAGCGCTTCCACGTGGCGGTGGCCCGCCTGGAGCTGATGGAGGTGTACGCGGCGGCGTGGATGGTGGCCGACTGCGGCGCCGAGCTG
The DNA here is from genome assembly GCA_036377775.1 of Gemmatimonadaceae bacterium. Classification (GTDB taxonomy): domain Bacteria; phylum Gemmatimonadota; class Gemmatimonadetes; order Gemmatimonadales; family Gemmatimonadaceae; genus AG11. The sequence goes on along the minus strand of DASUXT010000084.1, from coordinate 6,391 downwards.
GCGGAGCGCGACGAAGGGATCTGGCGCGTCGTCGAGCGGTTCACGACGCACGAGGCGGTGCAGGAGTTCGTGCCGCTCGCGGCGCGGTTCACCGCGCTGCGCGACCTGGCCGAGCGTCCCACCGGTTCGCACCCCCTCATCTCGCCGGTACGACTGTCACACGATCAGACGGCGATTGCCTCTCGTTGACGGTATGCCGTCCCGATGACCGAATCGGGGCGAAAAGGTACCTCAGGGACGCTTGTGGGGCGCTGCAGACTGCAAGATCTCTCGCACTCTGCACGATCCGGCCACCGGACACGGTCAGTCATGAAGTCGAATCGGCCGGGACAGGATGGCCGATCGAGCGCTGGACCGGCTGCCGACGCAGACAGTCTGACGGGTGAAAGCGGACTCGGCGAGTGGTCTCGGCATTGCCAAAGGGAGGGTCACTGTAGTTCCACTCTTTCCCTTCCCAATGAGCCTCAGGCTCGAGAGGATCGAATGCGATTGCCGATGATGGCGCGCTCGCGAGTGTCGCTCGTTCCGCTGCTGACCACCGTGGCGACCGCGAGCCTGTTGCTGGCCGGCTGCGCGGGGGATGCAACGTCGCCCAGCGCCGCCCAGCCGAAGACCTTGTCCGCGCTGCGGACGTCGCCGTTCGTGCCCACCGACGCGCAGCGCGCGCTGGTCGGCGCCGCGGATGGCACCTACACGTACGAGATCGATCCGAACCAGGCTGAGTCGCTGACGTTCGGCGCGAGCCACCTCGACATCCCGGCCAACGCGGTCTGCGACCTGGCCACGTCGAGCTATGGCGTGGGCACGTGGAACGACAGCTGCGAGCCGCAGACGCAGCCGTTCACGATCACGGCGACGGTGCGCAACGCCGACACCGATCATCCGAGCGTGGAGTTCCAGCCGGCGCTGCGGTTCAACCCGCAGGCGAACGTCAACCTGTACCTGTACGTGACGGACCAGGCGACGCTCGACAACACGAAGGTGATGTACTACTGCAACGAGACGGGCTGCGTGGACGAGGCGCAGACGGATGCTGACCTGCTCTCGAACGTGGACGTGGAGAACAAGGTGGTGTTCCGTCGGATCAAGCACTTCAGCGGATACGTGGTCGCGGAGTTCAGCGCCAACCCGCTGTCGCTCAGCGTCGACCTCGGCTTCTAAGGCGAGTCCTGTACTGCTCTGATCCTTCGCGAATCTTGATTCCTTCCACGGGTGGCGCGCGAGGCCGTGCGCTGCCGTTCAGGAGCCAACTACCATGATCCGTCACATTCTCCTGGCGATCGGCTTGAGCCTTTCGTTCATGACCGCCTGGAACAGCGCTTCGATGTCGCGCTCGTTCAACTCCGAGGCGTCGGTGTCCCCGGCGCAGAACCACCAGCCGACGTACGACGACGGTGGCCGCCCGCGCGGCGCTGGCCGCTCGGGTTACATCGTGGCCTCGAGCTGAGGTCAATCGTCCTACCGCAGTACGGCCCGCCTCGGCGGGCCGCACGGTGCCCGGCGGCCGCACTCAGCGTGGGCCTCCGGGCACCGGTTGCTCCGGTCCTTCCCTCCTTCGATCCCGGTCTCCTCCTCCCGTGGCATCGTCCTCCGATAACACCGCACGCGCCACACACCTCCGCCTGGTGGAATCGCCGGCGGAGCATCCGTCGACGCGCGCGCTGATCGAGGATGCGCGAGCGCTCGACAAGCTCGGGCGCCGGGCGGAGGCGCGCGTGCTGTACGAGCAGGCGCTGCGCAGCATCACCTCCCCGTCGCCGTCCCTGGCCTCGATGCTCCTGCGCTGGATCGCGCGCAGCTACGAGGTGGACGCCGACTACAAGGCGGCCGAAGACTGCGCGGAGGCCGCCGTCGCCACCGCCGAGCTGGGCGACGAACGGAACGCGCTGGGCCACGCGCTGAACGTGCTGGCCGCGGTGCGCTGGCGGCAGGGCGACCTGGACCACGCCGAGCAGCTGTTCCACGAGGCGCTGGAGCGCGGCACGAGCACCACCGATCCGCGGCTCCAGGTGGACGTGATGACGAACCTGGGCACGCTCGCGAGCATCCGCGGCGACTTCCGGGAAGCGCTCCGCTACTACCAGGACGCGCTGGCGCACGGCCGCCTCTACTCGCTGCTCGACAACATCCTCATCGCATTGAACAACCTCGGCATGGCGAACATGGCGCTCGGGCGCCACGACGCCGCCGATGATGCCTTCACGGAAGCGCTCACGATCGCCAATGCGCTGGGCGGCCTCTCGACGCGCATCCAGCTCGAGGTGAACTCCGCCTCGCTGCAGATCGAGAAGCGCGACTTCGTGGAAGCGAAGCGGCGCTGCGACCGCGCCATGGCGCTGGCCGAGCACCTGGACGACGCGCGCGCCAACGGCGAGGCGGAGAAGGTGTACGGCATCATCGCCCGGGAAACGGGCGACCTCGCCGCTGCCGAGGAGCACCTGAGCCGCGCGCGCTCGGTGGCCGCCGCGTCGAACGACCTGGCGCTCGAGGGGGACAGCAACCGCGAGCTCGCCGAGCTGTACCAGCGGCTCGGCCGCAATCGCGAGACGCTGCAGGCACTCAACCGCGCCCACGCCTGCTTCACCCAGCTCCGCGCGCGCCACGAGCTCGCCGACGTGGGGCGCCGCATGGCGCGCCTCGAGGGCGACTTCCTCGACGTCGTGCGCAAGTGGGGTGAGTCGATCGAATCGAAGGACATCCACACGCAGGGTCACTGCGAGCGGGTGGCCGACCTCTCCACGGCGCTCGCCGCCAAGGCGGGGTTCGACGAGAACTCGCTCTTCTGGTTCCGCATCGGCGCGCTGCTGCACGACGTCGGCAAGCTGATCGTGCCGGCGGAGGTGCTGAACAAGCCGGGCAAGCTCACCGACGAGGAATGGGCGCTCGTGCGCAAGCACCCCGAGGCGGGCGAGCAGATGCTGGCCGACGTCGCCTTCCCGTGGGACGTCGCGCCGATGGTGCGCAGCCACCACGAGCGCTGGGACGGCAAGGGGTATCCCGACGGCCTGGCGGGGGAGGACATCCCGCTCACGGCGCGCATCCTCTGCGTGGCCGACGTCTACGACGCGCTGACGACGGAGCGCAGCTACAAGCGCGCGTTCTCGCAGCTCGAGGCGATCGAGATCATGCGCCGCGAGATCGGCAAGCAGTTCGATCCGCAGCTGTTCGCGAAGTTCGAGGAGATGGTGCGGCGCGGGCGCGTGCACGCACCGGCTGCCGCCCAGCGCGCCATGCCGGCGCGCCGCACGGGAAAGAACGGCGCCGTGATGGTCTCCGAGGAGGACGACCTCACGGGCGCACTGGTGCGCCGCGCGTTCACCAACGTCATCACGGCCGTGCTGGCCGAGCGGCGCCGCACCGGCGCCCCGGTCACGCTGCTCGTCGTGGACGTGGACCAGTTCAAGTCGGTCAACGACACCTTCGGCCACCTCGCGGGCGACGACGCGCTGCGCCTCGTGGTCGGCGTGATCCGCGAGCAGCTGCGGCCGGGCCAGTACGTGGGACGCTACGCGGGTGACGAGTTCGTCGTGCTGCTTCCCGGTCTCGACGCCGACGGCGGGCGCGCCATCGCGGAGGACATCCGCCGCAAGATGGCGGAGATGCCGATTCCCCTGCGCGACCAGCCCGACCGCACGATGAGCGTCACGCTCTCGATCGGCGTGGCCACGGCGCCGGAGCATGGCGAGTCGTTCGAGGCGATGTTCACCGCTGCCGACCGCGCACTGTTCGAGGCCAAGCGCGAGGGGCGCGACAAGGTGGTGCTGGCCGGCACGGAAGGCGAGTCGGCGCCGCAGCTGGTGCTCAACCGGTTCGTGGGCCGCGCCACCGAGCTGCGCTCGCTCGTCACGGCGCTCGACCTGAGCGTGCACGGCACGCCGCAGGCGCGCCTCGTGATCGGTGAGGCCGGCGTCGGGAAGTCCACGCTCGTGCGCCAGCTGCTGCCCGAAGTGCGCCTGCGCGGCGCGGCGATGGTCACCGGACGCGCGATGGAGAGCGAGAGCCGGCCACCGTTCGGCGCGTGGGTGGAAGCGCTGGCGGGGATCTATGACCTGGGCATCGCGCCCGCGCGCCCGTGGCCGATGCTCGGCCGGCTCGTGGCCCCCCTGCGCGCGAGCACGCCGACCTCCACCCTGCCGACGACGTTCGACCCGCTCCAGGGGCATCACCTGCTGGAAGAGCTGGTGGCATACCTGCGCGGGGCGAGCGAGGCACGACCGATCATGATCGTGCTCGAGGACATGCACTGGGCGGACACGGCGAGCTGGGATGCGCTGGAGTACGTGATGGCGCAGCTGACCACGGAACGTGTCTGCATCGCGCTCACGATCCGCAGCGAGGAAGCGGCGTACGGTCCGGTGCGCGAGCGCCGGCAGCGCATCTCGCGCGACGAGCGCTCGCGCGAGCTGCACGTGGAGCGCCTCACGGCGAACGAGGTGCGTGAGTGGCTCCAGGGGGCGCTCCACCGCTCGGAGCTCGGCGACGACCTGCTCGACTTCGTGCTGCGCCACACCGAGGGCAATCCGTTCCTCGTGATGCAGCTGCTGCGCACGATGCACGAGGAAGGCGCGTTCAGCTACAACGGCACCGCGTGGACGTGGACGCTGCCGAGCAAGGCGAACCTGCCGGAGGGGATGACCGACCTCGTCGGGCGTCGCCTCTCGCGCCTGCCGGCCGACGCGGCCAAGATCCTCGTCACGGCCGCTGCCATCGGGCGCACCTTCTCGCTCTCGCTCCTCAAGGACGCGGCGGGCGCGAAGATGGACGACGTGCTGGACGCGATCGACGAGGGGCTCAAGACGTCGGTGCTGGAGCCGGCGCGCGAGCACGACGACGACACGTACCAGTTCGCGCACGCGCTGCTCATCGATGCCGTGCTCAAGTCGGTGAGCCCGGCGCGCCGGCGCCTGAAGCACGAGCAGGTGGCCGACGTGCTGGCGAAGCGCTCACCGGACGCGGTGGACGAGATCGCGGCACACTACGCGAAGAGCGGCAACAGCGCCAAGGCGTATGCCTGGTGCAAGCGCGCCGCCGAGCGCGCGATGGCGCTCTACGCCCTGGACGAAGCGGCGGATTTCCTGCGCCACGCCCTCAATCACGCCTCCACTGACGACGAGCGGGTGGCCGTGCAGGAAGAGCTGGCGCGCGCCGCCGAGCAGTCGGGCCGCTGGGCCGACGTGCAGGCGGCGTGCGATGCGATCCTCGAGTCGCCGAGCCTGAAGGACAAGCCCGCGCAGCAGCTGCCGGTGCAGCTCCGCCGCCTGCAGGCGCGTGTGCGCCTCGGCCAGGGGGCGCGGGAGACGGAACAGGAATGCCGCGAGCTGCTCGCGACCGCGGAGCGCGTCGGCAGCCTGGCCGACGTGGTGCAGACCCGCTCGCTGCTCGTGCAGACGCTCGGTCGCACCGGCGAGCTGGACGATGCGATCCGCATCGCGGAGGAGTCGCTGCGCATTGCCGAAGAGAGCGGTCACGACGCGCTGGCCGGCGAGGCGATGCACCGCCTCGCCATCACGCTGCTCGGCACGAGGCCGGCCGAGGCGGCGGCGCTGCTGCTCCGGCTCGTGGACCGCGCGCAGGCGCGCGGCGACCGCGTGATGGAGGCGCGCGCCTGGCTGACGCTCGGCGTGGCGCGCATGCGCACGCGCGACGACCAGGGCGGTGCCGACGCGTTCCGCGCCGCGCAGACGATCGCGAGCGAGTCGCAGTCGCTGGACATCAAGGCGAACGCCTCGATGAACCTGGGCGTGATCGAGATGCGTAGCGGCGACTTCGACGCGGCGCGCGGCAACCTCGATACCGCCCTGCGGCTGTACACCACGCTGCGCAACAACGCCAACCGCCTGGCGGCGCTCTACAACCTGGCGAACCTGGAGCGAGAGCGCGGCGACGCGGACGAGGCGTCGCGGCTGTACCGCGAGACGTCGGCGCTGGCCGACACCCTCGGCGCGGAGGACATCGCCGTCGGCGCGCACTCGGGCGCCGGGCTCGCCGCCCTGCGCCTCGACGCGGTGCCGAGCGCGAACGTGTCGCTCGAGGCGGCGCAGCGCGTGCTGGGTGCGCGTGCCGACTGGTGGTTCCAGGGACGCGAGCTGCTCGAGTCGCTGTTCATCAGGCTCGAAGTCGAGGCCGGCCGGCTCGAGTCGGCGGCGGAGCGCTTCCACGTCGCGCTCGAGAAGCTCGAGGCGATGGACGTCTACGCGGCGGCGTGGCTGGTGGCCGACTGCGCTGCCACGCTGGCGGAGAAGGATCCCACCGTGTGGGATGACGTGCACCGGTTCGGCGAGCACGCCGAGGTGCAGCAGTTCGTGCCGCTGTCGGCGCGGTTCACGGCGCTCAGGGACATGATGGAGCGGCTCCCGGGTCGGCGGTTCGAGCGCTAGGTAGCTGCCACCAC
>DASUXT010000083.1:0-6223 GCA_036377775.1 Gemmatimonadaceae bacterium | reverse complement strand
GGTGTTCTACAACGAGGAGTCGTTCATCTACCGCGAGCCGCCGACGCGCAACCAGCTCCTCGGCCGCGAGGCGACCATCTACCACGAGGTGTCGCACCAGTGGTTCGGCGACCTCGTGACCATGAAGTGGTTCGACGACCTGTGGCTCAAGGAGGGCTTCGCCACCTACATCGCCGCCGTGATGCAGGACGACCTGAGTCCGGGCGCCAACGCCTGGCGCACCTTCTACCTGCGCAACAAGCCCGTCGCGTACGCCACCGACGCCTCGCGCGGCACGACGCCCGTGTGGCAGTCCCTCGCCAACCTCGACCAGGCGAAGAGCAACTACGGCGCGATCGTCTACAACAAGGCGCCGGGAATCCTCAAGCAGCTCAACTACCTCGTCGGCGACACGACCTTCAAGCGCGGCCTGCGCGTGTACCTGCACGACCACGCGTACGCGAACGCCACCTGGCAGGACCTGCTCTCGGCGATCGCCTCGATCTCCGCTCGCGCGGCGACCGACCCGCCGCCCGTAGATCTCATGGCCTGGGGCCGCGACTACATCCTCCGCCCCGGCATGCCGGTCGTCACCCAGCGCGTGACGCCGCGCGACGGCGGGTGGACGCTGGAGCTTGCCCAGTCCCCCGCGCAGCCACTGTCCGGCAAGAAGCCCTGGCCGATCCGCACGCAGCTGCTCATCGTCGATTCCAGCGGCAGCCAACGCGTCGTCCCCGAGCTCCTCACGAAGTCGACCGAGATGCGCACCTTCCCTGGCCGCGCCCCCGCGTTCGTCTTCGCGAATGCCGGCGATGAAGCCTACGCTCTCGTGCATCTGGACTCGTCGAGCACTCGCTGGGCCGAACAGCACGTCGGCGAGATCACCGACCCGTTGCAGAAGGCGATGACGTGGGGCGCGCTCTGGGACCTCGTGCGAGATGCGCAGCTCGCCCCTGAGCGCTTCGCCCGCGTCGCGCTGCGCGAGCTGCCGAAGGAGCGCGACGACCAGCTCGCGCCATTCATCGTCGGCCGGCTGGCGCGGGCGGTGGACACCTATGCCTGCGACGCGTCAAGGGCGACGCTCCTGCCGGAGACCGAACGCGTGCTCGCCGCCGGAGCCGCTGACAGCTCGCGCTCCTACTCGGTGCGCAAGGCACAGCTCGACGCGCTCATCGGCCTCACGAAGTCGCCCGATGTCATCGCCCACCTCGACGCCGCGCTCGACAGCGCGACCGTCCTCGGCCTTCCCCTCCGCGCACCGACGCGCTGGGCAATCGTCACCCATCTCGCGAGCCTGGATGCGCCGAGCGCCCGTGCGCGGCTCGCCTTCGAGACCCGCCGCGACTCGACGAGCGAGGGAAAGCGCCGCGCCTTCGTCGCCGGCGCCGCGTGGCCCGACTCCGCCGTGAAGGCGAACTACTGGCACCGCTACTTCGCCGACTCCACCCTCAACGAGGACTGGGTCACGGCGAGCCTCGGCGCGTTCAACGATCCCGACCAGGAAGCGCTCACGCGCCGCTACCTCCTCCCAGCGCTCGACTCGCTGCCGTGGATCCAGCGCAATCGCCGCATCTTCTTCCTCGGCTCCTGGCTCGGCAGCTTCATCGGCGGCCAGCGGAGTGCGGATGCGCTGGCGTACGTCGAGGATTTCCTCGACGTCCATGAAGACTGGCCGCACGACCTGCGCGAGAAGATCCTGCAGAGCGAGGACGACCTGGAGCGGACGGTGAAGATCCGGCGGGGGTGCGGATCGCGTTGAAGTCTTGAAAGCGTTGGGAACGGAAAAGGCCGGATCTTCACTACGAAACTGCCGGATTCTCTCCACTGGGCAGAAGGCTCCATGCGCTCTGGAGCGTCCCGAGGCCGTTCCAATCCATTCAGGAAAGATTGGAGGTGTGGAGGCCAGTCTCGGTGCGTGGAAATCAGATCACGAGCGGCACGGATCCGGCCGTTTCCGGCCGTGCATCCGGCCCTTTCCGTTCCCAACGCTTTTCAAAGCGACGGACCTACTCCGTCGCCCCGGCCTGGATCCGCTTCGCTACCTGCTCCACCTCGCTCATCACGCGCAGGGTGTTCCCGCTCCACAGCTTGCCGATCTGCTCCTCCGTGTACCCGCGCCGCAGCAGCTCGGCGGTGATGTTGACCGACTCCAGCGCGCAGTTGTAGTCGGCGAGCCCGCCACCGCCGTCGAAGTCGGAGCTGATCCCAACGTGGTCGAGGCCGATCAGCTTCACCGCGTAGTCGATGTGGTTCACGAAATCCTTCACCGTGGCGTCCGGGCGCGGGGGATACTTCGCCTCGAGCGCCCGCAGCTTCGCGCGATACTCGTCGGCGCGTGCCGCCGGCATCGCCGCGAGCTGCTCCTGCACCGCGGCGGTTATCCCGCCGGGCTGCACCGCGCGCGTCGGCCCGCACGAGTTGCCGGCGACGCCAGCGGTCGGCCCGCGACGCGACGGAGCCCCGCCACCGCGCCGGCCCGCCGTGATGCCGTACTCCTGGTTCAGCGCTGCCAGCGCCTGTGAGCGTGTCGCGTCGTACGCCGCGTCGCACTTCACGAAGCCGCGATATGCCACCATCTGCGCCACGCCGCCGTTCTTCGCCAGCGCGCGCAGCTCTTCGTCGTCCAGGTTGCGCGGGTTGTCGCAGAGCGCCCGCACGCCGGAGTGCGACGCGATCACCGGCGCCTTGGTCAGGGCGAAGATCTGCATGATCGCGCCGCGCGACGGGTGCGAGATGTCCACCATCATCCCCAGCCGGTTCATCTCGGCGATCACCTGCCTGCCGAGCGGGGAGATGCCGTTGCCCCACGACCAGTCGCCGTTCGCCTCGCCGGTGTTGGAGTCGGAGAGCTGGTTGTTGCCGTTGTGCGCCAGCGACAGGTAGCGCCCGCCACGGTCGTACAGCTCCTTCACTCGGCCGAGGTCCGTGCCGATGCCGTAGCCGTTCTCCACCCCCATCAGCGCCACCTTCTTCCCGCTCGCCGCGATGCGGCGCACGTCGTCCGCCGTGTAGGCGATGGCGATGCGGTTGGGCGCGATCACCTCGGCGAGGCGATGGATGGCATTCATCTTCGCCGTATCCACCGCCCATGCCTGCTCGTAGCCGGCGGCAGTCAGCGTTCCCTGCCCCACGTAGATGGAGAAGAAGATCGCGTCGAGCCCGCCCTGTTCCATCTTGGTGAGGTCCACCTGGGTGCTCAGCCGCTGCGCGTAGTTGAGCTGCCCGGCCTGGAAGTTCTCCGGGTCGATGTCCACGTGGGTGTCGATCGTGAGCAGGCGCTCGTGGATCGCGCGGGCGCGCGCCATGAACGCGGCGTCATCTGCGGTGGAGGTGGACGCCGACGTGGCCGGCGCGGGATTCGTCGCGCACGCCATTGCGGCGCACGCGACGAGGGTGGCGAGGATGGGTGTGGTCGGTGCCTTCATTTCACTCTCATGGCCTTCATGATGAACTCCTGGATCTCCGGCTTGACCGTAACGCGCTCGCGATCCGCCGCCGGCCAATTCTGCTTGTCCTGCCACATCTTGTTCAACCCCTTCTGGATCTCCGGGTCGCCGCCGGTGAATCCGGCGAGCAGCTCGCGCCAGCGCGCGGCGAGCGCCTGCGCTTCCGGGCTCGCCGGATCCTGGTCCAGCGACGCCTCGATGTCGGCGAACAGCGCGTTCCACTTGCGCGTCACCTCTTCCTGCAGCTCCGGCGACCACAGCGCCTTGCGCTGCTCCACCTTCTCGCGCGCCTCGGGGCTGTAGTACTTCGCCTGCCAGTTCGTTTCGTTCTGCATCTCGATCTCCTGGATGACGTGTCTGAAGAGAGTCCAATTCGGTCCCGTCGGGGAGCGCACCGATCGCTCGGCGGCGGCGATCGTCGTGATCGCCTGCTCGAGCTGCCGTCGCTTCTCGCTGAGCACGCGCTGCTGCCGGCGCAGCGCATCGGCGAGCCCCGACTGCTGGTCGAGCAGGGGCCGGATCTCCCTCAGGGGAATGCCAAGGAACTTGAGGACGACGATCTCCTCCAGCCGCGCGAGGTCGCGCTCGCTGTACAGGCGGTAGCTGCTGCCCGTCCGGCGAGCGGGTGTGAGCAGGCCGAGCCGGTCGTAGTGGTGCAGTGCGCGCACCGTCACGCCGGCCAGCTTCGCGAACTCGCGGACCTTGTAGAGCTTCGTCGACTCGTGTTCCATGGCGCCTCCCACGTCACGATGCACCCTGACGTTGGGTGAGGGTCAAGAGGCACGTGAGCGCCGTGGTTACATCCGGTGCACTTCGACGCGCGTCTTGATTCCGCCCCTGTACAGCCCGGCGACCGGGAGACCATCCTGCATCGCCGGTTTGAACATCGAGTTGCGGATCCAGTCCTCGATTGCAGTGCGGACGCTCCCTGCGCCCTTGCCCGTCACCTTCAGCGTCCGGAGGTCAGGCTGGCCGTCGGCATTGACGAGCACTTCGTAACGGATGTCCACCACTTCCCGGATCTCCGGCGGTGGACCCCCGCGCAACTGCTGCGGCGGCGTGATCCTTTCCGCCTTTTTCGCTGCACCCTGCGACGTGCTGGCGCAGGCAGCAGAGACGAGGGCGGCGACGAGCGGGAGGATGTGAAGCAGGCGAAGGTGCGGCATGCGACCAGAGGCTCGGTCGGCCGGATTCGCGAGTCGATGCATTGGCAGCCGCGTCGCCGCCACCGCTCGCACCGGCCGGACGGGTGCGAGAATATGGCGCCCCTGGTAAGGGCAACAGAAGTACCTCGTACTTCGTACTTCGTACTGCGAATCTCGACCGACATCCACGCCCCGCGAAGGCGGGCCATCACATGACCGTGCAGCACGAGGCCCCCTCGGCGCCTTCGATGGGCCAGCGGCCTGGGTCCGGATACGTCGTACGGCGTACGAAGTACTCGCCGTTGCCGTAGACATTCTTGACAAACTTTCCCGTGCGCCACATCGTCTTGTCCTAAGAACGTTAGGTTAGCCACCTGCAACGAGAGCCATGGCCGCCCCCACCGATCGCGAGCTCCTCCGCGGCACCCTCGACATGCTCGTCCTCAAGACGCTCTCCTGGGCGCCGATGCACGGGCTCGCCGTCCTCCGCTGGATCGAGGCCGCCACCCATGAACGCCTCGCCATCGAGGAAGGTGCCCTCTACCCCTGCCTCCATCGCATGGAGCAGCGCGGCTGGCTCCTCGCCGACTGGGGCTACACCGACCAGGGACGCAAGGCGAAGTTCTACCGCCTCTCCGCCGCCGGCCGCCGCCAGCTCACGGCCGAAGTCTCGCGCTGGCAGCACTACACGGAGACGGTCGGGCTCCTCCTCTCCGCCGAGCCGGCCACATGACTCCGCGCGACGAGCCGTCGCTCATGCGCCGCGTCTTCCGCCTCCCCGAATCGCGCGCGCGTGCACGTCGTGCGCTCGACGACGAGCTCCTCTTCCACCTCGAGGGGCGCATCGACGAGCTCGTCGCGCAGGGCATGCCGCGCCACGCTGCCGAATCGGAAGCGCGACGCCGCTTCGGCAATATCGACCTGCATCGCAACGCCACGCTCGCCATCGACGAAGAGATCCTCCAGGGACACCGGCGCATGGACTTCCTCGATACCGTCACGCGCGAGCTTCGTCACGCCGCGCGCTCCCTCGCCCGCAGCCGCGGCTTCACTATCGCCGCCATCGTCACCCTCGGACTCGGTATCGGCGCGGCGACGGCGATCTTCACCATGCTCGACGCCGTCGTCCTCCGTCCCCTTCCCTTCGCCAGCGCCGACCGGCTCGTCGAGCTCACCTCGCCCGTGCCGAAGTTCAAGGGCGACACCCTCTGGGGACTCGCGCGTCACGAGGCCTACTACTTCAAGGACAGCAGCCGCGTCATCGAGGACATCGGCGTCTACCAGAACACCGAGGTCACCGTCGCCGGCGACGGGGGTGATCATCCGGCCGAGCGTGCGCGCGCCGCGCAGGCGAGTGCGGGTCTCTTCCGCGTGCTCGGCATCACTCCCCTGCTGGGCCGGAACATCCTGCTCGACGACAACCGCGCCTCACCGCCGAACGTGCTCGTGCTCGGCGAGGGCTACTGGCAGCGCCGTTTCGGCGGCGATCGCTCCATCATCGGTCGCACGATCGACATCGAGGGATTCCCGATGACGGTCGTCGGCGTCGTGCCTGCATCCGCCCAGCTTCCCGACTTGCAGGTTGACGTCTGGTATCCGGCGGAGACGTACCCGGAGCAGCCGGCATACAACAACCACACCTGGGGTGCGATC